>DMYQ01000276.1:0-3984 GCA_003482555.1 Janthinobacterium sp. | reverse complement strand
GCAGCGCCTAGCAGCGCAAGCCCGCGACGCGCGGCGCACGATCCTGCGTCGAACCTGCGTCGCCTCTACCTCGGTCCCGCATCGATCCCGCGGCCAGCCCGATATCGATTGTCGGCCCTCCGCCAGCAACCTACTTGAGCGCCACCGTCACGCTGGCCGGGAAGCGCGGCGCGCGCCGCTGCAAGCTGGCCTGCTCGTAGGCGTAAGCCATCCTGATCAGCGCCGCCTCGCTGTAACTGCCGCCGACAAACGACAGCCCGACCGGCAAGCCGTGCACGAAGCCGGCCGGCACCGTGATGTGCGGGTAACCGGCCACCGCCGCCGGCGTCGAAAAGCTGCCGCCGAAATGGTCGCCGTTGATGAAGTCCGTCAGCCAGGCCGGCCCGCCGGTCGGCGCCACCAGGGCGTCCAGGCGCTGCTCGCGCATGACCTGGTCGATGCCCTCGGCGCGTGAATAGCGCTGGTTATTCGCCAGCGCGTCCAGATACTCCTTGCTCTCGAGTCCCCCCTTGGCCTCGGCGCGCAGCAGGTACTCCTGGCCGAAATACGCCAGCTCGGTGGCCTGGTTTTTCTGGTTGAAGGCGATCAGCCCGGCCATGTCGGCCACCGGCGCGTCGGGCGCATACGCCTTCAGATAGGCGGCCAGGCCGGCCTTGAATTCGTACAGCAGCACCTCGGTTTCGCTGTCGGCGTACTTGCCCAGATTGGGCACCTCGACCGGATCGACCAGAATCGCACCCTGCGCCTTGAGTACCAGCAGCGCCCGCTCGATGACGGCGTCCAGCATGTCGTTACTGCCAAAGAAATTGCGCGCCACGCCGATGCGCATGCCGCGCAAACCATTCTTGTCGAGCGACTTGCTGTAGTCGGGAACGGCGCCGCCGCCAGCGCTGGCCGGGTCGGCGGGATCGGCGCCGGCCAGCGCGCTCAGCAGCAGCGCGGCATCGGTGACGCTGCGCGCCATCGGCCCGGCCGTGTCCTGCGAATGGGCGATCGGGACGATGCCGGCGCGGCTGATCAGGCCCAGGGTGGGCTTGATGCCGACCAGGCCGCAGATCGAGGCCGGCGAAACGATGGAGCCGTCCGTCTCGGTGCCTACCGCCAGGGTCGCCAGGCCGGCCGCGATGGCCGCGCCGGAACCGGAGCTGGAGCCGCTGCAATTGCGGTCCAGCGCGTAGGGATTGCGGGTCAGGCCGCCGCGCCCGCTCCAGCCGCTGACGGAATGGGTCGAGCGCATATTCGCCCACTCGCTCAAGTTGGTCTTGCCGAGGATGACGGCGCCGGCCGCGCGCAGTTGCGCGGCCACGTGCGCGTCGCGCGCGGCGTGCACCCCGGCCAGCGCCAGCGAGCCAGCGCTGGTGCGCATGCGGTCGCCGGTCGCGATATTGTCCTTCAACAGTACGGGTATGCCGTGCAGCGGCCCGCGCACCTTGTTCGCGGCCCGCTCGCGATCCATGTCGCGCGCAATCTGGAGCGCATCCGGATTGAGTTCGATGATGGCGTTGATGCGCGGCCCCGCCTTGTCGATGCTCTGGATGCGCGCCAGATAGTGCGAAGTCAGTGCGTGCGCACTCAGTTTTCCGCTTTCCATCAGCGCCTGCTGGCGCAACACGCCGGCATCAAGCACGGCGCTCGCGCCGGTGTGCGCAGCGGTGTGCGAGGTGTGCGCGAGGGTGTCCGCGCGCGCCGCGCCGGCGGCAGCGCCGGCCGCCAATCCGATTCCCACGAAAGACCTGCGATCCATGCCACCTCCATTGATAGTGAGCGCATAGGATAGCAGCCACAAACGCAAAAAACGCCCAAAAAAAGAAAACCGTCAAATCGGGGTTCAGGCGAAAAAAAGGCGGCCAAGGGAAAACCCCGGGCCGCCTTTTTAAATACAGGGCGAATTAGTTGCGGATCACGCGCTTGTATTCATTGGTGCGGGTGTCGATTTCGATCGCGTCGTCGCCGCTGACGAACAAAGGCACTTGCACGATATGGCAATGCGCTTCGATGGCGTTTTCGATTTTGGCTTCTTTCAGTACGTTACCCGAGGTATTGCCCTTGACCGCAGGCTCAGAGTAGACGATCTGGCGCACGATGGTCGTTGGCAGCTCGACCGAGATGGCTTTGCCGTCGTAGAAAACAGCTTCGCATTCCATGCCGTCTTTCAGGTAATGCAAGGCATCGCCCAGGTTTTCTTCTTCGATTTCGTACTGGTTGTATTCGGAATCCATGAACACGAACAATGGATCGGCGAAATACGAGTACGTTACCGGCTTCTTGTCGAGAACGACGACGTCGAACTTGTCGTCGCCGCGGAAGACGTTTTCCTGTGGGCTGTTCGTCAGAAGACTTTTCATCTTCCATTTGTACGTGAAGCCCGTGCGGCTGGAACCGTTGATGTCGGAACGCAGTACGATCATAGGCTTGCTGTCAACCATAATGATGTTGCCAACACGAATTTCTTTTGCAGGTTTCATAGAGAGTGTACGTAAAAAGTAGGTTGCATAAAAATCATCTGTCGCCAGGCAAAACGCGCCGTCAGCTCACTTCTGATCGAGGTAAAAATACGGTGTAAATTAACCGGGCAGTATATCTTATTTTTCGCGCTCCGCCTATTACAGCGAACGGGCGAAGGCCAGCAAATTGCTCGCGAGATCGCCATTGCCCAGCATTTGCCGCCGCCAGCCGACGGCGCCACGGGCCAGGGCCGGCATCTCGGCCTGAAATGCCGCCCACAGCGCGGGCCAGGCTGTATTTTCCGTCAAGTTTGCGCCCGGCGCCCCGTTCCAGCGCAAAGAAAACTCGCTCAAGGTGTCCGTCGCGGCCGCATATCGCTTCAGGAAGGCGCGCAATTTCACGTGGTGCAGGTTTTCATCCTGCGGGTAGATATGCCAGACGAAGGGCCGGTCGGCCCATTGCGCGCGGACGAAGGAATCCTCGCCACGCACGATATTGAAGTCGCAAGCCCACAATAGCTTGTCGTAATCGTCCTGCTCGACAAAGGGCAGCACGCGCACGGTGAGCGCGCCGCGGCTGAACGCCGCCCCGGCCTTCGCTTCCCTGCCCAGAAAGGCTTGCACCGCCTCGCTGGCCACCCCTTCCGGCACCAGGCAGGTGACGGGGGCGTCGCCCTCCCGCCATGCATCAAAGAGGGCGGCAAGCGGCGCGTGCGGATAACAAAACAGGGAAACCTTGAGCGATGCCATTTCCGCCGGCGTCACGCCAAACGGCGCCAGAAACGCCGTCATGGCGGCCGGATCGGCCTGAAATTGCCGGCGCCGCTCGTCCACGGCCGATTCGCGTAACAGGCCGCCCGTCTTGCCGGTGAAGCCAGGGAAAAAGAAATGCTTGGTCAAAGGCAGGCGCGGATGGGGCGACGGCAGCGTGTGGCAACCTTCGACCCACTCCTCGGCGCTCAAACCTTCGAGATTGAGCCAGACGGGACGGGGATCGCACTCCACCATGGCCGCGATATAGCCGGGCGGGATGTCGCAGGCGAAAAATTCGATGACGATATCGGCCACGTCGGACGCCGCAAACACGCCATCCTGGTCGCGCCAGTGGCGCACCGTCACGCCGGACAATTGCTGCGTTTCGGCGGCAGTCGCCACATCCGGGCAAATCCGCTGAAAACTGGGCAAATCATCGACCCACAGGGTCACGGCGACGCCATGCTCGCGCCGCAACTGCCGCGCCAGGCGCCAGCAGATGCCGATGTCGCCATAGTTGTCGACGACTTTGCAGAATATCGCCAGGGATGTGGTTTCGAGGAGCATGGTTGCTGGCCGCACGGGCACAAAGAGGGCAAGGACGCGCGTATCGGTGAATATCAATGAAATCGATAAAACTCCGGCGCCGCACAAAAGAAATAGCCGGCCACGACCAAAATGAGCGTCGTGCCGGCTTTGTCCTGGCGTCCCCAAGGGGATTCGAACCCCTGTACTCACCGTGAAAGGGTGATGTCCTAGGCCTCTAGACGATGGGGACCATGACTGT
>DMYQ01000015.1:815-6332 GCA_003482555.1 Janthinobacterium sp. | reverse complement strand
GATGCCGGTGACGGGCGCGACGTTGGTGACGTCGTTATCCTTTGAAGAATGCGTAGCTGAACTTGCCCGGACCGGCCTTGATCTGGTCCAGACCGGCGCCCGTGCCGTTGAAGTTGATGTATTGCAGATCGAGCATGTGGATGTCGGGACGATAGTAGAAACGCTTGCCCATCCAGGCCGTGCCGCCGTTCAAGAAATCCAGACCCTTCGCTTCGATATACGCCTTGGCGATACCCAGCTTGGCGTCGCCAAAGTCGGAGCGGGGATTGTAGATGTTGGCCCAGACGGTGGCGACGTAGCTGACGCCGTCCGACTTGGCGATTTCCTTGGTGTAACCGCCTTCGAAATACGAATCGCATTCGTTACCGAAGCGATATTTCATGGTATTGCCACCCAGGCCGTAGCAGCTTTGCGGGCCGTGCGAACCGCTGGTGGAAGTGCCGGCGCCAACCCGGAAGTAGCCGTGATAGCCGTCCTCGTCGTGGCCGGCGTCGGCAAAGGCTGTGCCGCAAGCGAGCGCCAGGGTGAGTGCGGCCGGCAAGGCCTTCAAGATCATGCGATTCATGGTGTATCTCCTGTTTATAGTTTTATGTGTGCAACTAGCTTGGACGTACGGGTGCTGCCGGAGCATTCCAAGAGGAACGCTCCGCTGTTTTCTACGACGGGTGAAGGTGTGCTGTATCAGTTCATGACGCTGCCGCCATCGACGTTCAGGGTCTGCGCCGTGATATAGGCCGACTCCGCGCTGGCCAGGAAAATGGCCGCGCCGGCCAGGTCGGACGGCTGGCCCATGCGGCCGAGCGGCACGGCCAGGCCGACCGCGCGTTTTTTCTCGCCCGGCTGCAAGCCCTCGTAACGGGCGAACAGGGCATCGACGTGGCCCCACATCGGCGTGTCGACCACGCCCGGCGCGATGCCGTTGACGCGGATGCCGTGCGGCGCCATCGCCAGCGCGGCTGACTGGGTGTAACTGATCACGGCGGCCTTGCTGGCGCAGTAATGCGACACCAGCGCTTCGCCGCGGCGGCCGGCCTGCGACGCCATGTTGATGACGGAGCCGGCGCGGCCGTTGTCGACCATGTTTTGCAAACTCTGTTGCATGACCAGGAACATGCCCTTGACGTTGACGTCGAAGATGCGCTCATACATCGCCTGGTCAGATTCCAGCAGCGGCGCCATGTCGAACACGGCGGCGTTATTGAAGAGGATGTCGAGCGGTCCGAAGCGCGCCACGGCGGCGCCCAGCAATTGCTTGACCGACTCCATCCGCGTGATGTCGGCCGGTATATAAGCCAAATGCTCGGGATGGCGGGCCAGCAGGTCGGCCAGCGCGGCCGACGGTTGCGGCGCCAGGTCGGCGATGGTGCACAGCGCGCCTTCGGCCAGATAGGCTTCCGCCACGGCCAGGCCGATACCGCCGCCGGCACCGGTCAGCAGTGCGTGTTTGGCGGCCAGGCGCTTCATGCCGGGGCTCGCTGGAAGAGGGTGGGGTGGCGCATGATTGTTCATGATTGGGTCTCCTTTTTTGTTTGGACATTGGGTGGATGTGCTCACCGTATGCAGGAAAGTCTAGCAGCGCCCGTGCAAGCGCTGTGATACTGGAGAAGCAATAATCGATACTTTCTTGACGGCGGGCGGAAGGCTAGTCGGGGTCGGCGCCGCTCCCGCCATAGGGGCGCGGCGCCGTGGCGGGCCCGTGCGCGAACGCGCCGGAGGGGCATTTTTCCACGCGCCCTTCTCGGGAGTTTGTGTTTTCGCAACAACAGATGCGGGCGGCGCCGTGACGGTGGGCACAAAAGCGATGTGCAAGAGAGTATCGACACTAGGTCTTGTAGTATCGGAAAGTATCGAAGCGGGGTGATACATTGTGGTCGTGGTGCAGACCTTGCGCCGCCTAAGATAAAAAACCTGGAGACAATGAAATGAAACGTATCGCTAGCGGCGCGCTGTGCGCCAGCCTTTTCTGCCTGAGCCCGATCGCTTCCGCCGCCACCGATTTGGTCATCGCGACCGTCAACAATGGCCACATGATTGAAATGCAAAAGCTCGGCAAGTTCTTCGAGCAAGCCAATCCCGACATCAAGCTCAAATGGGTGACCCTGGAAGAAGGCGTGCTGCGCCAGCGCATGACCACCGACATCGCCACCAAGGGCGGCCAGTTCGACGTGATGACCATCGGCATGTACGAAACCCCGATCTGGGCCAAGAAGGATTGGCTGTTGCCGATCAAGCCGGACGCCAACTACGACGTCAACGATCTGCTGCCATCGATCCGCGAAGGCCTGTCATACAAAGGCAAGTTGTACGCCGCTCCCTTCTACGGCGAAAGCTCGATGATCATGTATCGCAGCGACCTGGTGAAAAAGGCCGGCATGAGCATCGAAGATCGTCCGACCTGGGCCCATATCCGCGAAGTGGCGGCCAAGATCCACGATCCGGCCAACGGCGTGTACGGCATCTGCCTGCGCGGCAAACCGGGCTGGGGCGACAACATGGCCCTCATCACGACCATGGCCAATTCCTACGGCGGCCAGCTGTTCGACATGAAGTGGCAGCCGCAATTCACCAGCAAACCGTGGAAAGACGCCGTCACCACCTACGTCGACCTGCTGAAAAACTTCGGTCCGCCCGGCTCTTCCTCGAACAGCTTCAATGAAATCCTGGCGCTGTACAACGAAGGCAAGTGCGGCATCTGGATCGACGCCACCATCGCCGCGTCCTTCATCACCGATCCGAAGCAAAGCAAGGTGGCCGACAAGGTCGCCTTCGCCCAGTCGCCGGTCGCGGTCACCGAACGTGGCGCCAACTGGCTGTGGGCCTGGTCGCTGGCCATCCCGGTCAGCTCCAAGCACGCCGACGCGGCGCAAAAATTCGTCAACTGGGCCACCTCGAAGGACTACATCAAGCTCGTTGCCAAGGAAACCAGCTGGGCCAACGTGCCGACCGGCACCCGCAAGTCGACCTATGCGACTCCGGAGTTCAACAAGGCCGCCAAGTTCGCCGCCGCCGAAGGCAAGGCCATCGCCACCGGTCGCCCGAATCAAAGCACCTTGCCGCCGTCACCGTACGTCGGCGTGCAGTTCGCGGCCATTCCCGAGTTCCAGTCGATCGGCGTGGCCGCCGGCCAGCAAATGACTTCGGCCCTGCTGGGCAAGATCACGGTCGATCAAGCCCTGGAAGCGACTCAGCAGGCGGCCGACCGCGAAATGCGCAAGGGCGGCTACTACAAGTAAGTCGGCTTGACGGGAACGCCGCGTCCCTGCGACGCCGGCGTCCATGCGCGGCGCGCGCCGTTCCCCCCGGAGCGGCACGCGCCGCCCTTGGCGCCACCGTTTTCGACGCCGTCCCGCGCGCGGGCCGGCGTCCCACTGCGCACCTGAGAACACTATGAACCGAATCCTGCCCCGGACCTTGCTGACGCCTGCGGTACTCTCCATCGCCGTCATTTCCATCGTCCCGCTACTCATCACCCTGTACTATGCCTTCGTCAAATTCAGTCTGCTGGAACCGGGCGCCCACCCCTTCCACGGCCTGGCGAATTTCCATTTTTTCTTCACCGACGGCGCCTTCCTGCCGGCGCTGAAAAACACCTTCGTGCTGATGTTTTCCGTGATGGCCATCACGGTGGTGTTCGGCGCCGCCCTCGGCCTGCTGATCAACGAAGCCTTCCCGGGCCGCGCCATCGTGCGCGTGCTCCTCATCTCGCCCTTCCTGGTGATGCCGGCCGTGAACGCGCTGATGTGGAAGAACATGCTGCTCAATCCGATCTACGGTCTGTTCGCCCAGGTCAGCCACTTCCTCGGCCTGACCCCGATCGACTGGCTCTCGGAATACCCGCTGCTGGCCATCATCATGATGGTGTCCTGGCAGTGGCTGCCCTTCGCCTGCCTGATCTTCATGACGGCCCTGCAGTCGATGGACAAGGAACAGCTGGAAGCGGCGCGCATGGACGGCGCCCACTACGGCCAGCAGCTGCGCTATCTGTACATCCCGCACCTGACGCGCTCGATGTCGGTGGTGCTGATGATCGAAATGATCTTCCTGCTGTCGATCTTCGCCGAGATTTTCACGACCACCAGCGGCGGCCCCGGCTTCGACACCACCACCATCACATTCATGATTTATCAGCAAGCCCTGCTGGCCTACGACATCGGCGCGGCATCGGCCGGCGCCCTGTTCGCGGTGCTGCTGGCGAATATCGCGGCCTTCTTCCTGATGCGCGTCATCGGCAAGAACCTGGCGAAATAAGGAGACCCACCATGAACAGATATTTCGCTCTCTACTCCCGCACGGCGGCGGCCTGGTTTTTCGCGCTGCTGCTGTTCTTTCCGATCTTCTGGCTCGGACTGATGGCCTTCAAGACCGAAGGCCAGGCCATCGCCACGCCGCCGCTGCTGTTCTTCAAGCCCACGCTGCAAAGCTTTTACGACGTGATGGCGCGCGACAACTACCTGGGCTACGCCTTCAATTCCCTGCTCACCAGCGTCGTCTCGACGGCGCTCGGGCTGGCGATCGCCATTCCGGCCGCTTATTCGATGGCCTTCTTTCCCACCCGCGGCACCATCGGCCTGCTGAAATTCATCCTCAGCTCGCGCTACATGCCCGGCGTCGGCGCCCTGATGCCGATCTATATCTGCTACCAGTACTTCGGCCTGCTCGATACCCGCGTCGGTCTGACCATCATGTTCATGCTGATGAACCTGCCGATCATGATCTGGCTGCTGTACACCAATCTGCGCGAACTGCCACGCGAAATCCTGGAGGCGGCGCGCATGGACGGCGCCACCGTGGTGGACGAATTCCGCTACATCGTGCTGCCGCTGGCCGTGGGCGGCATCGCCTCCACCGCGCTGGTGTGCATGGTCTGGTCGTGGAACGAATCGTTCTGGTCGCTCAACCTGGGCGCCGCCAACGCCGGCACCCTGGCCTGGCTGATCGCGTCCTACTCCAGTCCAGAAGGCCTGTTCTGGGCCAAGCTCTCGGCCGCCTCCCTGATGGCGATCGCGCCCATCATGGCCCTGGGCTGGTTTTGCCAGAAGCAGCTGGTGCAGGGCATGACCTTCGGCGCAGTCAAATAAGAATACATCTCCACAGAACAGGAATGATCATGGCTTACCTTCAACTCAGTAATATCGAAAAATTCTTCGGCGACCACCACGCCATCAAGGGCATCGACCTGGCCATCGAAAAGGGCGAGTTCGTCGTCTTCGTCGGCCCCTCGGGCTGCGGCAAGTCGACCCTGCTGCGCCTGATCGCCGGCCTCGAGCCGATCGACAAGGGCAGCCTGCATTTGGATAGACGCGACATCACGGCGCTGCCGTCTTCCAAGCGCGACCTGGCGATGGTGTTCCAGTCCTACGCCCTGTATCCGCACATGACGGTGTTCGAGAACATGTCCTTCGCCCTGAAACTGGCCGGCGTCGAGCGCGCCGTGATCCGCGAAAAGGTCGACAAGGCGGCCGCCATCCTCGACCTGGGAAAATACCTGGAACGCACGCCCAAGGACCTGTCGGGCGG
>DMYQ01000015.1:0-664 GCA_003482555.1 Janthinobacterium sp. | reverse complement strand
CTGCGCGTGCAGACCCGCATCGAGATCGCCAAGCTGCACCGCGAGCTGGGCGCCACCACCATCTACGTGACCCACGACCAGGTCGAGGCGATGACCCTGGCCGACCGTGTGGTGGTGCTGCGCGACGGCCAGATCGAGCAGCACGGCTCGCCGCTCGAACTGTACGACCGCCCGGCCAACCGCTTCGTGGCCCAGTTCATCGGCACGCCGAGCATGAACGTGGTGGCGGCGGCGGCCCTGCCGCAACTGGCGCTACTGGCCGGCAGCGCCGCCCACGGCGACGGCTTCGTCGGCATCCGCCCCGAGCATGTGCACCTGGGCGCGCAGCGTCCCGACAGCCTGGCGGCCACGGTCGACATGGTCGAATCGCTGGGCGTCGAAACCCTGATCTACGCCCGTCTGGAAAACAATGTGCAAATCGTCTCGCGCGGCAGCGAGCGCACCAGCCTGCATCCCGGCGATCGTACCCACCTGACCTTTGAACACGCTTTCGTGCACCATTTCGACCGCCTGGGAAAAACTTACGCGGCCCGTCCGCAAGGAGCGCTGTAATGAGCGACAGCAATCTGATTCCCCTGAACCAGGCCGCGCTGGAGCATTTGCCGGCCGACGTGCCGGGCCCCGGCTACGAGCGCGCCGGCGTCGCCCACAGCATCGTCCACAT
>DMYQ01000345.1:10243-28355 GCA_003482555.1 Janthinobacterium sp. | reverse complement strand
GGCGTCGCCGCCACCCGCTACTTCGACCGCCAGAGTTTCGACTCGGACCAATTCACCGATCAAGCCAAGGGCATGTTGCGCTACGCGCAGAAAGTGGCCGTGGCGCAAAATCGCCCCGTGTTCGTGCGCTTGAACGGCGCCAGCATCGCCCTCTGTTTCGATGCCACTTGCAGCGCCGCCAATCGCCTGGCCGCCCCGGGCGCCGCCAACAGCGGTTCGAGCGCCACTTTGAGCAATTGCAACGCCGCTTCCAGCTGGGCTTGCGAGGCGCCGCCGAACGGCATCAGCTATGTCCTGTCGCAGTCCTATACCTATTTTTATTTCGACGCGTTGGGCAAACCCTACGCGCCGGCCGACGCCGTCGGCCAACTGGCATCCACCTTCGCCGGACTGACTCTGACCATCAAATCGAGCAACGCGCCAAGCGGGATCAATCCCGTCATCACGGTGGTGGCGGAAACCGGCTATGTCTATTAAACGCACAGCGCGCCAGCGCGGCCTGAGCTTGATCGAATTGCTGATGTTTATCGTCATCGTCAGCATCGCCGTGGTCGCCATCGTGAGAGTGATGAGCGTGACCGCGGTCGGCAGCGCCGACCCGCTCAGACGCAAACAAGCCTTGCTGATCGCGGAATCCATGCTCGAAGAGATAGAGTTGGCCCACTTCACCTATTGCGATGCGAGCGACGACAACGCGGACACCGCCACCGCTACGAGCGAGTGCGCGGGCCCACCGGAAGCGGTGGGGCCGGAAGCCGGCGACAGCCGCCCGTACGACAACGTCAACGACTATGTGGCGGCCTTCGGCACGCCCAAAGCCTATGCCACCGACGTACTTGGGAACAATTTCCCGACCGGCTATACGGCGCAAGTGACGATACAGCCGGACGCGGCGCTGGGGACGGGGGCAACGCTCATCGCGCCGGCCGATGCCACCCCGGCGGGCATGACCGTGCTGCGCATCACGGTCTCGGTCGTCTACGGCGGCGGCGCCGACGACACCATCACACTCGACGGCTACCGCACGCGCTACGCCGGGCACATATGAGCGCGCGAACATACACCCGGGCGGCGCGCGGCTTCACCCTGATCGAAGCGATCGTCGTCATCGTCATCACCGGCATCCTCAGCGGCATTGTCGCCTTGTTCATCCGGGTGCCGATACAAAACTATGCCGACAACGCCGCGCGCGCGGAATTGACCGATATCGCCGACCTGGCCATGCAGCGCCTGCGCCGCGACATCCGCCTGGCGCTGCCGAACAGCATCGTTCTGCTCAACAACGGCAGCTCGATCCAGTTCTTGATCACCAAGACGGGCGGGCGTTACCTGTCCGCCGACGACGGCGCGGTCGGCAACGAGCTCGACTTCACCGATGCGACCAAGTTGACCTTCGACGTGGTGGGCCCGATGCCCGACGCGCGCCAGGCGATACTGCCGGGCGACTTTATCGTCGTCTACAACCTGGGTACGGGCATGAGCCCGGCCGACGCCTACGCCGGCGGCAACGTGGCGACCGTGACCGGAGTGGCCGGCAACACCATCACCATGAACGCCAATCCCTTCGCCGTGGTGCCGCCCGTGCCCGTGATGGAGTCGCCCAATCACCGCTTCCAGGTGGTGACCGGCACCGTGACCTATATCTGCAACGGGGTGGCGCCGGGCGCCGGCACCTTGACCCGCGTCTACAGCAATACCATTTCCTCGGCCAATCCGCCGGTCGGCGCGCCGGCCTTGCTGGCCAACAAGGTCACGGCCTGTCAGTTCGACTACCAGGCGCTGCCCAATACCCACAGCGCCATGGTCGGCGTTTCCCTCACCCTGGAGCGCCCGGTATCGGAAGGCGCCGTCCAACTGGTTCAGCAAATTCATGTGGACAACACGCCATGAAAAAACTGATGCGACTCGGCGCGCTGCGCCGCAACCGTGGCGCCAGTCTGGTGACGGCGATTTTCCTGGTGGTGGTGCTGGCCGGCCTGGGCGCGGCGATGGTGTCGCTGTCGACCATGCAGCAAACCAGTTCCGCGCTCGACGTGATGGGCGCGCGCGCCTACCAGGCCGCCCGCGCAGGTGTCGAGTACGGCTTGTACCGGCAACAGGTGAACACCTCCTGCCCGGCAAGCGTGAATCTCACCTTGCCGGCCGGCAGCCTGAGCATTTTCACGGTGACCGTGCAGTGCACCGCGACCGCCACCGTCATTCCCGGCACGTTCATTTATCAAGTCAAGGCGACGGCCTGCAATCAGCCGGCCGGCGGCGCCTGCCCGAACGCGGCCAGCACCAGTGGCGATTACGTGCAGCGCGTCGTCCAGGCGCAGTTCCAATCCAATTACTAACCATCGCCACGCCTGACAAAGCTCATGACGCAAGCATTCCTTTCTTACTTGAAACGTAGTCTGATCCACCTGTGCTGGCTTGTCGCCTGCGGCCTGGGCGCGTCGGCGCAAGCGGTCACCTACGCCAACACGACGGCCACCTTCAACTGGATCGACGCCAGCACGCATGCCAAGCTCGGCTACAAGACGGCGCCCTACAAGTTCAACGGCCTGTCGGGCTGCGGCACCACCCCGCCCATCCTGGACGATACCATCAGCGACCAGATACCGATCGGTTTCAATTTCACTTACGGCGGCAGGGTGTTCAACGCGCTGAGAGTCGTCAGCAATGGCCGCGTGCAATTCAACAGCAACGTCACTTGCGGCTATGGCAGCCCGGTGCAGCAAATGCCGTATCCGGACGCCGGCCTCAATTACACGATGCGCATTTACGGCAACGACCTCGATCCGACCTCGAAGGTCGATCTGTCCAGATACAACACCAATTGCGTCAGCAAGGCCAGTTGCTATGTCAGTTATGCCACCATCGGCAACGCGCCCGACCGCAGATTCGTGGTGACCTGGAATAATGTGCCGGAGTGGACCACGGGCGCCAATCCGACCGGCTCGTACAGCTTGCAATTGATCTTGCAAGAAAACGGCGAGTTCATTTATCAGTACGGCAGCGATGTTCCGGGACCGTCGGCGGCGCTGGGGCAGGTCGGCTGGCAAGTCGACACCAACGACTACGACACGCCGAAAACGGGCTTTCCGGCCACCAATTCGGCCATCAAATACTATATTCCCCGTCCAGTCGGCGAATACCTGATGGAGCAGGCGCTCTGGACCAGCGCGCCCGGCCAGGTGATCGACACCAGCGGCGGCGGCAATAGCGGCGCGGCCCTGGGCGGCGCGCAAACCATTTCGACCGGCAAGGTGTGCCGCGCCGCCAATATTCCCCTCAACACCAGCGCCGCCACCACGGACGCGATCAACACCGGCATCAAGGTGCCGCAATCGGCGGGCGGAGCCGGCACGGTCACCTTCTGGTACAAGGCCAACACGGCCTGGTCGGGCGGAACGGCGCGCGACGCCCAGTTGCTGGACGCGACCCTGGTGAACAATCAATGGTTTTTTCTGACGCGGCGCAGCAATGGCCACTTGCGCTTCGTCGTCACCGACAGCCTGGGCAAAGTGTGGGCGGCGGAGACGGCGGCCATCTCGGTGGCGGCCGCAACCTGGAAGCATATCGCCGTGAGCTGGAATTTCAACGCCCTGGTGGCGTCCAACAGCGATCACTTGCGCATCTACGCGGACGGGGTCTTGCAGCTGGAATTGCCGTTCAGCACCAGCGGCGTACTCTCTTCGCAAATCGGCAGCCTGTATCTGGGCGACAGCCGCGGCGGCATCGTCGGCTCCAGCGGCACCGGCAACTCCATGGACGGCGTGCTCGACGAGGTGCGCGTCTACAATTACGAGGGCGGCCTGGCGCTGGTGCAGCGCGACATGAATTTGAGCCTGGGCGGTTGCATCAACCATTATGCGATCACCGATGCCGGCACCGGCCTGTCTTGCCAGCAAACCACGGTGACGGTGACGGCGCACGACATCAATCACGGCAACTATACGATGCCCAATAACACCACGC
This sequence comes from Janthinobacterium sp., assembly GCA_003482555.1. Lineage (GTDB taxonomy): Bacteria > Pseudomonadota > Gammaproteobacteria > Burkholderiales > Burkholderiaceae_D > Janthinobacterium. The sequence continues at coordinate 24,392 of DMYQ01000345.1, read as the reverse complement.
AAGTCAATCTGACCACCTCCACCGGGGTGGGCGACTGGTCCCTGATCAGCGGTTATGGCTTATTCGACAATGGCGTTGCCAACGATGGCAAGGCCACGTATTTGTTCAATGGCGAATACCAGGCCGTGTTCGGGCTCAATTACACCAGCGCCGCCACGGTGACCGCCCACGTCAGCGACGGCCAGTTTTCCGACCAGGAAAATCAAGCCATCGTCGTCAAGGCATGTGCCATCGCCAAATTCAACGCCTGCGAGGTGGCCACGCCACGCTGTGTGCCCAGCGGCAGCTCTAGCGCCTACGCCTTGCTGAACACCAAGCTGGCGAATACCGCCTTCAAGCTCGATCTGGTCAAGCTGAAAAACGACGCCACCCTGGAAACGACCTTCAATGGCACGGCAACGGTCGAGTTGCTGGTCAACAGTGCCGCCAACACGCCTCTCGACGCGAACAACTGTCCGCTGACATCAACGGCCACCATACCGCTGGGCAGCGTCACCTTCGCCAACGGTTATCCGGCGGCCGCGACCGGCGTCCCCGTCAGCGCGACCGCGATCGCCGCGGTGACGCCCAAGTTCGCCGTTTACCGCGAGGCGCGGGTGCGGGTGACGTGCAACGCGGCCAATTGCGGCACCGCCAACATCGCCTGTTCCACCGACAGTTTCGCCGTGCGCCCGCTCGGCTTCACCGTGACCTCGAACATGACGAGCACGGGGCAAGCCTCGACCGATACGCCGAGCCTGAATGCCGGCGCGGCATTCACCCTGAGGGCAACGGCAAGCGCAACGACGCCGGGGGTGACGGCCGCCCTCGGCTACGATGGCATACCCTTCATCGACAGTTCGCTGGCTGGACAAAAAATCTACACCCATGTCGGCCAGGGCGATTTTACCAGCCGTCTGGGCGACTCCGCCGGCTCGACGCCGGGTTTGATTTCCATGGGAGCGGCCAGCGCGGCCACGGGTATCGCCACCCGCACCAGCGTCAAATACGACGATGTGGGCAATTTTGGCATTCTGGCGGGGGGCGTCAGCGATTCCAAATTCACCCAGGTCGACCAGCCGGGCGGTCAGAGCGCCGGTTGCATCGTCGGCAGCGCGTCGAACACGGCCGACAGCGGCGGCAAATTCGGCTGCAATATCGGCAGCACCATCACGCCGCTGTTCGGCCGCTTTTACCCGGACCACTTTGACATGACCTCCTACCTGGACGCTGTCTGCGGCACCGGCGCCGCCAGCTTCACCTATATGGGGCAGCCCGAGCTGGGCGTCTCGATGTCGGTCGCGGCGGCCAGCGTCAATGGTGTCGTGCTCAATCATTATTCCAGCTCCACCTATCCGACTCTGGTCGGCATCGATTTCAACGGCGACGACAACAATGGCGCCACCAGTTTTGCCCCGCTGAACAGTCGCCTGACGCCGGCGGTGCCCGCCTTTGTCTGGGTCAATGGTAAAAGCGGACGGGCTTACAGTACCGACGCGGCCGGCTACGCGGCCGGCGCCACCACGCTGACCTTGAACGGCACCGGTGCCGTGGCGGTGGGCGACTTTGTCAGGTTTGACGGCGATCCGAATAAATACAGCGTCACCGGCATCGCCTATGTGCCCAGCCCCACTTCAATCGACAGTGCCGCCACGGACGCTCTGCTGTCGATCGCGGCGCCGGGCCTGCTGCAGGCGATGCCGAGCACCGCCACCGTGATGACGGTGCTGCACAGTTTTAATCGACTGGGGAGCAAGGCGGCGCCCGTGCCGGATGGCCCGTATGAGGCGTTTTCCTTGAAGGCGGCCCTGAATAACAATCCTGAAAACTTGCAGTTCGCCAGCGTCAACGGCCACGCGATGTCACGCAGCAGTGTCGCGCAATCCTCGACCACCAGGCTGCGTTATGGGCGTTTGCAGATCGAAAACGCCTACGGTTCCGAGTTGCTGGACTTGCCGTTGAAGATGACGGCGCGCTATTACAACGGCAGCGCCTACGTGCTCAACACGCTCGACAATTGCACCAATATCACGAGCGCCAATTTCACCGCCACGGCGCTCAAGGGTGCGGTGGTCGCCACCGTCGCCAAAAATAATCTGGTCGGTACCGGCCCTGTCACCCTGGTCGGCGGTAAGATCCCTGATGGCTCCGGTTTCAAACTCGCCAAGCCGAATCCGCTTCCGGCGGGGAAGGGCAGCGTCAAGCTTTCCACCAGCAACGGGGGCCTGTACCCGGTCGACGATTTCCTGCCCGGCGTCAGCACGGCGACTTTCGGTATTTATAGGAGCGGGCCCGTCATTTTCGTGCGCGAAATGTATTGAATCTGCGGCGGCGCGTGCGCGCGCGCCGCCGCAGATCGCAAAAGTGTGTGCAATACGCCGAAAATGGGGGCTAAATTTTCCCTGAGTGCCAAAATTGGTCAAAAAAAACATTAGAACCTGCATATAATCAAGCCACTGCGGCGCTTTCTTCAAGCATCGGTATTCATTGAGATGGTCGGCATGCGTCTATTCGCTAAAACAAAAAAACAAGAGGGCTGGTTGGCGGTCGCTTTTTGCTCGGACGGTGTGTGTGCCGCCATCGTCAGTCGCCCGCCGCAAGGCAAGCCGGTGCTGGAAACGGTCGCCTTTTATCCGGGGGCGAAAACGCCCGCCAACGCCACGCTGGAACTGCTGGGCAAGGACTTGCACGCGCCGCTGCGCCATTGCTCCGCTCTGCTGGGCGGCGGCGAATACCAATTGTTGTCGGTCGAGGCGCCCAATGTGCCGCCGGCCGAACTGAAGACGGCGGTCGGCTGGCGCTTGAAGGACATGCTCGACTTTCCCGTGGCCGAAGCCACCATCGACGTACTCAATATTCCCGGCGACAGCAACGCGCCCGTGCGCAACCAGTCCCTGTTCGCGGTGGCGGCGCGCAGCAGCGTCATCGTGCAGCGCCAGGCGGCCTTCGTGGCGAGCAAGATCGAACTGTCCGTGATCGATATCCCTGAAATGGCGCAAAGGAATATTTCCGCCTTCCTGGAACCGCAGGGGCGCGGCGTGGCCGTGCTCTCCTTCGACGCCGACGGCGGCTTGTTGACGGTGACCTTCGGCGCCGAGCTGTATCTGTCGCGCCGCATCGACGTCAACCTGACGCAACTGCGCGAGGCCGACCCCGACAGGCGCCAGCAGTGGCACGACAAGATTACCCTGGAACTGCAGCGTTCGCTCGACCATTTCGAGCGCCAATTTCACTTCATCGCCGTCGCCAAGCTGGTGCTCGCGCCCACCGCCGCCGACGGTTTGCACGCCTATCTGGCGGCCAATCTGTACATGCCGGTCGAGGCGCTGGACTTGAGCGTCGTGTTCGATCTGGCCAAGCTGCCGGAGTTGTCCGACCCGCTGCAGCAGGCGCGTTATTTCCTGACCATGGGCGCCGCCCTGCGTCTCGAGGAGCGCGCGCCGTGAGCCAGCAAATCAACCTGTTCAACCCCGTCTTCCGCAAGAAAAAGAATTATTTATCGGCGCTGACGATGGCGCAGGGGCTGGGCGTGATCCTGGCCGGCGTGCTGGCACTGGCCTTTTATGGCAAGCAGCGGGTCGGCGCGTTGGAACGGCAAGTGGCGCAGACACAGACCGTGCTGGACGCGCGGGAAGCGCGCAAGGCCAAGGCGAGCGTGGAATTCGCGCCTCGCGTGCGCAGCAAGACTCTGGAACTCGAACTGTCCAAGGCCGAGCTCGACCACCAGGCGCTGCAGGAAGTGGAGCAGATTTTACAGCGCGGCGAATTTGGCAACACCCGGGGTTATTCCGCGTATTTCCGCGCCTTCGCCCGCAGCCGGGTGGAGGGATTGTGGCTGACCGGCGTTTCCATCGTCGGCGCCGGCAATGAAATCGGCTTGCAGGGCAGGATGCTGCAAGCCAATCTGGTACCCTACTATATCGCCGGCTTGTCCAGGGAACCGGCCTTGAAAGGCAAATCGTTCGGACGGCTCGACATTGGCCAGGCCGCGCCCGTTCCGGCAGCCGCGGGGGCGCCCGCCGCGCGCGTAGCCGAGGCTCCCCGTTATCTGGAATTCAGCTTGCAATCGGCCGCCGCGCCACAGGTAATGCGCAAATGAAGCAATATTGGCAACAATTAAGCGCGCGCATAGAAGCGCTCAGTCTGCGCGAGCGGCTGATGGTGTTTGGCGCCGCCGCCGCCGCCCTGGTTTTCCTGGTTTTTTTCACCTTGCTCGATCCCTTGAGCGTGAAGCAAAAGACCTTGAACGGACGCATCGCCGAACAGCGCAATCTGATCGCCGGCATTGACGCCGAGATGACACAAAAGATGGAAGCCTATGCGGTCGATCCCGATTTTGCCAACAAGGTCCGCCTGCAAAACATGCTCAGCGATAGCGCGCAAATGAGCGCTACCCTGCGCTCCATGCAAAAAGGCCTGGTTGCGCCGGAGAAAATGGTGCCCCTGCTCGAGCAGCTCTTGCGTGGCAACAGCAAGCTGCGCCTGCTGTCCCTGAAAACCTTGCCGACCAATGGCTTGCGCGACGGCAGCTTCGTCGACGACGCCCCGCTCACGGCGGGCGCAACGTCGGTGAAGGAGGGCGCCGTGCCGGCCAGGGACAACGTCGAGGGGATCAGGGCGGGAATCGATGTGCTCACGCCGGAATCCAGGCCGGAACCCAAACCGGAGCCCAAGGCGGCGGCCGGCGCGCCGGCCAAGCCGGCGCCGCTCTTGTATCGCCACGGCGTCGAAATCGTTTTGCAAGGAAATTATCTGGACATGCTCAGTTATATGGAAGCGCTCGAAGCCATGCCGACGCAATTGTTTTGGGGCCGCGCCAGCTTGAAGGGCGACGACTTTCCGAACGCCAGCCTGACCTTGACCTTGTACACCTTGAGCCTGGATCAGAAATGGATTTCGCTGTGAGCGGGCCGGCGCGCGCCTGCCTGGCGGCGTTGCTGCTGCTGGCCGGCTTGCCGTCCGCGGCCCAGAGCCTGCTTGATCCGACCCGGCCGCCGGCCGCCGCCATGGAAGCGCGCGCGACGCCGGTCGGCGTGGCGCCGACGGCGGCGCCGCAATTGCAATCGGTGCTCATTTCGCGCCAGCCGGGCGGACGCCGGGTGGCCGTCGTGAACGGTCAAGTGCTGCGCCTGGGCGGCAAGGTGGAGGGCGCCGTCATTGTCAAGATGACGGATACGGAAATCGTGCTGCGGCGGGGCAGGGCGTTTGAAACGCTGAAACTGTTTCCGACAAGCGGGCCGGACGCCACCATCAAGGGAAAGAATTGAAGTGTATGCATAACAATCAAGAGTGGAACGGAATGCAAAAAATCATCACGATCGCCGCCGCGCTGGGCGTCACGGCGGCACTGGGCGCCTGCAATTCCGTGCCCAAGCGGGACACCTACGACGCCATCAACGCGCAAATGAAGGCCGCCATCGCGACAGTGCCGGCGAGCACGCCGGTGGCGGTGCAAAACGCCTTGCTGCCGCCGGTGGCGACCCTGACGGGGCAATTGCCGAAGTCGCGCGCCGCGCTCGACGAACGCTTTAACGTTTCCTTCAACAATGTGCCAGCCAACCAGTTCTTCAATTCCATCGTGGCCGGCACCCGCTACAACATGCTGGTGCATCCCGACGTCGGCGGTTCCATCACCGCCAACCTGAAGGACGTGACCCTGTTCGAAGCCCTCGACGCCGTGCGCGAAATGTATGGTTACGACTACAAGGTGGAAGGCACGCGCATCTACGTCAAGCCTTTGACCATGCAAACGCGCATGTTTCAAGTCAATTACCTGACCGGCAACCGCAAGGGCACCTCGAATTTGCACGTTTCCTCGACCTCGGTCAACACGGTCGGCCCCACCACTTCCGGGGGCAGCGGTTCTTCCGGCAGCGGTAGTTCGAATCCGGCTCCGGCGACGCCGAACGGCGTGCAGGGCGCGGGTCAGGAAAGCAGCAGCGTCAGCACCACCTCCAACAGCGATTTCTGGGGCGAGTTGAAAAGCGCGCTCGACGCCATCGTCGGCGGCCCCGCCGAAGGGCGCAGCGTGGTCATCAGCCCGCAGTCCGGCGTGATCGTCATCCGCGCCATGCCCGAGCAATTGCGCAATGTCGACCTGTATCTGAAGGCGAGCCAGATTTCGGTCGAGCGCCAGGTGATCCTGGAAGCGAAGATCCTGGAAGTGGAATTGAACAGCGGTTTCCAGAGCGGCGTCAACTGGGCCTCCTTCGCCTCTTTCCGCAGCGGCCACGACAACCGCGCCTCGACCGGTTTCCTGGCGCCCGGCACCAGCCTGGCACCCTTGCCCTTCGCCGGCGGCCAGCCACCCGTGATGAACAGCGGCGGCGCGGCCGGCATCGCGGCCAGCCCCGGCTTTTCGCTGGCCAACGCGGCGGCCGGCGCCGGTTCCCTGTTCGGCCTGGCTTTTCAGACCAGCAATTTCGCGGCCATGATTTCCTTCCTCGAATCGCAAGGCTCGGTGCATGTGCTGTCGAGCCCGCGCATCGCGACGATGAACAACCAGAAGGCCATCCTCAAGATCGGCACCGACGAATTCTATGTCACCGGCGTGAGCACCACGACGAATGCCACCGCAAGCGGTTCGACGAGCAGCCCGAACGTCACCCTGCAACCCTTCTTTTCCGGCGTCGTGCTCGACGTCACGCCGCAGATCGACGACCACGGCAACATCATCTTGCACGTCCATCCCTCGGTGAGCCAGGTGTCGACGGTGAACAAGTCGATCGACCTGGGCAGCGCCGGTTCGCTGAATCTGCCGCTGGCCGCCTCCGCCACCTCGGAGATGGATAGCATGGTGCGCGGCCAGGATGGGCGCATCGTCGCGATCGGCGGCCTGATGCGCCAGTCGACGACGGCGGACCGCTCGCAAATGCCGGGCGCGGGCGACTTGCCGGTGATCGGCGCGCTGTTTCGCAATACCGGCCAAGCCGTGCAAAAACGCGAACTGGTGGTCTTGATCAAGCCGACGATCGTCGAGGACGCCAGCAGCTGGAACAAGGACTTGCTGGAATCGGGCGCCCGCATCGACAGCCTCGACCCGCGCGGTCCGGGACGCAAATAATTATGTACAGTGCGCATTTCGGTTTGCGTGAGGCGCCTTTTGGCATCACGCCCGACACCAGCTTCTTCTTCACCAGCCCCCATTCGCAAGAGGCGCTCAACACCTTGCTGGTGGCGACCAGGAATGGCGAAGGCTTCATCAAGATCACTGGCGAAGTGGGCACCGGCAAGACCCTGTTGTGCCGCAAGTTCATGGCGACCCTGGGCGAGGGCTTTGTCACGGCCTATATCCCGAATCCCTACCTGGAACCGCGCACCCTGATGCTGGCCCTGGCCGACGAGCTGGGCATTGCGCTGGAAAAGGACGTCGACCAGCATCAATTGCTCAAGTCGATCAACCTGCGCCTGTTGCAACTGGCGGGCCAGGGCAAGCGCGTGCTGCTCTGCCTGGACGAGGCGCAGGCGATCCCCATCGAAAGCCTGGAAGCGCTGCGCCTCTTGACCAATCTGGAAACGGAAAAGCGCAAGCTCTTGCAGATCGTGCTGTTCGGCCAGCCAGAGTTGAACCGCCACCTGCAGCGCGATTCCATCCGCCAACTGGCGCAGCGCATCACCTTTCACTATCATCTGGGCCCGCTCAGCCGCGACGACCTGGACTACTATATCGCGCACCGCTTGCGCGTGGCCGGCTTCACGGGTGCGCGCCTGTTCAGCCGCGGCGCCGTGGCGACCCTGTTTTCCGCCAGCGGCGGCATTCCCCGCCTGGTGAATATTCTGGCGCATAAAGCCTTGATGTTGTGCTATGGCGAAGGCCGCCAGCAAGTGGGGCGCGGCCATGTGCGCATGGCGGCCCGGGACACCCTGTCGTGCCGGCGCCCGCGCTGGCCGTGGCTGGCCGGAATCGGATTGCTGATCGCCGCGTGCGGCCTTACCTGGGCGTTAAGTAAATGAGTTTGATCAATAAAATGTTGCAGGACCTCGATGCCCGCGGCTCCCATGCCGGGGCGGCGACGCCGACCGAAGTGCGGCCCGTGCCCATGCGCGAGGGCGGGCAGCCCGTGCGCGCCCTGATCATTTGCGGCGTCGCGCTGGCGGGCGCCGGCATCGCTTTTGGCGGCTGGCGCCTGTTTAACCGGACGCCGGCGCCGGCGCCGATGCCGATGCCGGCGCGGGTGGCGATGGTGGCACCGCCCCTTGCCCCTATCGTTGTGCGGGCCGTTGTTCCCGCCTTGGCTCCCGCCCCCGCCGCCGTACCGGCCATCGTGTCGGCGCCCGTGGCACCCGCACCGCCAGCCCTGCCGGCGCCCGTCAGACTTGCCGCGCCACCGGTCGTGGCCGCCGAAGCCGATCTCCCTCGCGCGCCCTCGAAGAATGTCGCGCTCGCGCACAGGCGGCGTGCGCAAGCCGAAGCACTCGCCGCCACGGCGCGCGCGGGAGAGCCGCAACGGATGCCGCCGAACGTCGTCAAAATGGCTACTCCGGCGTGGCAAGGCAAGGACATGAGCCCGCCACAACGGGCTGAAAACGCTTACCGTGGCGCCTTGAACGCCTTGCAGGACGGCCGCGTGACGGAAGCGATCAAGGGTTTGGAGCAGACTTTACGCATCGATCCGCGCCACGAGGCGGCGCGCGAAACCCTGATCCGCCTGCTACTGGAAAGCAAGCGCCAGGACGAGGCCATGCAGCAAGCGCAACTGTCGCTGAGCCTGGACGCGAATCAGCCTGCGCTGGCGATGCTGCTGGCCCGCTTGCAAGTGGAGCAGGGCGGTCCGGCCTTGGAAACCTTGACGCGCAGCCTGCCTTACGCGGGCGGCAATGGGGAATACCTGGCCTTCCTGGCCGGCCTGCTGCAGCGCGACAAGCGCCACAGGGAAGCGGCCGAGCAATACACGCAAGCCCTGCGCACCGCGCCGCAAAACGGCCTTTGGTGGATGGGTCTGGGTATTTCCCTGCAGGCGGAGAAGCGCTTGCCGGAAGCCAAAGACGCCTTCGAGCGCGCCAAGGCGGCGCCCGAGCTGACGCCGGAATTGCTGGCCTTCGTGGAACGCAGGCTGGAGCAACTGGCGCGCTGACAGGCGCCGCTAGTCTCCGCGCTTGTTCCCGGCGTTTCTTCCATGATGTAAGCGAAGCTTGGCATGCGCGACCGGCGTTCCAGGATCACAGCCGGGCTTGCTCGCCCCAGATGGTTTTCATGCTGAAGCGCACGCCGGCCTCGTCTTCGTGCAGGGCTTCGATGATGGCGAACTCCCCGTCGCGGGTACTGCGCAGTGCCGCGAATGGCAGTTGCGCCGGCGCGATCGCGACGCCGGCCGCGTCGCGCAGGGCGTGTACGCTGGAGCCGCCCGCGTCGCCGTCGCGGTGCGTGACGACGCCGATTTCACCGTTGTGCAAGCGCACCAGGGTGCCCGGTGGATACTTACCCAACTGGCGCACGAATTGTTCGGCCAGCAAGGCGTCGTTCGGGTACTCGGTGTCGGTAAACATGTGGCGCAAGGCTTGGTCGGGCAAGACGGAGCGCCGGTAATTGCGCGCCGAGACATGGGCGCAGTAGCGGTCGGCCAGGCCGATCAGCCTGGCGTTCTGCGTGATCTCTTCGCTCGTCTTGCCATCCGGATAGCCACTGCCATCGTCGTTCTCATGGTGCAGCCTGACGCAGGAAATCCATTCCTCGTCGGCCACGCCGGCGCTCTTGAGCAGCTCCGCGCTGTCGGTCGGGTGGCGCCGCACGATGTCCATTTCTTCGCGCGTCAAGGGCGTCTGCTTGTCCTGGAAGCTGTCATTGTGGCTCAGCATGCCGACATTCATGGTCAGGGCGGCCGCCGTGATGACCAGCGTTTCTTCGTGGCTCTTGTGCAAGCCGCGCGCCACCAGGATCGCGACCAGGGCCGTTTCGATGCAGTGGCGCACGGCGTAGGTGCCGGCGATCTGGCACAGGAAGATGCAAGCGAGGGCGATGTCGGGATTGAGTTCGACCGCGTGCAGCACATCGCGCGCGATGTCGCGCAATTCGCGCTCGGCATTGCTTTCGTGGCGCAGGTCGAGCAGCAGGCGCTCCAGGCGCTTGTTGCTCTGGTTGAGCAAATGCAGCACCGAGGGCGGCGCGTCGTCGCCGACGAACAGGCCGCTGGCGACCAGGGCGCTCAAGTGGCCGCGGTCGGGCAGCAGGGCGCCCTTGCGCAGCAGCGGACCTTCGCCGCGATCGGCCGCATACAAGTCCCAGGGCAGCGGCTGGCCCGGAATCAGCTCGGATAGGGTGATGCGCCGTTGAACCATGATTATTCCCGTCTCAGCCGCGCGCGCGGCGCGCCAGTATGGCTAATGTATGATGGCCGGGCCCGGCGCCGCCGTTCATAGCCGCGCCAGCCGGGCCAGGGCCAGTTGCAGAGTGGCGTCTTGCTTGGCGTAGCAAAAGCGCACGATGCCCGATTCCTGGCCTTGCCGGTAAAACGCCGCCACCGGAATGGCCGCCACCTTGATTTCGCTGGTCAGCCATTCGGCGAAGGCGGCTTCGCCAGCCTGTGAAATGGCGTCGTACCGGACGCACTGGAAATACGTGCCATCGGCCGGCAAACATTCGAAGCGGCTGGCGCGCAAGCCGTCGCGGAACAGGTCGCGCTTGCGCTGGTAAAAGGCGGGCAAGTCCAGATAGGGCGCCGCGTCGGCCATGTGGGCGGCCAGCCCGTGCTGCATCGGCGTGTTGACGGAAAACACATTGTACTGATGCACCTTGCGAAATTCCAGGCTCAACGATGGCGGCGCCGCCACATAGCCGACTTTCCAGCCGGTCACGTGATAAGTCTTGCCGAAGCTGGAAACGACGAAGCTGCGCGCCGCAAGTTCCGGGTGCCGGCACAGCGATTCGTGGCGCCCGCCGTCGTACACCATGTGCTCGTAGACTTCGTCGGACAGGATCAGGATGTGCGTGCCGCGCACGATGTCGGCCAGGGCGGCGATGTCGGCCGGGCGCAGGACGGAACCGGTGGGGTTGTGCGGCGAGTTGACGATGATCAAGCGGGTGCGCGCGGTGACTGCCGCCGCCACCAATTCCCAGGGCACGCCATAGCCTTGCGGGCCGAGCCGCATCGCCACGGTCACCGGCACGCCGCCGGCCAGGGCGATGGCCGGCAGATAACTGTCGTAAGCCGGTTCGATGACGATCACTTCGTCGCCCGGGTGCACGCAGCACAGGATGGCCGTCGTCAAGCCCTGGGTGGCGCCGGCCGTGACGGTGATGTCGGTGGCGGCGTCGTAGGCGTGGCCGTACAGGGCGGAGATCTTGGCGGCGATGGCCAGGCGCAAGGGCGCCGCGCCCGGCATCATCGGATACTGGTTGTGGCCGGCGCGCATGGCCGCCTCGACCCGGTCGATCAGGGCCGGCTCGCAGGCGAAGTCGGGAAAGCCCTGGCCCAGGTTGACGGCGCCGTGCTCGGCCGCCAGGCTGGACATGCGCGTGAAAATGGTGGTGCCGACGGCCGGCAACTTGCTGTGCGGGGTGGGCGTCAGGGTCGGTGTGTGGCGCTGGTTCATGGAGCCTGGAAAATAGTCGTTTAATCCATTTTAGCAGCTCTAGCGCAGGTGGCGCCCATCCGGGTGGCATTCCCCGGCCCGATTCTCGATTCTCACAGGGCCGCGTGCCACGCCTCCGGCAGCATGATCTTGAACATGCCGGCCTGGGCCGTCTTGCGCGCCAGCTTCAGCAGGGCCTTGTCCTTGGTGATGAGGATGTCGGCGTTGGCGTCGCGCGCCAGTTCCAGGAATTTCTGGTCGTCCTTGTCGCTGCAGACGGGCAGGCGGGCGCCGGAGACGGCCGGGGCCAGCACCGTGATGAGGGCGTCGAAGCGGGCCGCGCTGACGGCGCGGCTGGCCTCGTCGAGCGGCAAATGCTTGTAGTGCAAGACCACCAGGTATTCCATGCGGCAATCCTCGCGCGTGACCGCCCGCACGGCGCCGCTCTCGAGGGCGGCCAGCAGGGCGGCCCAGCGCGGGTCGTGGAAGACGAAGAGGTCGAGGCAAACGTTGGTGTCGAGGACGATGCGTTGCGTAGCGGGTATCATGTTGGCTTATTCTATTCTATGGATGTGTACTGGAATGTTGATTGTGCTTTCGCCCGCCAAGAGTCTCGATCTGGAGACGCCCCCGACCACCAAACTGCACAGCACGCCTGATTTTCTCGAGCACTCGGCCCGCTTGATCGAACGCATGCGGGAATTCACGCCGGCCCAGGTCGGCAGCCTGATGGGTATTTCCGACACCCTGTCGGCCCTCAACGTGGCCCGCTACGCTTCCTGGACGCCGCGCCTGGACGAGGCGCGCCAGGCCGTCATGACCTTCAACGGCGACGTCTACGCGGGCTTCGACGCGCGCAGCCTGAAGCCGGCCCAGCTCGACTACGCGCAGGCGCGCGTGCGCATCCTGTCGGGGCTGTACGGCTTGCTGCGCCCGCTGGACTTGATTCACCCGCACCGGCTCGAGATGGGCACCCGCCTGGCCAACGCGGGCGGCAAAGACTTGTACGCCTTCTGGGGCGACACCATCACCGACGCCCTGAACCGGACGGCCGAGGAGGGTGGTGCCAAGGCCCTGATCAACCTGGCTTCGGAAGAATACTTCAAATCCGTGCGCCGCGCCCGCCTGGCCGTGCCGGTCATCGCGCCCGTCTTCGAAGACTGGAAAAACGGCAAATATAAAATCATTTCCTTCTATGCCAAACGGGCCCGCGGCTTGATGGCGCGCTACGCCGCCGTCAAGGCCATCCGCGATCCGGAAAAGCTGAAGGCCTTCGATGTCGACGGCTATGCCTTCGCGGCGGCCGATTCGAGCGCCACGTCCTGGGTGTTCCGGCGCCGCGTCGCCGATTGAGGCCGTCCGAATGAAAAACCGGGGCAAGCCCCGGTCGCTGATTACCTGGTTACCGGTGGATCACTTCCAGAATTTCCACCAGCGGCGTTCCGCCTTGTCGCCATCGCTCAAAAAGCGGCTGTTCGGATAGTTCTTCAGGAAGACGCGGTTGGTATCGTCGCGCAAGTCGGTCATCCCCATCTTGTCGTAGGAGCGCATCATGATATACAGGGCTTCTTCGATGGCCGGCGATTCGCGGTAGTCGACGACGGCGCTCTGGGCCCGGTTGACGGCGGCCAGGTAAGCTTCGCGACGGAAATAGTAGCGCGCCACGTGCACTTCATACTGCGACATCGCGTTCACCAGATACTTCATCCGTTCCAGCGCGTCGGGCGTATATTGGCTGTTCGGGAACTTGTCGACCAGTTGCTTGAACGCGGTAAACGCTTCGCGCGTGGCCTTCGGGTCGCGCTCGGTCGGATCTTGCTCGTACAGGAAGTTGAGGAAGCCGATCTGGTCGTTGAAGTTGATCAAACCGCGCAGATAGTACATATAGTCGACGTTGGCGTGGTTCGGATGCAACTTGATGAAGCGCTCGACGGCCGCCAGCGCCTGGGCCTGATCGGCCGATTTGTAGTAGGCGTAGGCGATTTCCATCTGCGCCTGCTGGGCGTAGGTGCCGAAAGGATAGCTCGATTCCAGCTTCTGAAACAGGGTAATGGCCCGCTCGTAGTGCTGGCCATCCATTTCCTCGCGCGCCTCCGAGTATAATTTCGTCACGGACCAGTTTTTGGTCTCGTCCACTTTTTCCGGCAACAAGCTGCAAGCGGACAAACCGAGCAGAACGAATGAAGCAACAACCAACGATAATTTTTTTTGCATGACGTTTTGCAAGAAGGTTTTAACCAAGTTTTTACAATAGGCTGATTATAGCCGATGGGAATGCTGTGATATTAACTCCGAAGCCGAATTTGGCTGACCCCCTGTCTGACCACGCCCCCGAAGACGGGTTCGATATCGATTTTACGGCCGATGACGCCGATGACGCCGTCGATTCGATGGCGCCGATTGAGCTGGAACTGACGCCGGTGGCCTGCGGCCAGCGTCTCGATAAAGTCATTGCCAAACTGGTGCCGCAATTTTCCCGCAGCCGCATGCAACTGTGGATGGACGCCGGCTTCGTCACCGTCGACGGCAAGGTGGCGACCACCAAAATGACCGCCTACGGCGATGAAAAGATTGTCATTCTGCCGCAAACGGCGCCGGAAGACGAGGCTTTTAAGCCCGAAGCGATGGAATTGAACATCGTCCACGAGGACGAGCATATCAT
>DMYQ01000345.1:9363-10065 GCA_003482555.1 Janthinobacterium sp. | reverse complement strand
GGCACCCTGCTCAACGGTCTGCTGCACCACTGTCCGCAACTGGCCGGCGTGCCGCGCGCGGGCATCGTGCACCGGCTCGACAAGGATACCAGCGGCCTGATGGTGGTCGGCAAGACCCTCGCTTCGCAGACGGATCTGGTGCGGCAACTGGCGGCGCGCACCGTCCGGCGCGAATATTTCGCCCTGGTGTGGGGCACGCCCAAGGCCAGCGGCACCATCGACGCCTCGATGGCGCGCCACCCGCGCGACCGCATCAAGATGGCCGTATCGGAGAATTTTTCCGCCAAGCCAGCCATCACCCATTACGAGCTGCTGGCCTCGGGTTTACTGGACCGGCGTCCGGTCAGCCTGGTGCAGTGCCGCCTGGAAACCGGGCGCACCCACCAGATCCGCGTCCACATGCAGTCGCTGGGCTTTTCCCTGGTGGGCGACGCCCTCTACGGCAAGCAGCACCTGGTTTCGGTCTTCCCGCGCCAGGCCCTGCAGGCGCGTCGCCTGGGCCTGGTGCATCCGGGCACGGGCAAGGATTGCGAATGGCTGGTGCCGCTGGCCGCCGACTTCGCCGGTCTGATCGCCGAGGCCGGCATCGCCGAGCCGGCCCGGGTTTGAGCATGTCTTTCCTGCGTCCGCACTGGCCGGACTTGCCGGCCGGCGTGGGGGCCTTGACGACTCTGCGCACGGGCGGGGTCAGTCCCGCCCCCT
>DMYQ01000345.1:1995-9341 GCA_003482555.1 Janthinobacterium sp. | reverse complement strand
CCCTACGGCGACGGCAAGGGCGGTGGCGGCCTGAACCTGGGCGACCATGTCGGCGACGATGCGGAAAACGTGCGCATCAACCGCTACCTGCTGCAAGGCGTATTGCCCTTGCGGCCGGCCTGGCTCAGTCAAGTGCACGGCAACGTCGTGCTCGACGCGGCCGGCGTGGCCACGGCGCCGGGCTTGGCGCCGCCGACCGCGGACGCCAGTTTCGCGGCCGCGCGCGGCGCCATTTGCGCGATCTTGACGGCCGATTGCCTGCCGGTGCTGTTTTGCGATACGGATGGCAAGGTGGTGGCGGCCGCGCACGCGGGCTGGCGCGGCCTGGCGGGCGGCGTGCTGGGCAATACCGTGGCGGCCATGCGCGCGGCCGGCGCCGGCGAAATCCTGGCCTGGCTGGGCCCGGCGATCGGCCCCGGTCGCTTCGAGGTGGGCGCCGAGGTCTTGCAAGCCTTCCTCGATGGCGCGCCGGACCCCGCCGCGGCGCAAGCGGTGGCGGCCGCCTTCAAGCCGCTGCCCGGCCGGAACGGCAAATACCTGGCCGACATTTATGCGCTGGCGCGCCGCGCCTTGCTGCGCGACGGCGTGGAACGGGTCGCCGGTGGCCAGTTTTGCACCGTTTCAGACGCGGCGCGCTTCTATTCCTATCGCCGCGACGGGGTCACGGGGCGGCAGGCAAGTTTGATCTGGCGCAAATAGCGCGCCTTCAAATTGCACTATTGTGCTCGGTTCAAGTCTGTCGGGGCGGGAGATTTTTTTCCGCCGCCAGCAGGCGCGCGCGCCGGCGTTTGCGTCGGCCCGAGCCAGTCAGATAAAATAGTATTGTCAAGGGCGTCACGCAATACAGTAAAAAAGTCATCATCCCGGCGACGATGGAGGCTTCGGTGCATGCCATGAGGCCCACCACGTAAATCCATGCAACAGCGACGATCAGCATAAAACGGCCTCGTTAAAGATATTTCGACTACTTCAATGGACTCAAACATATGAATATGCCCGATCCTCAAGTGATGAGCAATGCATGGCTCGCGCAGATGAACGACCCGAACCACTGGAAAGCCTGGTTCAACATGGTGCCGGAAACGCCGCTCAACCCGATCGCGGCCATCTTGCAAGATGCCGGCGCGCACATCAAGCCGGAAGCGCTGGATGCGCTGAAAAACGATTACATGGGCAAGCTGGGCGCGCTCTGGGCCGACTTCATGGCCGGCAAGACGCCAGCGCTCGCCGACCGGCGTTTCGCGGCGCCGGCCTGGAGCGCCAATCCAATGACGGCCTACAATGCCGCATCATACCTGCTCAACGGGCAATTCTTGATGGCGATGGCCGAGGCCGTGGACGTGCCGGCGCGCCAAAAGCAAAAAATCCGCTTTGCCGTGCAGCAAATCGTCGATGCGATGTCGCCCGCCAATTTCCTGGCGACGAATCCGGAAGCGCAGCAAAAAATCATCGACAGCAAGGGCGAAAGCCTGGGCAAGGGCTTGGTCAACATGCTGGCCGACATCCAGAAAGGGCGCATTTCCCAGTCCGACGAGTCGGCCTTCGAAGTGGGCCGCAACGTGGCCACGACGCCTGGCACGGTGGTGTTTGAAAACGACTTGTTCCAGCTGATCCAGTACACGCCGAGCACGCCGACCGTACATCGGCGGCCCCTCTTGATGGTGCCGCCGTGCATCAATAAATTTTATATCCTCGACTTGCAGCCGGAAAATTCCCTGGTCCGCTATGCCGTCGAGCAGGGCAATACCGTCTTCCTGATGTCCTGGCGCAATCCCGATCAATCCATGAGCCAAGTCAGCTGGGACGATTACATCGAGCGGGGCGCGATCGAAGCCGTGCGCGTGACGCGCGAGATTTCCGGCCAGGATCAGTTGAATCTGTTCGGCTTTTGCGTGGGCGGCACCATCATCGCCACGGCGCTGGCCGTGCTCAAGGCGCGCGGCGACAATCCGGCCGCCAGCCTGACCCTCTTGACCACCTTGCTCGATTTTTCCGACACGGGCGTGCTCGACGTCTTCATCGATGAAGAGCAGGTGGCGCGCCGCGAACAAGCCCTGGCCAAGGGCGGCCTGTTGCCCGGGCGCGACCTGGCCAGCACCTTTTCCAGCTTGCGGCCGAACGACCTGGTGTGGAATTACGTGCAGTCGAATTACCTGAAAGGCAACGAGCCGTCCGCCTTCGACTTGCTGTACTGGAACGCCGACAGCACCGGCTTGCCGGGCCCGATGTTTTGCTGGTATTTGCGCAACACGTACCTGGAAAACAGTTTGAAGATACCGGGCAAGCTGAGCGTCGCCGGCGCCAAGCTCGACCTGTCGAGCATAGACGCGCCCGTCTTCCTGTTCGGTTCGCGTGAAGACCACATCGTGCCGTGGACGGCGGCTTACGCCTCGAGCGCCATCCTGAACCCGAAAAAGCCGAAGGCAAACCGCTTCATCCTGGGCGCTTCCGGCCACATCGCCGGCGTCATCAATCCCGCCTCGAAGAAAAAACGCAGTTACTGGAGTTACGACGCGGCGCGCCCGGCCAGGGCCAAGGCCTTGAGCGCCGAGCAATGGTTCGATGGCGCCACCGAACATGCGGGCAGTTGGTGGCCGGAGTGGGCCGGGTTCCTGGCCGAGCACGGCGGCGACGACGTGGCGGCCCCGGCCAAGCCGGGCGCCAAGCGCTACCCGGCCATCGAAGCGGCGCCGGGCCGGTATGTGAAAGTCCGGGCCGAGTGAAGCGGGGCCGCCCGGGGCGCCGTTTGGCCCAAGGCTTGCCCCGGGCGGTTTTGGTTGCGTTGCAATAAAACAAGAATTCTTGTGTATAGTTTGTGTGAAAGCTTCGTCTTCCACTCTATAATAGAAAACGTAGGCTAGTGCGAAAGCGGAATGAAGCCCGCTTTTTTTGTCGGATCAACTCAGTACGCGCTGCGGCGCAATAAGTGGAACTTGTGATGAGTAGTGCAAAAAAAAGTATTGAACGCCTGATCAAGAAATACCCGAACCGCCGGTTGTACGACACCCAGACCAGCTCGTATATCACGCTCACCGACGTCAAGCAACTGGTGCTCGAGAGCGAAGAATTCACCGTCGTCGACGCCAAGTCGAACGAGGATTTGACGCGCAGCATCTTGCTGCAAATCATTTTGGAAGAGGAAGCGAACGGCGCGCCCATGTTTTCCAGCGTCGTGCTGTCGCAAATCATCCGCTACTATGGGCATGCGATGCAGGGCATGATGGGTTCTTACCTGGAAAAAAACGTCCAGGCCTTCACCGACATCCAGCACAAATTCACGGGCAATTCGGCCGGCAGTTTCGAAGGCAAGCCATTCAGCCCGGAAATGTGGACCCAGTTCATGAGCGTGCAGGGCCCGATGATGCAGGGGATGATGAACAATTACATCGACCAGAGCAAGAGCCTGTTCGTGCAGATGCAAGAGCAAATGCAAAACCAGAGCAAGAACATCTTCGGCACCTTTCCCTTCGTGCCGCCAGTGCCGGGCGACAAGGAAAAGTAAGCTTGCCGCGGAGCGGGGCGGGGCGGTGGCGCGGGCTACGGTGCACTCGCGCTTGCCGTCCGGCCCCGCCGACCGCAGAATTGCCGGGGCGGAGCGGTGAAGTTCGGCGGGCCTGCGCTTGACAAGGTACAATAGCAGATTCGCCTCATCTTTCCTTGCATCCACTTATGTCCTCAATTTCCCGTATTCCCGTGGTATCCGCCCAAGCCGACATCATTCCGAGCACGCCGGGCGCGGCGCCGAAAGTGGGCTTCGTGTCCCTCGGCTGCCCGAAGGCCCTGGTCGATTCCGAACAAATCCTGACCCAGTTGCGCGCCGAAGGCTATGAAACGGCGAAATCGTATGACGGCGCCGACCTGGTGATCGTCAACACTTGCGGCTTCATCGACGCCGCTGTGCAGGAATCGCTGGACGCGATCGGCGAGGCGCTGGCCGAAAACGGCAAGGTCATCGTCACCGGTTGCCTGGGCGCCAAGAAGGATGCGGCCGGCGACGACATCATCATGAAGGTCCACCCGAAGGTGCTGGCCGTGACCGGTCCGCACGCACTGGCCGAGGTGATGGATTCGGTGCATAAATACCTGCCAAAGCCACACGCTCCCTTTTTCGACCTGCTGCCGCCCCAGGGCGTGAAGTTGACGCCCAAGCATTACGCCTATCTGAAAATTTCCGAAGGCTGCAACCACCGCTGCAGCTTTTGCATCATCCCCTCGATGCGCGGCGACCTGGTGTCGCGTCCGATCGCCGAGCTGATGCTGGAAGCGGAAAACCTGTTCAAGTCTGGCGTCAAGGAATTGCTGGTCATTTCGCAAGACACCAGCGCCTACGGCGTCGATGTCAAGTTCCGCCTCGGCTTCTGGAACGGCAAGCCGGTCAAGACCCACATGACGCAACTGGTCGGCGCGCTGGGCGAACTGGCCGCGCAATACGGCGCCTGGGTGCGCCTGCATTATGTCTATCCTTATCCGCACGTCGACCAGATCATTCCGATGATGAGCGGTGGCCATATCTTGCCTTACCTGGACGTGCCGCTGCAGCACGCCCATCCCGACGTTTTGAAACGCATGAAGCGTCCGGCCAGCGGCGAGAAGAACCTGGATCGCATCCAGGCCTGGCGCGCCATGAACCCGGACTTGACGATACGCTCGACCTTCATCGCCGGTTTTCCGGGCGAGACGGATGCGGAATTCGAATACCTGCTGGACTTCCTCAAGGAAGCGCAAATCGACCGTCTGGGCTGCTTCGCCTATTCGCCGGTCGAGGGCGCGACGGCCAACGAGCTGGCCAATCCGGTGCCGGAAGAGTTGCGTGAAGAGCGACGCGGCCGCGTCATGCTGTTGCAGGAAGAAATTTCCAAGAAGCGCCTGCAGAGCAAGGTCGGCAAGACCATCCGCGTCTTGATCGATGAAGTCAACCGTACCGGCGGCGTCGGACGTTCCAGCGCGGACGCGCCGGAAATCGACGGCGTGGTGTATGTCAAGCCGCCGTTCGAGCCGCACAAGAAGCTTGTCGTCGGCGAATTCTACGACGTCACCGTCACCTCGGCCGACGCGCACGATCTGTGGGCCGCCGCCTGACAGTGGGGCCCGCTTAATTTCCCGGCAAGGTGGATGGGCGCGCGGCGCCGTCCACCTTTTTTATTGGCGCCGCCCTGCGGCACTTTTTTCGAGCGATGCCATGTCCATGAAAAAATCCCTGCAAACCGCGCTGGTGCACACCGACTACAAGGCGCCGGCCGGCTTTGCCGCCTTTCCCAGCGCGATACACCACGCCTCGACGGTGCTGTTCAAGGACGTCGCGGCGATGCGCTCCGGCGACTGGAAGGAAAAGAACGGCTACACCTACGGTTTGCATGGCACGCCCACCACGTTCACCCTGGAAGCGCGCCTGGCCGAGATCGAGGACGGCAAGTATTGCCTGCTGGCGCCGAGCGGCCTGGCCGCCATCGCGATGGTCGACTTCGCGCTGCTCAAAAGCGGCGACGACGTGCTCTTGCCCGACAACGTCTACAACCCGAACCGCGAGCTGGGCAAATGGCTGTCGCAAGACTTTGGCATCACGGCGCGCTACTACGATCCCTTGATCGGGGCCGGCATCGCCGAACTGATCTTGCCGAACACAAAGCTGATCTGGACCGAGGCGCCCGGTTCGGTGACGATGGAAGTGCCGGACTTGCCCGCCATTTGCAAGGCGGCGCACGCGCGGGGCGTGCTGGTCGCGCTCGACAACACCTGGTCGGCCGGACTGGCCCTGCGCGGCTTCGAGCTGGGCGTCGACATCTTGATGCAGGCGCTCACCAAGTACCAGTCGGGCGGCTCGGACGTGTTGATGGGCGCGCTCATCACGCGCGATCGCGCCTTGCACGAGCGCCTGGCGCGCGCGCACATGCATCTGGGCATGGGCGTGGGCGCGGACGACGCCTATCTGGTGCTGCGCAGCCTGTCATCGATGAAGTTGCGTTTCGACGCGCACGACGCGGGCGCGCGCACGGTCGCGGCCTGGCTCAAGACGCGCCCGGAAATCGGCAAGGTCTTGCATCCGGCCTTAGAGGATTGCCCCGGCCACGCCATCTGGAAGCGCGATTTCAGCGGCGCCGGCGGCCTCTTCTCGGTACTGTTCGATTGCGCCTACAGCGAGGCGCAGACCGACCGCTTCGTCGACGCCTTGAGCCTGTTCAAGATCGGCTACAGCTGGGGCGGCGCCAACAGCCTGTGCATGCCATATCGCGTCGCCGCGATGCGCCAGGGCTGGTCGGCGCCGGGCGAGTTGGTGCGTTTTAATATTGGACTGGAAGACCCGGCCGACTTGATCGCCGACATCGAGCGCGCCTTCGCCGCGATGTGACTACGCCACGGCAGGCGCAATGTCGGCGGGGCGGCGCTTTCCGCCTAGGCCGGCATCGCCTTGTCGCTGTTCAAGTCGAGGAAGCCGCGCAGCAAGCGGTAAACTTTCCACAGCCACGCGCCGCCCCAGATCAGGAAGGCCAGCGGCGCGCCGATGATGGTGACGAACAGAACCGCTCCCAGCACCACCCAGAACAGATACCACCAGAACGAGCGGATCTGCCAGCAGTGATGGCTGTACACGAAGGTGCCGGCGGTGTCGCCCCGCTTGATGTAGTTGATGATGAGCGGAATGAAGGAAACCGCTCCCAGGGTGAAGAGAAAACTGGCGCCATGGATCAGGTACAACCACCACGCCAGGTTCTTGGCCGTCTGCAGATTGCGATCAAATACCAATTCCTGTGACATGCATCCTCCGTCGTCGAATAGTTTTCATTATAACAAGTCGATGGATTTAAGAGCACGCGTTTGCTCAATGCCGAAGCGGTGACTGCGGCGCCCGGGCGCCGTGCCCCGGATGGGCTTATTTCAACAAGGTCAGTAAACCGTCCAGGCCGACGAAGTTGAGCGCCACGTCGGCCTGGGCTTGCACCACCGGCTTGGCGCGGAAGGCCAGCGACAGGCCGGCGATGCCCATCATCTTCAAGTCGTTGGCGCCGTCGCCCATGACGATGGCTTGTTCCGGCGATATGCCCATCTCCTGGCAGACCCGTTCCACGGTGCGGCGCTTTTCATCGGCGTCGACGATGGTGCCGACGACCCGGCCGGTCAGCTTGCCATCCACGATTTCCAGTTCGTTGGCGTGGGTATAGTCCAGGCCCAGGCGCGCTTTCAGGCGCTCGGTGAAGAAGGTGAAGCCGCCCGACACCAGCAGCGTCTTCAGGCCGGCCTTTTGCACGGCGGCCAGCATCGCTTCGGCGCCCGGCGACAGGCGCAGGCGCTCGTCGTAGACGCGGGCCAGGGCGGCCGCGTCCAGGCCTTCGAGCAGGGCCACGCGCCGT
>DMYQ01000345.1:0-1765 GCA_003482555.1 Janthinobacterium sp. | reverse complement strand
TGCATGTCGGCGATTTCATCGATGCACTCGATGCTGATCAGGGTCGAGTCCATGTCCATGGCGACCAGCTTGAAGTCGCTCAGGTGGCGCACGCCGATCATGTAGGTGGCGTCCAGTTGCGCGGCCTGGGCCGCCACCTCGATGGTGTGGCGCAGGCCAGGCGAAAAGCTGATGTTTTCGCAGCGGATGGCGTCCGGGCCCAGGTGGCGGATATGCGCCGGGGCGGCCAGCGCCGAGATGCGCTGGAGGCGCTCGGTGCTGCCGCTCAAACCCTGCAAAGTCAAATTCATGGTGCTGTTCGTGGTGGTGGTCATGAGGCGATCAATTGTTTAATGGCGGTTTTGATTTGCGTTACGCGGGCCGCCAGATCCGGCATGCTGACCGTGATCTTGAGCTTGTCCTGGCCGTGCAGCTTGATGTGGCGGTTCTTCTGGATCAGTTCGATGATGCGCATCGAATCGATGGGCGGCTTGGCCATGAACTGCAGGGTCGCGGCCTCGCCGTGGGCGTCGATCTTGACGATGCCGACCGTCTTCGCCGCCACCCGCAGGCGGTGCGTCTCGATCAGGGCCTTGACCGGGTCGGGCAGTTTGCCGAAGCGGTCGATCAGCTCTTCCTGCATGTCGTCGATCTTGCCCTGCTCGGCGCAATTGGCGAGCCGCTTGTAGATCGACAGGCGCTCGTGGACGTCGCCGCAAAAGTCGGCCGGCAGCAGTGCCGGCACGTGCAGATTGATTTCCGTGGTCGAGGCCAGCGGCGCCGCCAGATCCGGTTCCTTGCCGCTCTTGAGCGAGCGCACCGCCTCGTTGAGCATGTCGGAATACAGCTGGAAGCCGATTTCGTGCATCTCGCCGGACTGATTGTCGCCCAGGACTTCGCCGGCGCCGCGGATTTCCAGATCGTGCATGGCCAGGTAAAAGCCGCTGCCCAGTTCTTCCATCTGCTGGATCGCGTCCAGGCGCCGCTGCGCCAGCTTGGTCAAGCCCTGCACGTCGTTCACCAGCAGGTAGGCGTAGGCCTGGTGATGCGAGCGGCCCACGCGGCCGCGCAACTGGTGCAACTGCGCCAGGCCGAACTTGTCGGCCCGGTGCATGATGATGGTGTTCGCGGTCGGCACGTCGATGCCGGTCTCGATGATGGTGGTGCAGAGCAGGATGTTGAAGCGCTGCGCCACGAAGTCGCGCATCACCTTTTCCAGGTCGCGCTCGTGCATCTGGCCGTGCGCCACGGCGATGCGCGCCTCCGGCAGCAGCTCGGTCAGGGCCGCCATGCGGTTCTGGATGGTCTCCACCTCGTTGTGCAGGAAGTAGATCTGGCCGCCCCGTTTCAGCTCGCGCAGGCAGGCTTCGCGGATGATCGATTCGTTCTCGCTGCGCACAAAAGTCTTGATCGCCAGGCGCTTTTGCGGCGCCGTGGCGATGATGGAAAAGTCGCGCAAGCCTTCCAGCGCCATGCCCAGGGTGCGCGGGATCGGCGTCGCCGTCAGCGTCAGCACGTCGACTTCGGCGCGCAGGGCTTTCAGCGCCTCCTTCTGGCGCACGCCGAAGCGGTGCTCCTCGTCGATGATGACCAGGCCCAGGCGGGCGAACTTGACGTCGTCCGAGAGCAGCTTGTGGGTGCCGATGACGATGTCGATGGTGCCGTCGGCCATGCCCTTGAAGGCTTGCGTGATCTCCTTGCCGCTGCGGAAACGCGACAGCTTGGCGATGCGCACCGGCCAATCGGGCGAAGCGGTCGGCGAAGGTTTGCGCGTGCTGCTCGGCGT
>DMYQ01000217.1:14551-16653 GCA_003482555.1 Janthinobacterium sp. | reverse complement strand
TATCGCGACGCGCCAGGATATCGTCACGTGGGCGGACTCCTGGCCGCCGGCGCGTTCATGTGGTACAACGCCAGCCCCATGCCGGTGCCCGCCTGCGATGCGCCCGAAATCACGGCCCTGGTGACGCACCTGTTCTCCTCGGCCACCATCGACGCGGCCGCCGCCGTGTATCCGCCGCCTGCATCCGCGCAGATGCCGCCGATCCCGTGCGAGGTCAAGGAAGTCGGCTTCGCGCGCACGGCCCGTGTCCGCGCCTGCACCGGCGTCGCCGACATCCAGGGCAAAAAGACTGTCTTCGCCTTTACCGTGGGCGCCCCGCCCGGCGAGCCCGGCGGCATGGGTATCATGGGCGCCGATCCGGTGCTGGTGCGGGCGCGCTTCGGCAACTTCGATGCCAATGGCGACTTTGCCAACCAGGCGCAGCCGATTGGCCGCGACAACCTCAACAAGGCCTTCCGCGCCGGCGTCGCCGCCTTGAGCGAGGGCAATACGGACGCCCACCCGGGCCATCCGTCCACGCTGCAAACCCAGCTGATGGCCGAGCGCCTGCGCGACATCGCGCAACTGGAGCCGTTGGCGCCCTGCCGCGAACCGCAGGCGGGACTGCATTACAGTTGCCGCCTCCTGGTGGAAGACAACGAGCACTTGATGGCCGCCACCGGCCACGGTTTCATCATGCTGGAGGACGACTTCACCTTCGAACGCGACGCCGCCGGCAAGGATTGGCGCGTCTCCGCCGAATTTCCCAAGCAATACAGCGGCGCCGTGGTCAAGGGCCGGCTCGCCAAATTGTCGGGACAGGCGGCGCCGGACGATACCGCACCGAAAAAATAGACCGGCCCGATCCGACGCGCCCGCCCAGGCGGCGGGCGCGAACGGCATGCCCGCATTGGTCGGTCCGGCAACATGTCCGAAGCAAGACCACAAATCCACCACTAATCTCGTTATACTTTTCGTCGCGGCATTGTTACTATGCCTCACTAGCCTTCATCCCATGAATTTATGCCCGAGACATCCCTAGACACGCTCGACCCCGAAGATTGGCAAGACTTGCGTGCGCAAGGCCACCGCATGCTCGACGACATGCTCGACTATCTGAAGGATATTCGCGCCCGCCCCGTCTGGCAGCCCATCCCCGCGCCCGTGCGCGCGCGCTTCACCGAGGCGCTGCCGTCGCAACCCAGCCCGCTGGCCCAGGTGCACGCCAGCTTCATGCAAGACATCCTGCCCTACACGGTCGGCAACGCCCATCCCGGCTTTTTCGGCTGGGTACACGGCGCCGGCACGCCGGTCGGCATGCTGGCCGAAATGCTGGCCGCCGGCTTGAACGCCAACCTGGGCGGACGCGACCACATTCCCATCGAAGTCGAGCGCCAGGTGGTGCAGTGGATGCGAGAACTGTTCAGCTTTCCCGACACGGCCAGCGGCCTGTTCGTCACCGGCACCTCGATGGCCAATCTGATGAGCGTGCTGGTCGCGCGCGTACGGGCGCTGGGCGCGGACGTGCGCGAAGATGGCCTGGCCGCCGCCGGCGCCCGCCTGGTGGCCTACACCTCGGCCGGCGCCCACGGCTGCATCGCCCAGGCCATGGACCTGGCAGGGCTCGGCATCCGCGCCCTGCGCGTGATCCCCATGAACGCGCAATACCAGATCGACACGGCCAGGCTGGAAGCGGCTATCGTGCTTGACCGCGACGCCGGCCTGCAACCCTTCTTCGTCGCCGCCACGGCCGGCTCGGTCGACGTCGGCGCCATCGACGACCTCGGCGCCGTGGCCGACATCGCCGCCCGCCACGGTCTCTGGTTCCACGTCGACGGCGCTTACGGCGCGCTGGGCATGCTCTCGGCCGTCGTCAAGCCTCTGCTGGCCGGCATCGAGCGGGCCGATTCGATCGCCTTCGACTTCCACAAATGGGGACAAGTGCCCTACGACGCCGGCTTCGTCCTGATGCGCGATGGCGAGCTGCACTACCGCGCCTTCGCCTCGCCGGCCGCCTACCTGCGGCGCGACACGCGCGGCATGGCGGCCGGCTCGCCCTGGCCCTGCGACTTCGGGCCGGATCTGTCGCGCGGCTTCCGCGCGCTGAAAACCTGGTTCACGAT
>DMYQ01000217.1:12320-14447 GCA_003482555.1 Janthinobacterium sp. | reverse complement strand
TGCAGGAATCGGGCATCGCCGCGCCTTCCACCACCACCGTGGGCGGCCGCCTGGCCATCCGCGTGGCCATCGTCAATCACCGCAGCGGGTCGCAAGACATCGACGCCCTGCTGGCGGCCACCCTCGCCTTCGGCGCCGCCCGCGCGGCCACGGCTGAATCGACACCATGAACCAAGACATTACCCTGCCACCTTTGATCGGCGTCGCGCCCCTGATGCGGCGCGCCTTCGCCGGCGAAAATCTGCTGCCGCTGGGCGAGGAACTGCTGGCGCGGGCGCAGCGCAATCCGCTCGACGCGCACGCCTGCCTGGACTTTTCCACGGTGCTGCAACTGACCGGCAACCGCGACAACGCGCTCGCCCTGCAAGCCGAGGCGATCGCCATCCAGTCCCGCTACACCCTGCCCGCGCGCGGGCCCGGGCCGGGGCTGCGCCTGCTCGTCATCATGGGGCCCGGCGACCTGATGGCGAATACCCCGGTCGAATTCCTGGTCGAAGATTCCGACGTCACGCTGGAATTGCTGTACCTGACCCTGGACGCGGACTGGCCGAGCGAGGTGCCGGAACACGAAGTGATGATGGTCGCCGTCGCCGAATGCGAGGCCAACGCGCCCCTGCTGGCGCGCCTGGCCGACTACGTGCGCGACTGGCCGCGCCCCGTCATCAACCATCCGCGCCAGATCGCCGTGCTGTCGCGCGATGGCGTCTGCGCCGCCCTGAAAGACGTGGCCGGCGTCGAGCTGCCGGCCTCCGTGCGTATCGAGCGGCCGCGCTTGCTGGCCCTGGCGAGCGGCGAACTGGACATCGGCGCCGTGCTGCCGGACGGCGGCTTTCCCATCATCGCCCGCCCGATCGGCTCGCACGCCGGCACCAACCTGGAAAAGCTGGCGCGCCGCGAAGACGTGGCCGACTATCTGGCGCGGGTCGAGGGTGAACACTTTTACGTGTCGCGCTTCGTCGACTACCGCAGCGCCGACGGCATGTTCCGCAAATACCGCATCGCCCTGATCGAGGGCAAGGCCCTGGTCTGCCATTTCGCCGTCTCGCAGCACTGGATGATCCACTATCTGAACGCCGGCATGACGGAAAGCGCCGACAAGCGCGCCGAAGAAGCCGCTTGCATGGCCACCTTCGACGTCACCTTCGCGGTGCGCCACGCGGCCGCGCTGCGCGCCATCGACGCGCGCATGGGCCTGCCCTATCTGGGCATGGACTGCGCCGAATCGACGAATGGCGAACTGCTCATCTTTGAAGTCGATAATGCCATGATCGTGCACGGCATGGACCCGGTCCAGATGTTCCCCTATAAGCGGCCGGCCATGCAAAAGGTGTTTACGGCTTTCCGCCAGATGCTGGAAAACGCGCGCGCCGCAGGAACGGCGGGCTGAACGTGGACAAGATACTCTCCGAGCCGACTTCCCTGGATGCCTTGAACGCGGCCGCCGCGCTGGCGCTGGCATCCACCGAAACGCTGCTCGTTTCCGGCGGCGACGAACGCATTTCACTCGATGCCGCCACCGGTCTGTCGCCCTACGGCTGCCGCGCCTATCCGGATCCGGATCTGGTGGCGCTGGGTTCGTCGACCGCTTCCATCATTTCCGAAGCCGCCTTCGACGCCGCCGACTCGCTGCGCGCGCTCTGCCTGGAACGCCTGCAAGGCGAAGCGGCCAGCGACATCTACGCCGCCGAGATCGGACGCCTGCGCGCCGAGCTGCTCGACCTGTGCGGCTTCGGCGCCGCCGATGGCGTCAGCGCCGTGCTGGCCGCCTCCGGCACCGACATCAACGTCCTCGTTACGCACTGGATCAAGCCGCGCCGCATCGTCATGATCGCGCAGACCGAGACCGGCAGCGGGGTGCCGGCCGCGCTGCAGGGGCGCCACTTCAACGCCTGCGCGGCCTACGGCGGCCAAGTGGCGGCCGGCACCCTGCTGAGCGACTGGCAGGGCGAGCTGTTCACCCTGGCGCCGCGGGCAGCCGACGGCAGCCTGCGCGACCCGGCCGTGGTCGACGCCGAATGCGCGGCCTATATCGACGCCGCGGCGGCGGCCGGCGAATCGGTGCTATTGCTGCTGACCGACGCCAGCAAGACCGGTTTGATCGTGCCCAGCATCGCCTGCGCCATCGCC
>DMYQ01000217.1:10988-12192 GCA_003482555.1 Janthinobacterium sp. | reverse complement strand
CACGGCTTCATGCTGGCCCTGACCGGCTCCAAGTTCCTGTCCGGGCCCACCTTTTGCGGCGCGCTGATCGTCACGGCCGAAGCCAACGCGCGCCATCCCGAGCTGCCGCCGGGCCTGGGCGCCTACAGCTGCGCGGCCGACTGGCCGGCCGGCTGGGCGGCCGCGCGCGCGCTGCCGGTGGCGAGCAATTTCGGCCTGCTGCTGCGCTGGCAGGCGGCGCTGACCGAACTGCGCCGCTTTTCCGTGTGGCCGGACGCCGATGTCGCCGCGTTTTTGCGCGATTTCGCGCGCCAGGTGCGCGCCATGCTGAGCGCCGACGCCAGCTTCGAGCCGGTGCCGGTGGCGCCGTTCGCGCGCCAGGCCCTGGGCGTGGCCGAATGCTGGGATGCGGAACAGACGATTTTCCCCTTCCTGCTGTTCGTCCATGACGGCGCAGGCGCCGGCGGACGCCGGCCACTGTCGCGCGACGAAACCAAAAAAGTGTATCTGGATTTGCTCAATCCGTCCGCCGCCGGCGCGCGGCGCTATCAACTGGGGCAGCCGGTGCTGTGCGGCGAGCGCGATGGCGTGCCCGTCAGCGCGCTGCGCATCTGCGTGAGCGCGCGCATGATCGCCGCCGCCTGCGCCAACGGCGGGCGCTCCGGCGCCCTCGACGACGCGCGCGCCGCGCTCGATCAAATCAGGTGCGCGCTGGCCGCGCTCTGATGGTTACGCCGCGCAGGCGCGCGGCGATACCGCTGCCGCGCAATTCAACGTCGCGATCTGTGCCGTGCCGGCCCTGCAAGGTGCGCGTGCTCCTCCCTCGCTGCAGAACACCTCCAGGTAGAACTCCCGCTTGAGGGGATCGTCGATGTTGATCAGGCTGAGTAAATGGGTCCTGCTCAATTGTCTACTCAGCGCGTAGACAATCTCCTTGGCCTCGAATACCGAGCCAACGCGCAGCAGCAGCCAGAATCTCGCAGCGCCCCGACCTGTGGCTCTTTGGCCAGCCTTAAGCTTGCCGCCCTTAAAATTGTGGCATGCATATACTCATCATCGAGGATGACCTCGACCTCGGATTCGCGCTCCAGCAAGCCCTCAAGGTCGAGGGCATCAGCAGCGAGAGGTTGCGCCGGGTGGCCGACGCGCCGCGCTCCTTCGCCGACGGCGCCCTGCTTGACCTGTCGCTGCCGGACGGCGCCGGCCTGGACTTGCTGACGCGCTG
>DMYQ01000217.1:10254-10834 GCA_003482555.1 Janthinobacterium sp. | reverse complement strand
TCGCCGGCCTGGACGGCGGCGCCGACGACTTCATCGTCAAACCCTTCGTCACCGCCGAACTGCTGTCGCGCATGCGCGCCGTGTTGCGCCGCTACGCGCGCCAGGCCAGCGAGGTGTGGAATTTCGGCGAGCTGCAAATCGAGCCGCGCAGCTACCGGGCCAGCCTGGCCGGGGCGGCGCTGGAACTGTCGCCGCGCGAATTTCACCTGCTGCTGGAACTGGCGCACGCCGCTGGCCGTGATCTCGGCCCAGGCCCACGTGCTGGTGGCGGCATCCGGGCGCGAGCAGCGCGTCGACGCCGAACGGCGCCTCGACCTGGCCATCGCGCGCGCCTCCCACCTGATTCAGCAATTGCTCGATCTGGCCCACATCGACGCAAGCCAGGCCGAGGCTGGCGCCGGCACGGTCCGCGATCGGGAACTGTCGCTGGACGCGCCCGACGCGCTCGCGCTCGCGCTGGAGGCGCACGCCTTCGTCTCGATTTTTGCAAAATCTGATTGGCAACGCGCTGCGCTATGTGCAGGATGGCGGTCAGGTGGCGGTCGCGCTGAGCCGTGAGCTGGGCGTGCTGCGCCTGTCG
>DMYQ01000217.1:6518-10107 GCA_003482555.1 Janthinobacterium sp. | reverse complement strand
CACGACGCGCCCGGTTCGGGGCTGGGCCTGGCCATCGTGACGCAGGCGGTGACGCGCCTGCGCGGCACCGTCAGCCTGAGGGATGGCTTGCACGGCCGCGGTTGCACCTTCGTCGTCGAGATTCCGGCCGTCGGCGGCGCTATAAGAGGGGGTAAACCGGAACCGCCGAAAATTCCGTCGAAAAGCGTCAAGGGCGATTTGACGCCACTGGGCGCAATGGAACAGCGAACCGACCCGACTTAAGCTCAAGCAAAAAGCTCACTGTGCGAGCCAAGCCGCGCCAGTCTGAGTGTGTCGGCATCCGACCTACGGTAGATCAACAGCAAGTCGGGCTTGACGTGACATTCACGGTAGCCAGCCCAATCGCCACTCAGGTCATGGTCGCGGTATCTGGCATCGAGCGGCTGGTCTGTCGCCAGCGCCACAAGAACGGGCTTCAGTTCGCTATCGAGCGTGGCCCGATGCTGTCCCTTGGTTTCGCGCTTGTAATCGCGTTTGAATGATGAGGTGCGGTCAATCGACCGCATGTAAGTCTGCCATCAGATCGTCAACGCTGGCGAACCGTTTGCCCTTCCCGGCCTCAAGCTCGGCAATCGCTTTGCGTGTAGTGGCGTTGGGCACTTTCACATCGAAGGGCAAGCGGCGCTCGTCAGCTATGCGCAACATCAGCAAGCGAATGGCGTCCGAGATAGTCAGCCCCATTGCTTCGAGCGCATCAGCGGCGCGTTCCTTAGTGTTTGTGTCGATGCGGGCGCGGACATAGGTATCGGCGGTCCTCATAGCGGGCCTCTCTTGGATCGGTTTCAGAGTCTTCATTGTAGTCTCGCTGTGACTACAACACAAGCCAGCCGGAAAACAGGTGTGTTCCAATACGCACAGCAGTTGGCCGCGAATGACACATCGCCCCCCGCAAAACATGTACGGCAAACAGTGGCGGATAGGCTCAGTGGCCGGAAACCTCACCTGTGAGGTTTTGCGCCGGAGTTTTCGGCGGTTCCGGCCTCCCCCCTATAACAGGAAGGTAGGCGCGGCGGTGGCCGGGGTTTCGCGTCCATCCGGCGTTTCGTCCTTCAGCTCGACACCGGACAGGCGGCGCCGGCGCGCTTCCGTCAAGAGGTAGTGCAATTTGTAGGCAGCGGCCTCGTAGCGCAGGCCGGCCGGGCGCACATTTGAAATGCAGTTGCGGCTTTCATCGGTCAGGCCGGCGCGCGGCGCCCACGTCAGGTACAAGCCCATGCTGTCGGGCGAACTGAGACCGGGACGCTCGCCGATCAAGACCAGCACGGCCTGCGCGCCCAGCAATTCGCCCACCTCGTCGCCCACCGCCACCCGGCCCTGGCGGACGATGGCCAATGGCGCCAGCGACCAGTTTTCCGACGCCAGGCGGCGCATGAGTATGCGCAGGAAGGGCAGCGCGTGCTGTTCGATGGCCAGGGCCGACAGACCATCGGCGATGACGAAGGCCAGGTCGTGGCGAGCGCCTTCCGCGGGGCGCATGGCCAGCAGGGCCGCGCGCGAGGCGGGCGCCAGCTTGCGCCCCAGATCCGGGCGCTGCAGGTAGACGTAGCGGCTATCGGCGGCGCTGTCGAGCACGACGCAGGCCGGCGCCGGCGACGGCAGGCCGGCCGCCAGCGCCGTCGCCAGCGCGTCCGCATCCAGCGCCAGGTGAACGGCGTCGCGCGCGCGCGCGTGCGCCAGCTGGAACTCGAGCTGCGGCAGCGTCGGCTGGCTCACGCCGGTGCGCCCCAGGGCGATGCGCGCGGCAGTGAACTGGCGCAGCGCCTGCCAGGGGTTGGCGATCACGGTCTCATTGCCCGCCGCATTGCTCACCGCGTCGTCAACCTTGTTGCCGCCCGTATTGCTGACTGTATTCACTGTATTGCTCATGCCGACGCCTCCCTCACGACAATCCCAGCAGCGCCTGGCGGAACGGTTCCGGCAGCGCCGCGCCGAGCGTGATGTAATCGTCGCCCGTGAAAATCTTCATCTGCCGCAGCCAGGCGTCGAATTCCGGCGCCGGCCGCAGTCCGAACACGCGGCGCGCGTACAGCGCGTCGTGGAAAGACGTGGTCTGATAATTGAGCATGATGTCGTCCGATCCCGGTATGCCCATGACGAAGGTGCAGCCGGCCGCGCCCAGCATGGTCAGCAGCACATCCATATCGTTCTGGTCCGCCTCGGCGTGGTTGGTATAGCATACATCGCAACCCATCGGCAGGCCCAGCAACTTGGCGCAAAAGTGGTCTTCCAGGCCGGCGCGGATGATTTGCTTGCCGTCGTACAGGTATTCGGGACCGATGAAGCCGACCACGGTATTCACCAGCAGCGGCTTGAACTTGCGCGCCACCGCGTAGGCGCGCGCCTCGCAAGTCTGCTGGTCAAGGCCGTGATTCGCATTGGCCGACAGGGCGCTGCCCTGCCCCGTCTCGAAATACATGACATTGTCGCCGGCCGTGCCGCGCTTGAGCGAGAGGGCCGCCTGGCGCGCCTCGTCGAGCAGAGCCAGGTTGACGCCGAAGCTCTGGTTGGCGGCCTCGGTGCCGGCGATCGACTGGAACACCAGGTCGACCGGCGCCCCCCTTTCGATGGCGGCGATGGTGTTGGTGACGTGGGTGAGCACGCAGGATTGGGTGGGAATGCCGTAACGGGTGATGATGTCGTCGAGCATGGTGACGATCTTGATCACCTGCGGCACGTTGTCGGTGGCCGGATTGATGCCGATGACGGCGTCGCCGCTGCCGTACAGCAGGCCGTCGAGGACGCTGGCCGCGATGCCGGAGGCGTCGTCGGTCGGGTGGTTCGGCTGCAAGCGGGTCGACAGGGTGCCGGCCAGGCCGACGGTGTTGCGGAAGGCGGTCACGACGCGGCACTTCCTGGCCACCAGCACCAGATCCTGGATCCGCATGATCTTCGAGACGGCGGCCGCCATTTCCGGGGTGATGCCGGGCGCGGCCGACGTCAGCGCGACCGCGTCGACGACGTCGCTGAGCAGCCAGTTGCGGAAGTCGCCCACCGTCAGATGGCGGATGCGGGCGAAGGCCGCCGCGTCGTGCTCGTCGATGATGAGGCGCGTGATTTCATCGCTTTCATAGGGCACCACCACCTCGCTGAGGAAGGTGGCCAGCGGCAGGGCGGCCAGCGCCATCTGCGCCGCCACCCGCTCTTCCGCGCTGCCGGCCGCGACCCCGGCCAGATAATCGCCGGAGCGGGCCGGCGTGGCCTTCGCCATCAAGTCTCGTAGATCGCGAAATAGATAGGTCCTGCTGCCAACCACGTGCGCGAACTGGCTCATTGTCCTTCTCCCATGGTGATGCCCTGCTGTGAAGAATTAAAAGTTGCGCGCGCCGGTGAGCTGGATGCGGCTGCCCACCACGTTTTTCGAGGAACCGTCGGCGTTGAAGAAGGTCCACAGCGGCACCCCGTTCTTGCTGGCGTCGCCGCTATTGTAGAGCGCCGCGGCGCTCAGCGACCAACTGTCCCAGGTCTTCGTCACCCCCACCTTGAGGTCGGCGAAGTTATACGCGCCCAGATTGCGGATGCGCTGCTGGCCGCCGTGCAGATTCAGAGTCAGGCCGGGCGCCAATTCCGG
>DMYQ01000217.1:3949-6305 GCA_003482555.1 Janthinobacterium sp. | reverse complement strand
TAGCCGAACCAGTGTTTGCTCAAGGTGAGCCAGCCGTAGGCATTGAAGCTGCCCAGATTCAGGCCCAGCTTGGCGTCCTGGGTATCGTATTTGATGGTCTCGCCGCCGGCCGCGAACTTGGCGCCCGCGTACCAGTACGTCACCAGGCCGAGGTCGATATTCTCGTCCTTGCCCAGCGCGTGGCGATAGCCGCCGTAGACGTCGATTTCCGAACCGCTGCCGTTATTGTAGGCAGCGTGCGACACGCCGGAGCCGAACAGGCCGAGATAGGCGCCGCCGACGTGGACGAAATCGAGCGTGGCCTGGGCCGTCGGCTTGCCCTGGGTTTGCGAAACGCCGCGAAACACATAGTCCGACGCCAGAGTGACGTTGCCGCTGTTGCTCCAGTCGGTAACGACCGCCGGCGCCGGCGCGGCGACCGTGTCGGCCGCGCGGGCTTGTAGCGGCGCCTGCAAAGTCAGGATGGCACAGGCTGCCAGCAAGGTGGTCGAGTGAAAAAGTCTAGCCATGATGATGTTGCCCCGGTGAGGTGAAAGTGGATTGACTTGGCGCGGACGTGGTTCAGGCGGCGTCATAAGCGCCCAGATCGTCGCGCTTGTGCTTGGTCAGCAGGAAGAACCCGTAGCCGAACGCCATGAAGCCGGCAAAGACGCCAAAAATGAGCAGGTTGTAATAGATCATCGTGAGCATGCAGACGCAGGCGCCGAACAGCGCGAAGGCCGGGAACCAGGGATAGAACGGCGCGCGGAAGGGGCGCACCATGTCGGGCGCGGTGCGGCGCAGTTGAAACAGGCTCAGCATGCTGATGATGTACATGGTGATGGCGCCGAAGACCGACATGGTGACGATGTTGGCCGTCAGGGTCTGGCCGCCCAGCTTGATCAGTTCGTCGCTGTAGATGGCGGCGATGCCGATCGCACCGCCGGCCAGGATGGCGCGGTGCGGGGTGTTGAAGCGCGGGTGGATCTTGGCGAAATAATGGGGCAGGAAGCCTTCCCGGGCCAGCGCGAAGATCTGCCGGGAATAACCGAGGATGATGCCGTGGAAAGAAGCGATCAAGCCGAACAGTCCCAGCCAGACCAGCATGTGCAGCCAGTTACTGTTTTCACCGACGATGATCTTCATTGCCTGCGGCAGGGGATCGTTGATATTGGCCAGCTTGGTCCAGTCGCCGGAACCGCCCGCGAACACCATCACGCCCACGGCCAGCACCACCAGGGTCAGGATGCCGGTGATGTAAGCGATGGGGATGGAGCGTTTCGGGTCCTTGGCTTCCTCGGCCGCCATGGCGACCCCTTCGATGGCCAGGAAGAACCAGATGGCGAAGGGAATCGCCGCGAACATGCCGGGAATAGAAGCCAGGCTGAAGTTATCCTGGCCGGACCAGCCGCCCTTGACGAAATGGGCCACCGAAAATCCCGGCGCAACCACGCCCATGAACACGAGCAACTCGAAGATGGCCAGCAAAGTCATCAACAATTCAAAGGTGGCCGCCACTTGCACGCCGACGATGTTCAGCCCCATGAAGACGAAATAGGCGCCTACCGCCGCCGTTTTCGGATCGAGCGCGGGAAACTGCACATTCAGGTAGGCGCCGATGGCCAGCGCGATGGCTGGCGGCGCGAAGACAAACTCGATCAGGGTAGCGGCGCCGGCGATGTAGCCGCCCAGCGGGCCGAAGGCTTTCTTGCTGTAGGCGAAGGGGCCGCCCGCGTGCGGGATCGAGGTGGTCAGCTCGGTGAAGCTGAAGATGAAGGTGGCGTACATGGCGGCGATGAAGATGGCCGTCACCGTGAAGCCCATGGTGCCGGCGGAAGCCCAGCCGTAGCTCCAGCCGAAATACTCGCCCGAAATCACCAGGCCCACCGCGATGCCCCACAATTGCATGGTACTGAGAGTCTGCTTGAGCGCTGGCACCGCGCCCGCCGCCTTGTTCGATTTCATGTGTTTCCCCTGTGCAGTGATATTTTAGTGAAATGAAGTGGCGTCCGGCCGGACCCGCCCTTCCTCTGCCGCTCGCTTGCCGCCACCCCTGCCCGGCCCGCTTTGGCTGGTATGGAAGTTGCTGCCATTGAAGTATAGGAGTCTCAGAAAATCAGCGTTATCGAAAATCGGCAAAGTTGACGAAGCAGCCAGCAGCCCCGGTTTGACGACGAAAACGAGGCGATTTGCGCACCCAATCGAGTGAGGTGGATATGCACCAGAATGTAACAAGCCTGTCGCACAATGGAGCTATCGTGCACCTTGCACCGGCCTTCCGCACTGTTTTGACGCGCGACGCCGACGAGCTGGCGCGCAATCTGACCGACTGGGAACAGAGTTACGACCAGATCAGCTCGGGCAGCTTTCGCGGCGA
>DMYQ01000217.1:3073-3836 GCA_003482555.1 Janthinobacterium sp. | reverse complement strand
TATGGTTCGGCTTTCCCGATCATGCGGACTGCAGCCGCATCAACGGCCGCCAGGTGGAGCCGGAATTCGTCATGGTGCGCCCCGGCAACGAGGAATTTGAATTGCTGACGCCGAGCAGCCATACGATTCACGGCATCGTCGTTTGCCGCGAGCTGCTGGCGGCGGCGGCGGCCGCCGGCGCCTGCGACATCGACTGGGCGCGTTTGCAGGCGGCCGAAGTGCTGCGCGTCGCGCCGGGCGAGCGGCGCGTCTGCGTCCAGACCCTGGCGGCGCTGCTGGCCGCTTCGCCCGATGCCGCCAGCGCCCAGCTCGGTGCGGGGAAATTGCGGCACTGGCAAAACATGATGGTGGAAGCCTTGCTGGCAATGCTCGACAATAGCGGCGTGGAACCGGCCGCCGCCGCCAGTTTCCAGCGCCGTCAGCGCATCGTCGCCAAGGTGCGCGACTATATCCTGGCTCACCGCGACCAGGCCATCACGGTGCCGGAACTGTGCGAACGGGTGCATGTCAGCCGGCGTACCCTGCAATATTGTTTCGAAGATGTGCTCGGCATGAGCCCGACCCTGTATTTGCGCCGCGTGCGCCTGAACGGCGTGCGGCGCCAGTTGCGCGATCCGCATTCCCCCCATCAGGCGATCGGCAGCGTGGCGGCCGATTGGGGATTCGGCAATTTCAGCCAGTTTTCCAGCGATTACCGCAAGCTGTTTGGCGAGTGCGCCTCGACGTCGCTGCGCAGCCATGCCGGGGGCGCCTAGCCGGGGGC
>DMYQ01000217.1:0-2940 GCA_003482555.1 Janthinobacterium sp. | reverse complement strand
CCTAGCCGGGGGCGCCTAGCCGGCCGCGCCTGGCGACGCACCTCACTGGCCCGGCAACAGCATCACCAGTTTCATGCCGCGCCCGGACGCCAGGCTGAAGCTCACTTGCTCGAAGCTCAACTCGCCCTTCAGCGGGTGGACAAAGCGGCGCGTGCCGCCATCGCGTCCCACCACCTGTTGCGAGTTCCACAGGCGCGCGAACTCGGCGCTCTCGCGGGCCAGCGCCTGTATCATGCCAGCCAGCGGTTCCTGATCCGCGTATTTGCCGCAATCGGCCCGAAATTCCGCCACCAGGCGTTGCGCCCGGTCTGGCCAGTCGGCGATCAGCGCCCTCGCCCCCGGCGCCAGAAACATGAAGTTCAACAGGTTCGCCTGGGTCGCCCGGGCGCGCGCGCTCGGCTTTGCCAGCCAGCCGACAAACAAGTCGCTCGCCGGGCGGTTCCACGCCACCGCATCCCAGCGCTGGTTCAAGATATAGGCCGGCGCCTTGATCGCCGCGACGATGGCGGCGCCGGCTACGCTGTGGCTGGCGCCATCCATTTCCCCCGGCTGGGCGGGATCGAGCTTGTCGGCCAGGCGGAACAGGTAGCCGCGCTCGGCCGCCGTCAAGCGCATCACATCGGCCAATTTGGCGAGCACTTTTGTCGATGCCGAGACCAGCCGGCCCTGCTCGATCCAGGTCAGCCAGGTCGGGCTGACCGCGCACAGTTGCGCCAGCTCTTCCCTTCTGAGGCCCGGCGTGCGGCGCCGGCCGATGTCGGGCAGGCCGACGTCGGCCGGCTGGATGCCTTCGCGGTGCATGCGGATGAATTCGCCCAGTTTGTTATGCATGGTGTCGAAATCCCTTGGGTGGCAGAAAATATACCAGTATAGATTGTTATCTTGTTATGGTATGCGGACTCGTCTATTCTGACTCCACACCATCCTTGGAGAGACGAGATGAAACTCAGCGACTTAGTGAATCAGCAATTCGGCAATACGGCGGCCGCCTATTTGACCAGTACCGTGCACGCCAGCGGCGCCGACCTCGATGCGCTCAAGGCGATTGCGCGCCGCTACAGCGCGCCGGACGTGCTCGATCTGGGTTGCGGGGCCGGCCACGTCAGCTTTGCCATGGCGCCATTCGCGGTATCGGTGACGGCCTGCGATTTGGCGGAAGACATGCTGGCCGTGGTGGCGGCATCGGCCGCCGAACGGCAGTTGCACAATATCGCGATCCGGCAAGGCAAGGCCGAAGCGCTGCCTTTCGCGGACGCCAGTTTCGATATTGTCGTGACGCGTTTTTCCGCCCATCACTGGGCCGACGTGCCGGCGGCCCTGCTTGAGGTGAGCAGAGTCATGCGCCCCGGCGCGGTGGCGGTCGTGATCGACATCGTCGCGGCGGAAAATCCCCTGCACGACAGCATGCTGCAAGCCATCGAGATCTTGCGCGACGCTTCGCACGTGCGCGACTACCGGGTGTCGGAATGGGCGGCAATGTTCGGCGCAGCTGGCTTGCGCCACGAACAGGGCGGCACCTGGCGCTTGAAAATGGTGTTCGACGACTGGATCGCGCGCATGCGCACGCCGCCCGAGCGGGTAGCGGCGATCCGCAGCCTGCTCGATGTGGCCGCGGAAGAAACCCGGTCATTCTTTGCCGTTGAAGGTGACCATTCGTTTTTCATCGATGCCGCGCTGTTCGAAGCGCGCAAAACCGACAGCCAAAACAACTCTCCCATCCATTCACCCTTTTGAAGGAGCATCGACATGTCCCATAAGCTTTTACTCTTGCCGGGCGACGGCATCGGCCCGGAAGTGATGCGCGAAGTGCACAAGGTGGCCGAGGCGCTGGGCCAGGCCGGCGTCGCCGCCTTCGAGATGGAGGAAGGCCTGGTCGGCGGCGTTGCCTACGATGCCCATGGCAAGGCCTTGTCGGACGCCGACCTGCGACTGGCCATGGCGGCCGACGCGGTGCTGCTGGGCGCGGTGGGTGGCCCGCGCTGGGATAGCGTCCCCTATGACTTGCGGCCAGAGGCTGGCTTGTTTCGCTTGCGCAAGGACATGCAACTGTTCGCCAATCTGCGCCCCGCCATCTGCTACCCGGCGCTGGCCGACGCTTCCTCGCTCAAGCGCGAACTGATTGACGGCCTCGATATCATGATCGTGCGCGAATTGACCGGCGGCGTGTATTTCGGCGAACCCAAGGAAATCATCGACCTCGGCAACGGCCAGAAGCGCGGCATCGACACGCAAGTCTACGACAGCTACGAAATCGAACGCATCGGCCGGGTTGCCTTCGAATTGGCGCGCAAACGCGGCAACAAGGTGACCTCGGCCGACAAACGCAATGTGATGAAGTCCGGCGTGCTGTGGCGCGAAGTGATCACCGAGCTGCACCAGCGCGAGTATGCCGACGTGAACCTGGAACACCAGCTCGCCGACGCGCTCGGCATGCAACTGGTGCGCCGGCCCAAGCAATTCGATGTGATCGTCACCGACAATCTGTTCGGCGACATGCTCTCCGACGTCGCCGCCATGCTCACCGGCTCGATCGGCATGTTGCCCTCCGCATCGATGGGGCTGGCAGATCCCGCCAGCGGCCGCCGCCGCGCGTTGTATGAACCGGTGCACGGCTCGGCGCCCGATATCGCCGGCAAGGGTTGCGCGAATCCGCTCGCCATGATCGCTTCCTTCGCCATGTGTTTGCGCCATTCGCTCGGCCTGGGTCAGGCGGCGGACAAGGTGGAAGAGGCGATCGCCAAAGTGCTGGCCGCCGGCGTGCGCACGGCCGACATCGGCGCCGATGGTGGCGCCACGGTCTCGACGTCGCAGATGGGTACGGCGGTCGCAGTCGCGCTGAAAGGGCTGCTGATGTGAAACAGATTGGCGGCGGTCGGCGGCGGCATGCCGCGCCGACCGCAAGCCGGCGCGGCGTCAGCCACAAGCCGGCCAGGCGTCAAC
>DMYQ01000344.1:9467-34634 GCA_003482555.1 Janthinobacterium sp. | reverse complement strand
GTGTCGACTCCGCAAGGCGTCATGACCGACCGCAAAGCACGCGCTACCGGTGTCGGCGGCGAAGTTATTTGCTACGTGGCTTAAGGAGTTACACATGTCTCGAGTAGCTAAAATGCCGATCGCTGTCCCAGCTGGCGCCGAAGTCGCCATCTCCGCAGCAGCGATCACAGTAAAAGGCCCGTTGGGCGTGCTTTCCCAGGCCCTGAACGGCCTGGTCAAAGTAGAAAACAATGATGGAACCCTGAGTTTCGACGTCGCCAATGACAGTCGCGAAGCCAATGCCATGTCCGGCACGCTGCGCGCTCTGGTCAACAATATGGTGACCGGCGTGACCAAGGGTTTCGAGAAAAAGCTGAACTTGGTAGGTGTGGGTTACAAGGCGCAAGCGCAAGGCGACAAGTTGAATCTGTCCCTGGGCTTTTCGCACCCTGTAGTGCACGCCATGCCAGCCGGCGTGACGTGCGCGACCCCGACGCCGACCGAAATCCTGATCAAGGGTATCGATCGTCAACAGGTCGGCCAAGTTGCCGCCGAAGTTCGCGCTTACCGCGCTCCTGAGCCTTACAAAGGCAAGGGCGTCCGTTATGCGGACGAAGTGGTCAAGCTTAAAGAAACCAAGAAGAAGTAATTAGGGGCTGACGATGGATAAGAAAGAATCACGGCTTCGCCGCGGACGCCAAACCCGCATCAAGATCGCGGAATTGAAAGTAAATCGCTTGTCGGTGCACCGCACCAACCTGCACATTTACGCTAACCTGATCAGCCCGGACGCGAAAATTCTGGTGTCGGCCTCGACCGCCGAAGCAGAAGTACGCGCCGAACTGGCAGGCAAGTCCGGCAAGGGTGGCAATGCCGCCGCTGCAGCACTGGTCGGCAAGCGCGTCGCTGAAAAAGCTTTGAAAGCAGGGATTACCGAAGTTGCGTTTGACCGCTCCGGTTTCCGTTACCACGGCCGTGTGAAGGCGTTGGCAGAAGCCGCGCGTGAAGCCGGTCTGAAGTTCTAAGGAAGAATCGTCATGGCAAAAATGCAAGCGAAAATGCAAAGCGACAAGCCGGATGACGGCATGCGCGAAAAAATGATCGCGATCAACCGCGTGACCAAAGTGGTCAAGGGTGGTCGTATCATGGGTTTCGCCGCGCTGACCGTGGTTGGTGATGGCGATGGCCGCATCGGCATGGGCAAGGGCAAGTCGAAAGAAGTGCCGGTCGGTGTGCAAAAGGCGATGGAAGAAGCGCGCCGCAACCTGATCAAAGTGCCGCTCAAAAATGGTACCTTGCATCACACAGTGACGGGCCGTCATGGCGCGTCGAAAGTGATGATGAATCCGGCCAAGCCGGGTACCGGCGTCATCGCCGGCGGCGCCATGCGCGCGATCTTCGAAGTAATGGGCGTGACGGACGTGGTGGCGAAATCCACCGGCTCGTCGAACCCTTACAACCTGGTGCGCGCCACATTGAACGGCTTGGCAAAAATGAGTACTGCTGCCGACATCGCCGCCAAACGCGGCAAGTCGGTCGAAGACATTCTGGCTTAAGGCGGAAAAAATGACAAACACAGTCAAAGTGCAATTGGTCAAGGGCTTGATCGGTACGCGCGAATCGCATCGCGCTACCGTGCGCGGCCTGGGTCTGCGTCGGGTTAACTCGGTTGCCGAGTTGCAAGACACCCCATCCGTGCGCGGCATGATCAATAAAGTATCGTATCTCGTTAAAGTTGTCGCGTAAGCCTTCGGGCTTACTCGAACGGAGCAAAAACATGGAATTGAATACTATTCAGCCAGCAGTCGGTGCCAAACACGCAAAGCGTCGCGTGGGTCGTGGTATCGGCTCCGGTATCGGTAAGACCGCCGGTCGCGGTCACAAGGGTCAGAAATCGCGTTCGGGCGGCTTTCATAAAGTCGGTTTCGAAGGCGGTCAGATGCCTCTGCAACGCCGTCTGCCTAAGCGCGGTTTCAAATCGATGCACGCCACCTTCAAAGCTGAAGTGCGTCTGTCCGATTTGAACAAGCTGGCCGTTGGCGAAGTCGACATCCTGGTCTTGAAACAAGCTGGCGTACTGGGCGTGTTGGCCCGTGACGTACGCGTGATTCTGTCCGGCGAGATCACCAAAGCGGTGAATTTGAAGGGCTTGAAAGTGTCCGCGGGCGCGAAAGCGGCCATCGAAGCGGCCGGCGGCTCGGTAGCCTGAGTTGACCGAATTGTCTGTTAAACGCAGCAGCTTGATCGGAGCGAAAATTGGCGACTAATCCACAACTTGCTAAAAGTGCAGCAGCCGGTTTCCCTTGGGGACGGCTCTGGTTTTTGCTTGGCGCATTGGTGGTTTATCGTATCGGTGCTCACGTCCCGGTTCCCGGGATCGACCCGACACAATTAGCCTTGCTGTTTAAACAGAACGAAGGCGGCATCCTGGGCATGTTCAACATGTTCTCGGGTGGCGCCCTGTCCCGTTTTACAGTATTTGCGCTGGGTATCATGCCTTACATTTCGGCCTCGATCATCATGCAATTGATGTCGATCGTGTCGCCGCAGATGGAAGCGCTGAAAAAAGAAGGCGAAGCTGGCCGACGCAAGATCACCCAGTACACCCGGTATTTCACGGTTGGACTGGCGCTGTTTCAAGCGCTGGGCATCGCGGTCGCGCTGGAGTCGCAACCGAATCTGGTTCTCGATCCCGGCATGGCGTTCCGCTTCGTAACGGTTGTCACCTTGTTGACCGGAACAATGTTCCTGATGTGGTTGGGCGAGCAAATTACCGAGCGCGGTTTGGGTAATGGCATCTCGATCATCATTTTCGCCGGCATCGCAGCCGGTCTGCCGGCGGCTCTGGGTGGCTTGTTCTCCCTCGTGTCGAGCGGTTCGATCAGCAGCGTGGGCGCGATCGTCATCGTGGTACTGGTGGCCTTGGTGACTTACTTCGTCGTTTTCGTCGAACGCGGTCAGCGCAAGATCCTGGTCAATTATGCGAAGCGCCAGGTTGGCAACAAGATTTACGGCGGACAAACGAGTCACTTGCCGCTGAAGTTGAACATGGCCGGCGTGATTCCGCCGATCTTTGCTTCATCGATCATCTTGTTTCCCGCCACGATAGTGGACTGGTTTTCCAAGGGCGCCGATCCATCCAACCGGGTGGTCGTGTTCTTGAAAGATTTGGCGGCATCGATGGGGCCAGGCGAGCCTATCCATGCGCTCCTGTATGCGGTGGCCATCGTGTTTTTCTGTTTCTTCTATACCGCGCTGGTGTTCAACAGCAAGGAAACAGCGGATAACTTGAAGAAGAGCGGCGCTTTCGTTCCCGGGATTCGTCCAGGCGAGCAGACTGCCCGTTACATCGACAAGATCTTGACACGGTTGACACTGGCCGGCGCCGTCTACATCACTCTGGTGTGTTTGTTGCCGGAATTTATGCATGCCCAGTGGAAGGTACCGTTCTATTTTGGTGGTACTTCTTTATTGATTATTGTGGTTGTGACCATGGATTTCATGGCCCAGGTACAAAACTACGTGATGTCGCAGCAATATGAATCGCTGCTGCGCAAAGCAAATTTCAAGGGCGGAATTCCGACGCGATAAGCGCGGGATAAACATACCGAATGGCAAAAGACGACGTCATACAGATGCAGGGCGAGATTCTTGAGAATCTCCCAAATGCAACATTTCGAGTGAAGCTGGAAAACGGACACGTGGTGCTCGGGCATATTTCGGGTAAAATGCGGATGAATTATATTCGCATCTTACCTGGTGATAAGGTGACGGTAGAGTTGACACCTTACGACCTGAGCCGAGCCCGCATCGTGTTCCGGACCAAGTAACACGTGAATCAAACCAAAGAAAGAGCCCCAAAATGAAAGTTCTCGCATCAGTCAAGCGGATCTGCCGCAACTGCAAGATCATCAAGCGCAAAGGCGTAGTCCGCGTTATCTGCGTGGAACCACGTCACAAGCAGCGTCAAGGTTAATCGAGGAATAACACATGGCACGTATTGCAGGGGTTAATATCCCCAATCATCAGCACACTGTTATCGGCTTGACAGCCATCTACGGTGTTGGCCGCCCACGCGCACAAAAAATCTGTGCAGCAACCGGTGTAGCTACCAACAAGAAGATCAAAGATCTGGACGACAGCGAGCTGGAAAAGCTGCGCGAAGAGATCGGTAAATTCATCGTCGAAGGCGATCTGCGCCGCGAAATTTCGATGAACATCAAGCGTTTGATGGATCTGGGTTGCTACCGCGGCATGCGTCATCGCAAGGGTCTGCCTTGCCGTGGTCAACGCACGCGCACCAATGCACGTACCCGCAAGGGCCCGCGTAAAGCAGCACAATCGTTGAAGAAATAATCCTAAGTAGCACGATGTTGGGTTCAAGGGAATAATTATGGCTAAGTCACAAAATAACGCCGCATCAGCACGCGTGCGTAAAAAGGTAAAGAAGAACGTCGCTGAAGGCATCGCGCATGTCCACGCTTCGTTCAACAATACGATCATCACGATCACCGATCGTCAAGGCAATGCACTGTCGTGGGCAACCTCCGGCGGCGCAGGCTTCAAGGGTTCGCGTAAATCGACCCCGTTCGCAGCGCAAGTCGCCGCGGAAGCCGCTGGCAAGGTCGCTGTCGAGTGCGGCGTGAAGAACCTGGAAGTGCGTATCAAGGGCCCAGGTCCTGGTCGCGAATCCGCTGTTCGCGCGCTCAACAACCTGGGTATCAAGATCACCGAAATCCAGGACGTGACGCCGGTACCGCACAACGGTTGCCGTCCGCCGAAACGCCGTCGTATCTAATTGATTCAGCCGCAAGCAGGGGGTGCGCAAGCGCCGGCTGCTCACGTTCTTGAGTCGTTAGCATAAATCGCTGGAGCAGGCAGCCGGAAACGGTTATACTGCCCGGCTGTTGTTGCCTGTCGAATTCCGTTCGACGGGTTTTTCGTTGTCAGCCACCGTCTGATTGAACTCGAATCAGACTAGCGCCTAACCGCACCGCGGCTGGGGCGTTATCATATGAAAAGGAAGCACCGTGGCACGTTATATCGGACCTAAAGCAAAACTTTCCCGCCGTGAAGGTACAGACCTGTTCCTGAAGAGCGCCCGTCGCTCGCTGGACTCCAAGTGCAAACTGGACGTCAAGCCAGGCCAACATGGTGTCAAATCCGGCGCCCGCACTTCGGACTACGGTAACCAACTGCGCGAAAAGCAAAAAGTCAAGCGCATGTACGGCGTGCTGGAACGTCAATTCCGCCGCTACTTCGCCGAAGCGGATCGTCGTAAAGGCAACACCGGCGAAACCCTGCTGAAATTGCTGGAAACCCGTCT
This sequence comes from Janthinobacterium sp., assembly GCA_003482555.1. Classification (GTDB taxonomy): domain Bacteria; phylum Pseudomonadota; class Gammaproteobacteria; order Burkholderiales; family Burkholderiaceae_D; genus Janthinobacterium. Next base: position 29,329 of record DMYQ01000344.1, on the reverse strand, counting down.
GGACAACGTTTGCTACCGCATGGGCTTTGGTTCGACCCGCGCCGAAGCGCGTCAATTGGTCAGCCACAAGGCGTTCACCGTCAACGGTATCGTTGTCAACATCGCTTCGTACTCGGTCAAGACCGGCGACATCATCGCCGTGCGCGAAAAGTCGAAAAAGCAAGTGCGTATCCTGGAAGCGTTGTCGCTGGCCGAACAAATCGGTATGCCAAGCTGGGTGTCCGTCGACGCCAAGAAGATGGAAGGCACTTTCAAGTCCCTGCCGGAACGTAACGAAATCGCTAACGACGTCAACGAATCGCTGATCGTCGAGCTGTATTCGCGTTAATAGCAGTCTGCCGCACCTCCGCCCACTCGCTCGAGTGGGCGTTTTACCTATGCCATCAGCCTTATCGGTGTAATGAGCCGAGGGTATTGAAAAGGACATTTCATGCAAAACAGTTTGTTGAAGCCACGTATTATCGATGTTGAAGCTCTCGGTGCCGGTCACGCCAAAGTCGTGATGGAGCCTTTCGAGCGCGGCTACGGCCACACATTGGGTAACGCGTTGCGCCGCGTGTTGCTGTCTTCGATGGTGGGCTATGCGCCGACCGAAGTAACGATCGCCGGTGTGGTACACGAATATTCCTCACTCGATGGCGTGCAAGAAGACGTCGTCGATCTGTTGCTGAACTTGAAGGGTGTGGTTTTCAAAGTCCACAACCGCGATTCGGTGACCCTGACCCTGAAAAAAGAAGGCGAAGGCGCGATCCTGGCTTCCGATATCGATCTGCCGCACGACGTCGAGCTGATCAACCCGGACCACGTGATTGCCCACCTGACCGCTGGCGGTAAGCTGGACATGCAGATCAAGGTCGAAAAAGGCCGCGGCTATGTGCCGGGCAATGTCCGTCGCCTGTCGGAAGACGCCAACAAGACCATCGGTCGCATCATCCTGGACGCCTCGTTTTCGCCAGTGCGCCGGGTGTCGTATTTCGTTGAATCGGCCCGCGTCGAACAACGTACCGACCTCGACAAGCTGATCATCAACATCGAAACGAACGGTGTCATTTCGCCGGAAGAAGCGATTCGTCAATCGGCCCGCGTCCTGGTCGATCAATTGAACGTCTTCGCCGCCCTGGAAGGCACGGAAGCGGCCGCCGAAGCGCCATCGCGCGCTCCGCTGGTCGATCCTATCCTGTTGCGTCCAGTCGACGACCTGGAACTGACGGTGCGCTCGGCGAACTGCCTGAAAGCCGAAAACATTTACTACATCGGCGATCTGATCCAGCGTTCGGAAAACGAGCTGTTGAAGACACCAAACCTGGGCCGCAAGTCGCTCAACGAAATCAAGGAAGTGCTCGCTTCGCGCGGCTTGACCTTGGGCATGAAGCTGGAAAACTGGCCGCCCGCAGGTTTGGAGAAGTAATTTTTTTTGCAGCAAACCGCCCGCGGCATGTGTCGCGGGTGCGTAATTTTACGACAACCGGTCCGCGGCGCTGCTTGCAGAGTCGATCGAAGAACTGGATGAACACTCACCGAAAGGATTTACCATGCGTCACGGTCACGGCCTCCGTAAACTGAATCGTACCTCGTCACACCGTCTTGCAATGCTGCGCAACATGACTGTCTCGTTGCTGCGCCACGAAGCGATTAAAACCACCCTGCCAAAAGCAAAAGAACTGCGCCGCGTTATCGAGCCGATTCTGACACTGGGCAAAACCGATTGCCTGGCAAACAAGCGTCTGGCTTTCAACCGCCTGCGCGACCGCGAAATGGTTCTGAAACTGTTCGCAGTTCTGGGCCCGCGTTATGCCAACCGTAACGGTGGTTACCTGCGTATCCTGAAAATGGGCTTCCGCGTCGGCGACAACGCTCCTATGGCTTACATCGAGCTGTTGGATCGTCCAGAAGTCACCGACATCGAAGACGCAGTCGTCGCTGAGTAATTCAGTGCCACTGTAGTAAGAGAAAGCCAGGCCCAGCCTGGCTTTTTTGCATTCTGGAGCGGCCTCTCCGGCGGCGGTGTACTATGCTGTTTTCCGCCGGCGCCGTCAGTTTTTGCCGCTCCCGCGCGACTCACGTTTGGCAGGCGCGCGCCCCGCGCGCCCAGGAAAGGTTTTCATGTTGAGTGTATCGTCAGCGGCGCCCGGCGCCATCCTGTCCCCGCGGCGCCTCGCGGCCTGGTGTATTGCCGGCCTGCTGCTGCTGCTCTTCTGCGCCAGCCCGCGGGCGCGCGCCGACGAAGACTATCTGGATCCGGACGCGGCCTTCAAGTTTTCCGCCCGCATGCAAGATCCGGCCACCGTCGCCGTCACCTACGAAATCGCGGATGGCTACTATATGTACCGCGAGCGCTTCAAGTTCTCGGCCAGCGGTGCCACCCTGGGCCAGCCCGACATCCCGCCCGGCAAGGTCAAGTTCGACGAAACCTTTCAAAAAAATGAGGAGACGTACCGCCACACCGTCACGATCACGATTCCCGTCAAGGCGGCAGGCGCCTTCACCCTCATCGCCAGCGGCCAGGGTTGCTCGGAAAAGGGCTTGTGTTATGCGCCGCAAGAAAAGCGCGTCGACTTGATCGGCGGCCCGGGCGACACGGCGCCGGCGCCGCTGGCCAGCAAATTCAAGGCGGCGGCGCCGGCGTCGATGTCGAGCGCGGCGCCAGGCGTGGCCAGCGGGGTGGCGTCCGACAAGGTGGCGCCGGCGGCGGTCGTGGCGCCGTCCGCGCCTGCCGAAACCCCGGCGGCGCCCGTCGCGGCGCCCGCCGCCGACGACTTGGGCGGCATCGAGGCGGCCTTGAAGGGCGGCAAGCTGCTGGTCATCCTGCCTCTCTTCATGCTGCTCGGCCTGGGCTTGTCGTTCACGCCCTGCGTGTTGCCGATGGTGCCCATCCTGTCCTTCATCATCGTCGGTGAAGGCGCCAAAGTGAGCCGTTCGCGCGGCTTGCTGCTGTCCGCCACCTATGCCCTGGGCATGGCGATCGTCTATACGGGCCTGGGCGTGGCGGCCGGTCTGATCGGCGAGGGCTTGGCGGCGGCCCTGCAAAACCCCTGGGTGCTGGGCAGCTTCGCGCTGCTGATGGCGCTGCTGTCCCTGTCGATGTTTGGCGTCTATGAATTGCAAGTGCCGGCCGCGCTGCAACACAAGCTGACCTCGACCTCCAACCGCCAGTCTTCCGGCAAGCTGGCCGGCGTATTCGTGATGGGCGCGATTTCCGCCCTGATCGTGGGCCCTTGCGTGGCCGCGCCCCTGGCCGGCGCCTTGCTGTACATCAGCCAGAGCCGCGATGTCTTTATCGGCGGCGGCGCCCTGTTCGCGATGGCCGTCGGGATGAGCGTGCCGCTGCTGCTGGTGGGCGTCTCGGCCGGCGCCTTGCTGCCGCGCGCGGGCGCGTGGATGGATGCCGTCAAGCGTTTCTTCGGCGTGCTGATGCTGGGAATGGGCTGGTGGCTGCTGTCGCCCGTGCTGCCGGGCGCGCTGCAAATGCTGGGCTGGAGCGCGCTCGGCATCGGCTACGGCGCCTTCCTGCTGACGGGGCGCGGCGCCTGGGTCGCCAAGGCGCTCGGGCTGGCCTTTGCCTTGCTGGGTGGGGTGCAACTGGTGGGCGTCGCCAGCGGCGGGCGCGACGCGCTGGCGCCGCTGGCCCACCTGCGCGGCGAGCGAGTCCAGCCGCTGGTATTCACGCGCGTGAAGACGCTGGCGCAACTCGACGCGGCGCTGGCGCATACGGGTGGCAAGACGGCGCTGCTGGACTTTTACGCCGACTGGTGCGTCTCCTGCAAGGAAATGGAAAAGCTGACCTTTGTCGAGCCGCGCGTGCGCGCCAAGATGGCCGCCTCGCTGTTGCTGCAGGTCGATGTGACGGCCAATGACGCGGACGACAAGGCCATGCTGAAGCGCTTCAAGTTGTTCGGCCCGCCCGGCATCATCCTGTTCGACGCCAGGGGCGCTGAAATCGCCGATGCACGCGTGATCGGTTATCAAGACGCGGGCAAATTTCTGGCTTCACTGTCGCGCCTGCCGTAAAAAAAGTGGGAGCAGGGCGGGAACGATTGAAGCGCGGGCCGGAGCCGATCCGGCCCGCGGGCCATCAATGCATCATGCCGTGATGGCCATGGTGGCCGCCGTGCATGCCGCCCGGCACGCTGTCGTCAAAGATCTTCTTTTGTTCCGGCGTCAGCGTCGCGTAAAAGGTTTTCAGCGCCGTCAGACGGCTTTCCTGATTCGTGATGCGGGCCTTGGCCGCCTCGATCCAGCGCTCCAGGCGCTCCGGCGCCGGCATCTTGGCGATGGCCGCGCGCTCGGGACGGGCTTCCGCTGCTTTCGGCGCCGCCGCCGCGATGAAGCTGGCCCAGGCCGGCTCTTGCGCCGCGCTCAGTTTGAGTTTGTCGTGCAGGCGCGCCTCATACTTGGCCATCCGTTCGGCGAACTTGGCGGAACCTTCCTCGTGCGACATGCGGGCATGGTGATCGTCGGCGTGAACGGCCAGCGTCGCCGTGCCCATGCCGAGCGCGGTCAAACCGATCAACAAGCTTTTGCGTAAGGTGTTCATGCTGCTTCCTTTCAGTGTCCTATGGGGCAATGCATCGCTGTACACTGCACTTGGGACATATCTTGGGCTAGGGTTGTTACGCGCAAGTGTCGCCTGGCCCTGATTTTGTATCGATTTGTTTCGACCGCCGCACAATATACACGGCGATACAATAGCCCTGTTCAGGGCCCGCCGAACTGGGGATAATCATGGCCATGGAACCAATTTCTACCGTATTGATCGTCGACGACGACCGCGATATCCGCCAACTGCTGGCCGACTATCTGGAGTCGAACGGCTACCGCACCCTGTGCGCGGCGGACGGCACGGCCATGTGGAAAACGCTGGACGAAGCCCGGCCCGACCTGCTGGTGCTCGACCTTAACCTGCCCGGCGACGACGGCCTGACCCTGTGCCGCAAGCTGCGCGCCCACTCCACCTTGCCGGTCATCATGCTGACGGCCAGGAGCGAGCCGCTCGACCGCATCCTCGGCCTGGAAATGGGCGCCGACGATTACCTGCCCAAGCCTTTCGAGCCGCGCGAATTGCTGGCGCGCATACGCAGCGTGCTGCGCCGCAGCCACGCGATGCCGTCCAACACGCCTTCCGACAAGGCCCAGCAATTGCATTTTTCCGGCTGGACCCTGGATCTGGCGGCGCGCCACCTGCTCAACCCGGACGGCATCGTCATCATGCTGTCGGGCGCGGAATTCCGCCTGTTGCGCGTCTTCCTGGAACACCCGAACCGGGTCTTGAACCGCGACCAGTTGTTGAACCTGACCCAGGGCCGCGACGCCGATCCCTTCGACCGTTCGATCGACATCCAGATCAGCCGCCTGCGCCAAAAGCTGGGCGAGGATGCGCGCTTGCCGCAAATCATCAAGACGGTGCGCAACGGCGGCTACGTGTTGGCCGGGCAAGTGAGTGTGGAGCCGGCCGCGTGAAGGCTTTCTTCGGTTCGATGACGGGACGGGTCTTCCTGGTCCTGCTGCTGGGGATGGTGGCTTCGGCCGCGCTGACCCAGTGGCTGGCCGTGGGCGAACGCCAGCGCGCCATCGAACAATACCGCGATTTCCACGCCCTCGAACGGGCCGAGCAATTGATCGTGACGGCCGACGTGGTGGCGGCCGCGGCCCGCGCCTCTTACCTGAAGGTGGCCAGCCGCGGCAGCGTGCGCCTGGAAGTGGCCGCGCCAACCCCGCCGGCCCGGCAAGCGCCCAAGGCCAGCGACTTTTCCGCCGCCCTCGCGTTGCGCCTGGGCCCCGGCTACCAATTGACGCCGCAGGTCGAACGGCCGGCCGCCTGCGGCAAGCCGCGTCCGTCCAACACCATGTTCGGCTCCAACCAGTGGCGCGGCGCCTGCGAAAGCATGGCCGTGCGCATGCGCGACGGTCAGTTGCTGCGCCTGTCGATCTTGCCGCCGCGCGCCCCGCCCGGGCGGGGCCGCAACGAACTGGCGACCCTGCTGCCATTCCTGATCAGCATTGCCGTGCTGGCCTACCTGGTCACGCGCATGACCATGCGCCCGCTGCTGCACCTGGCGCAGGCCGCCAAGGATCTGGGCAACGACATCAACCATCCGCCGCTGGCCCTGTCCGGCGCCAGCGAAATCCGCCAGGCCAGCGCCGCATTCAACGCCATGCAGGCGCGCATACGCCAGCATATATTCCAGCGCACGCAAATGCTGGCCGCCATCACGCACGACTTGCAGACGCCGCTCACGCGCCTGCGCCTGCGCCTGGAAAAAGTGATCGAGCCGGAATTGCACGAGCGCCTGGTGGGCGACTTGTCGGCCATGCAGGGCATGGTCAAGGAAGGGCTGGATCTGGCCCGCTCGATGGATACGACGGAAAACATGCAGGCGCTCGACCTCGATTCCCTGCTCGACAGCGTCTGCGCCGACGCCAGCGACGCCGGCCAGCGCGTGGAACTGAGCGGACAGGCGGCGATGGCCCTGATGGGGCGTCCGATCGCGCTGCGGCGCTGCCTGGTGAACTTGATCGACAACGCCGTCAAGTATGGCCAGTACGCCGACGTGACGGTGGAACGCCTGGCCGGCGCGGCGCGCATCCGCATCCGGGACGGCGGCCCCGGCATCGCCATGGACCAGATGGCCAAGGTGTTCGAACCGTTTTATCGCGTCGAAACGTCGCGTTCGCGCGAGTCGGGCGGCACCGGCCTGGGCTTGACCATCGCCCGCAATATCGCCGAACAGCACGGCGCCAGCATCGTGCTCGCCAACCACGTGGATGGCGGCCTGGAGGTGACCCTGGTCATGCCGGAATACTATGCCGGCAAGTGAAAACCGGGCCGCCCGGCCCGGGCTGAGTCACGCTTAACCATGCGACAATGCCCTGCTTAGTGCGCAGTGGCAACAGCGTTCAACTTACAGCCTTCCCCGTGAAGGCGCGATTGCAGAATGAAAAAAATTACCGTGGTAATCCTGGTGGGCGCCGCCGTTGGCATTGGCGCCTGGTATGCATGGCCGAAAGGCAAGGTCGTCAAGCCGCCCCCGCCAGCCACCCTGATCACGGTGGTGACGCCGCAGCGCCAGGACGTGCCGGTACTGCTGGTGGCGAACGGCACGGTGACGCCGCTCAGCAGTGTCGACTTGCACCCGCAAGCGACCAGCACTATCGCCAAGGTGCATATCCGCGAAGGCCAGTTCGTCAAGGCCGGCGAGCTGATGTTCACCCTCGACGGGCGCAGCGAACGCGCCGCCGTCGACAAGGCCCAGGCCCAGGTGCTGCGCGACCAGGCCGCCCTGGGCGACACCCTGCGCCAGTACCGCCGCGGCGCCGAATTGCTGGGCAAAAATTTCATCGCCCAGGGCGCCGTCGACACCTTGAAGAGCCAGCTCGACGCGGCCCGCGCCCTGCTCAGCGCCGACAACGCCGCGCTGCGCGCCGTGCAAGTCGACGCCGGCTACGCCCAGATACGCGCCCCGATGGCGGGCCGGGTCGGCGCCATCGGCGTGTATCCGGGCAGCCTGGTGCAACTGAGCACCTCGCTCACCAGCATCACCCAGATCGATCCCATCAACGTCAGCTTCACCCTGCCGGAAAGCAGCCTGTCGGCGCTGCTGGCGGCGCAAAAGGCGGGGCCGGTCACGGTCGACGCCGTGCTGGCCGATTCCGGCAAGCAGGCCAGCGGCGCCCTCAGCTTCATCGACAACGCGGTCGACCCGAGCTCTGGCACGATCCGCGTCAAGGCCCGCTTCGACAACCGGGACACCCTGCTGTGGCCGGGCCAGTACGTGAATATCCGGCTCACCCTGCAAACCCTGAAGGGCGCGCTGGTGCTGCCACAAGCTTCCATCATCAGCAATACCCAGGGCATCTTCGTGTACACCATGGAAGCGGACGGCGGCGTCAAGGCGCGCCCCGTGACGCGCCTGTATGCCTTCGGCTTGAACGTGGCCGTGTCCGGCCTGATGGGCGGTGAACAAGTGGTCGTGGACGGCAAGCAAAACCTGCGTCCCGGCGCCAAGGTGCGCCTGGCTCCCGCCGCCAAGGCTGGCGCCAAGCTCAGTGCCCAACCTGACGCCAAGGTTGATGCCACTTCGCCCGCGGCCGGTGGCGCCCAATGAACCTGTCGGAATTGTGCATACGCCGTCCCGTGATGGTGGTGCTTCTCTCGCTGAGCCTGATCCTGGCCGGCGTCCTCGCCTACGGCAAGATCCCGGTCGCGGCGCTGCCCAGTTTTAACACCCCGGTCATCAATGTCAGCGCCAACCTGGACGGCGCCAGCCCGGACACGATGGCCTCTTCGGTGGCGCTGCCGCTGGAAAAGCAGTTTTCGAATATCGCCGGCCTCAGCCTGATCACCTCGACCAGTACTCTGGGCGCCACCTCGCTGACCCTGGAGTTCGACCCCAGCATCGACGTCAACGCCGCCGCCGTCGACGTGCAGGCGGCCCTGCTGCGGGCGCAGCGCTCGCTGCCGCTGGAAATGACGGAATTGCCGTCTTACCGCAAGGTCAATCCGGCCGACGCGCCTGTGCTGTTCATGACCATGAGTTCGCCGTCCCTGGATCTGTCCGACCTGGATGACTTCGCCGAAAACCTGATCGCGCCCGGCCTCTCGACCCTGCCCGGCGTGGCGCAAGTGACCGTCAACGGCCAGAAACGCTACGCCGTGCGCGTGCGCGCCAAGGCCGAGCTGATGAACGCGCGCAACTTGACCATGGATGAACTGGCCGCCGCCCTGCACGCGGCCAATTCGAATTCCCCGCTCGGCATTTTGGACGGCCCGCGCCAGACCCTGACCATCCAGGGCAACGCCCAATTGATGAAGGCGGCCGACTACGCCGAACTGATCGTCGCCAGCCGCAACGGCCAACCGGTGCGCCTGAAGGATGTCGCCAGCGTCGAAGACAGTTACCAGTCGGTCAAGACGGCCGGCTCCTACAACGGCGAGCGCTCCATCGTGCTGCTGGTGCAGCGCCAACCGAACGCCAACACGGTGGAAGTGGTGGATGGCGTGCGCCGCCTGCTGCCGACCTTCCAGTCGCAACTGCCGAGCTCGATCAAGATCAATCTCGTCAACGACCGCTCCGTCTCCATCCGCGACGCCATCCACGACGTCAACCTGACCCTGGCCCTGACCGTGGGCCTGGTGGTGCTGGTGATTTTCCTGTTCCTGCGGCGCGCCGCCGCCACCTTCATCCCGGCCGTGACGATGCCGATCTCGCTACTGGGCGCGCTGGCCCTGCTGTACGCCCTGGGCTACAGCCTGGACAACGTTTCCCTGCTCGGCATCACCCTGGCCGTCGGCCTGGTGGTCGACGATGCCATCGTGGTGCTGGAAAATATCGTGCGGCATATCGAACTGGGACAAAAACCCGTCAAGGCGGCCCTGATAGGGGCCAAGGAAATGGGCTTCACCATCGTTTCCATTTCCATTTCCCTGGTGGCCGTGTTCATCCCGATCTTCTTCATGCCGGGCGTGATCGGCTTGCTGTTCCACGAATTTGCCGTCGTCGTCTCGCTCTCCATCCTGGTCTCGGCCCTGGTTTCGCTGACCCTGGTGCCGATGCTGGCCAGCCGCCTGCTGCCGGCCGATTCCCACGACGCCGAGGGGCAGGACACCTTCATCGGGCGGCACTTCGAAGCGGTCTTCCAGCGCTTGCGCGACGGCTATGTCAGTTGGCTCGACAAGGCGCTGCAACACCGCACCCTGGTCTTGCTGACGGCGCTGGCCACCTTCGCGCTGACGGTGCTGCTCTACATCACCATCCCGAAAGGTTTCTTTCCCGAAGAAGATCTGGGCCAGATCCGCGTCACCACGGAAGCGTCGGAAGACATTTCCTCGAGCGCCCTGATGGCCTTGCAGGGCAAAGTGGCGGCCGCGCTGCAGGCCGACCCGAGCGTGCAAGACCTCACTTCCTTCGTCAGCGGCGGCAACAGCGGCCGCATGTTCATGGTGCTCAAGCCGCGCGACCAGCGCCCCAAGATGCGGGTCGTGCTCGACAGCCTGCGGCGCGCCACGGCCGCCGTGCCGGGCGTCTCCGTCTACCTCAGCCCGGTGCAAAACCTGCAACTGGGCGGACGCCAGAGCAAGAGCCGCTACCAGTATTCGCTGCAAAGCGTCAGTGCCGGCGCCCTCAACGACTGGGCCGGCAAATTCCTCGAGCAATTGCGCGCCGACCCGAACTTCCGCGACGTCACCAGCGATTCCCAGTTGAAGGGCTTGCAGGCCTCGCTGAAGATCGACCGCGACAAGGCGAATATGCTGGGCGTGCAAATCGCCGACGTGCGCACGGCGCTCTACACCGCCTTCGGCGAGCGCCAGGTGTCGACCATTTACTCGCCCGTGGCCAATTATTTCGTGATACTGGAAGCGGCCGATTCGGACCGCCGTTACGACGATGCGCTGACCAAGATTTCGGTGCGCAGCAAGAGCGGGCAACTGGTGCAACTGGCCAGCTTTGCCTCGGTCGAGCGCAGCATAGGCCCGACGGCCGTCAATCATCAGGGGCAGTTGCAGGCGATCACGATTTCCTTCAATCTGGCCCCCGACGTGCCGCTAGGCACTGCCACCAACAAGATCGACCGGATGGCGCGCGACATGAATTTGCCGGCCTCCATCATCACCGCTTACGGCGGCGACGCGGCCGTGTTCCAGCGCTCGCAGTCCAGCCAGATCATCTTGATCGTGGCCGCGCTGGCCGTCATTTACGTGCTGCTGGGCGTGCTGTATGAAAGCTTCATCCACCCCCTGACGATCCTGGCCGGCTTGCCCTCGGCGGCCGTGGGGGCGCTGCTGACCCTGCGCCTGTTCGGCCTCGACCTGACCATGATATCCATCATCGGCATCTTGATGCTGATCGGTATCGTCAAGAAAAACGCCATCATGATGATCGACTTCGCCCTGCACGCGCAGCGCGAGGGTGGCTTGACGCCGGCGGCGGCGATCCGCGAAGCGTGCATCTTGCGCTTCCGGCCCATCATGATGACCTCGATGGCGGCCCTGATGGGCGCGCTGCCCATCGCCCTCGGCCTGGGCGCCGGCGCCGAGTTGCGCCAGCCGCTGGGCCTGGCCGTGGTGGGCGGCTTGATCTTCTCGCAAGTGATCACACTGTTCATCACGCCCGTGATCTACCTGTTCCTCGACAAGTACAGCGGCAGCGGCCCGATGAGCGATGCCGAGCTGCTCGCTTTCGACGCCGCCCACGCGCAAGCCCCGCGGGCTCATTGAGCGGGCGCAAGCCCCTGGCCGCCAGAGCGGCCGGCCGGGGGGTGATACATATCGTAACAACAATCAAGAGCATCATCTTGTAATCTACCGCAATAAGCTGGAATTAGCCCGGCAAAGTACTGCAAGATGGCGCGCTATCCTGTAATCTTTGCCCGGGTTCCAACAACACGGGCCTGTGCCCCCGGCGGCATCGCCCCCGTTCGATTTCGTTCCACAGAAAGCTTGATTCATTTTGCATGACGATACTCATTTAAATGCGGGCGATTCCGACTACTGCGCGAGCTGCGGGCAATTGATCAGGCCGGCGCCGACATATGGTTCGCGTCAGACCAATTCGAACCGGATCGGGATCGGCATATCGATCCTGGTGCACCTGCTTGGCGTGCTGTATTTCCTGACGCGCAGCGCGGAACCGGCCAAGCGGGCGCCGCCGCCCGCCCATGAAAGCGCGATGGTGTATATCGCGCCCCTGGCCGACAAGCCGAAACCCAAGCAGCCGAGCAAGAAGCCGGAACTGGCCAAGGTGAAGCCGCCCCCGCGCCGGAAGCAAGCCGTGGCCAGCATCACGCCGCCCAAGCGCCCCAAGCAGGAAGTGGTGGTGCCGCCGCTGGTATCGCTGGTGCCGGCGCCGAAAGCGGTGCCGGAAGCGCCCAAGGACATGGCGGAGATGGTGGCGGAGAAACAGAGGAAGCGGGCCGAAGCCCATCCGCAGCCGGCGCCGGAAGAGAGCGAGGCCGAGCGCGGACAGCGCATCGCGCGCGCGAATATCGCCGGGGCCCAGGGCAAGAATTCGGGCAGCGACAGGGAAGATTCGGGCGGGGTGTTCCAGATCGTCGACCAGAGCTCGCAGCACGCGGAAATCAAGTTCCGCGGCTGGAACAGCAACTTCAAGCGGCGCTGGCTGACCCAGGTCGCCGTCGAGCGGGGCGCCGAGCAAGATATCGAGACGGCCATCGTCAAGCGCATGATCGAGTTGATCCGCAAGGAAAAGCCCGGCGATTTCGTCTGGGAATCGCATCGCCTGGGGAAAAACGTGCCGATGAGCGCGCGGGTCGAGGACACGGCCGAGCTGCAAGCCTTCTTGCTCAAGGAATTCTTCCCCGACTACCGGCGCCGCTGACGCCGGCAGTCAGAGATGTTTCAGGCGCGCGCCTTCAGCAGGCGCGCGATATCGCGTGCGAAATACGTCAGCACGCCGTCGGCGCCGGCGCGCTTGAAGGACATCATCGCTTCCATCATCACCTTGTCGTGATCGAGCCAGCCGTTTTGCGCGGCCGCCTTCAGCATCGCGTATTCGCCGCTGACCTGGTAGGCGAAGGTGGGCACCTTGAACTCGTCCTTGACGCGGCGCACGATGTCCAGATACGGCATGCCCGGCTTGACCATCACCATGTCGGCGCCTTCGGCCAGGTCGAGCCCCACTTCGCGCAAGGCTTCGTCGCTATTCGCCGGATCCATCTGGTAAGTGTTCTTGTCGCTCTTGCCTAGGTTGGTGGCGGAACCGACTGCGTCGCGGAAGGGGCCGTAAAACGCCGACGCGTACTTGGCCGAATACGCCATGATGCGGGTGTGGATCAGCTTGCGCTCTTCCAGGGCGACGCGGATGGCGCCGATGCGGCCATCCATCATGTCCGACGGCGCCACCACGTCGACGCCGGCCTCGGCCTGCGTCAAGGCCTGGCGTATCAGCATGGCCGTGGTCTCGTCGTTGAGCACGTAGCCATTCGCGTCGATCAAGCCGTCCTGGCCGTGGCTGGTGTACGGGTCGAGCGCGACGTCGGTGAGGATGCCCAGATCGGGAAAGCCTTGTTTCAGCGCCCGCACCGCGCGCGGCACCAGGCCGTCCGGATTGGTGGCTTCGACGCCGTCGGCCGTCTTCAAGGCCGTGGCGACGACGGGGAACAGGGCCAGCACCGGGATGCCCAGGGCCACGCATTCTTCCGCCACCTTCAGCAGCAAATCGATGGAAACCCGCTCCACGCCAGGCATCGACAGCACCGGCTCGCGCACATTGGCGCCGTCGAGAATGAAGACCGGGTAGATCAGGTCGGCGGCCGTGATGGTGTTTTCACGCATCAGCGCGCGCGAAAACGGGTCGCGCCGCATGCGCCGCATGCGGATGCCGGGAAAGTGCGCCGAGGCGCCAGGATTATGCATCGTTGTTTTTCCGAAAAAAAAGTGATTACTCCGAGGGGGGCGCGTCCGCTTCATCGCTGTCTTGCATCTCGATCAGCTCGGCCGGCGTGCCGCCCGGGCCGTCTTCGGTGATGCCGGCCAGTTCCATGATCTTGTCGTTGGCTTGCTCGATGCCGATGCGCTTCAGGGCCGAGAACAGTTGCACGGTGAAGGGGAAGCCTTCGCCGTCTTCGTCGACGTAGCTGTCGAGCCGGGCTTTTGCCTGGCGCAGCGCGTTGGTCGAGTCATTGCGGTTGAGCTTGTCGGCCTTGGTCAAGATGCAGTGGATCGGCTTGCCGGTCGGGGCGAACCATTCCAGCATCTGGATGTCGAGGTCGGTGAACGGTCGGCGCGAATCCATGATCAGGATCAGCGCGGCCAATTGTTCGCGGCGCTGCACGTAATCGCCCAGCAGGCGCTGCCAGTGCAACTTCGCCGAGCCGGACACTTCCGCGTAGCCGTAACCGGGCAAGTCGACCATCATGCATTCGATCTCGTCGATGACGGTTTCATCCTTGCGATGCTGGGCCACGTGGGCGCCGCCGATCGAGAAATAGTTGATGTGCTGCGTGCGACCCGGGGTCTTGGAGGCGAACGCCAGACCCTTCTGGTTGCACAAAATATTGATGGCGGTGGATTTACCGGCGTTGGAGCGACCTGCAAAGGCGATTTCCGGCACCGTGGTGTCGGGCAGATCGCGCAATTGGTTAACGGTCGTAAAGAAGCGGGCTTGCCAGAGTTTGGACATGGGATGGGTAGAAAATGCAACAAAAGGGAGCGAAGACGCTAGAAAGCTATTGTACAATAAGGGGTTACGAATTGTTGCCATCCAAAGCCGCGCTGTAGCATCGCGCGGCGGGCGGCGCCTATCGTCAGGGACTTTCCAGGAATAATGCGACCATGTTGTTGCTGTGCGGCCCTTCAAAGGTCCCGCAGCGGCCTCACGTCAGCCCGGTAAGCCCCTGCCACTAATTTTTTGACTAGTCTCAGGGTGTTTGAATGAATCGTGCGTTTTCACCATTTGTAAAATCCTTGTTCGTCGCATTGCTGGCCATCTCGGCAGCGGCGTCGGCGACCGAAGAGAAAAAGCCGGCCCACGCCGAAGCCCCTGTGGCCAAGGCCGATGCCGCCAAGGGCGCCACCCTGTTCGCCGACGGCGACGCGGCGCGCGGCTTGCCCGCCTGCGTCACTTGCCACGGCGCGGCCGGCAACTCGACCATCACCGCCAATCCGAAGCTGGCCGGCCAGCACGAAGCCTACATCTACAAGCAACTGGTGAACTTCGGCACGCCGGAGCGCAATCAAGCCATCATGACTTCGTACGCCAAGATGCTGACGGACGAGGAAAAGAAAAACATCGCGGCCTACCTGAGCGCGCAAGCGACCAAACCGGGCGCGGCGAAGAACAAGGACACGGTTGAATTCGGCAAGAAAATTTATCGCGGCGGCATTGCCGAGAAAAGCGTTCCCGCCTGCGCCAGCTGCCACGGCGCCACCGGCGCCGGCATTCCCGCGCAATATCCGCGCATCGGCGGCCAGCACCAGGATTACACTTCGGCCGAGCTGACCCTGTTCCGTGCCGGCGGCCGCAAGAACAGCCCGCAAATGGCGACCATCGCCAAGCGCATGTCGGACGATGAAATCAAGGCCGTTTCCGACTACATCGCCGGTCTGAAATAAATTTTCCGGTTTGGCTGCGCACCGCGGTGCGCGTGAGAGGGGCGGCGGCGCGAGCCGGCCGCCTTTTTTTTGCCCGCGACCGGCCCCATGGCGGCCGCGCGAAAGGGCTATACTGCCGCCACCCCGCCATATCATTGAGATTGCAGCCATGAGCACCCCCCGCACCACCGGAATTGAGTTGAGAACGCGCAACCGAACCTTGGCCGACATCGTCGAGCTGGTTTCTTCGATGCGCTTCGCCATCAGCCTGTTTGTCGTGCTGGCCATCGCCGCCATCATCGGCACGGTGATGAAGCAAAACGAAGCCATGCCCAACTATGTCAACCAATTCGGGCCGTTCTGGTTCGAAGTCTTCCGCAAGACCGGCTTGTACGCCGTGTATTCGGCCTGGTGGTTCTTGCTGATCCTGGCTTTCCTGATCTTGTCGACTTCGCTGTGTATTTCGCGCAACGCGCCAAAGATGATCAAGGATATGCGCAGCTGGCGCGCAAACGTGCGCGAGCAATCGCTGCGCAACTTTCACCACAAGAACGCCTGGCGCTCGCCCTTGACGCGCGCGGCCCTGGCCGGGCAAACCGTGGCGCGCCTGGTCGACGCCGGTTATTCGGCCAAGCTGGTGGAAAAGGATCAAGCCACCCTGGTGGCGGCCAAACGGGGCGCCGCCAACAAGTTCGGCTACATCTTCGCCCACAGCGCCATCGTCATCATCTTGATCGGCGGCTTGCTCGACTCGGACATGCCGATCCGCTTTCAGTTGTGGTTCATGGGCAAGACACCGTTTGCCGGCAGCGGCTTGATTTCCGCCATTCCAGCCCAGCATCGCCTGAGCCTGTCGAATCCCACTTTCCGCGGCAATACCTCGATTCCGGAAGGCGCCAGCAGCGACAGCGCCATCATCCCGCAAGCAACCGGCGTGCTGATCCAGGATCTGCCCTTCACCATTTTGCTGAAAAAATTCCATATCGATTTTTACAGCACCGGCATGCCCAAGCTGTTCGCCAGCGATGTCGTGATCACGGACCATGAAACGGGCGCCAGCTTCCCCGCCACCATCCGTGTCAACCAGCCCCTGCTCTACAAGGGAATGGCCGTGTATCAATCGAGTTTCGGCGATGGCGGCAGCAAGCTCAAGCTGACCGGTTTCCCGATGACGGGCACCGATACGGCGCGCTTCCAGATCGCCGGCGAAGTGGGCGGGAGCACGCCCATGGCGCGTGCCGACCAGAGCTATGCCGTCGAGTGGTCGGATTTCCGTCCCTTCAACGTGGAAAACCTGGGCCGCGACGTGCGCGCCGTGAGCAAGACGGCCAGCTTGAACGAGCAATTCGCCATCGGCCTCGACAAGCGCCTGGGTTCGGCCGGCAAGAATGCCCACAACAAGGATTTGAAGAACGTCGGCCCCAGCGTGCAATATAAATTGCGCGACAAGACGGGCCAGGCGCGCGAATATCAAAACTACATGCAACCGGTCACCGTCGATGGCGCCACCGTCTTCCTGGCCGGCATGCGCGTCAATCCGGCCGACCCCTTCAGTTTCCTGCGCATTCCCGCCGACGATGCCCACACCGTCAATGAATGGATGCGCCTGCGCGCGGCCGTGCACGACCCGGCCCTGCGCGCGCTGGCGGCCAAGCGTTACGCCGCGCGCGCCATGCCGCAGCCCGGCGCCGACAAGATGCGCGGCCAGTTGCAGGAATCGGCGGAAAAGAGTCTCGTGATCTTCGCCGGCGGCGACAAGGAAGCGGGCTTCCTGGCCATTTCCCACTTCCTGGAAAAAATTCCCCCCGCCGAGCAGGAAAAGGCGGCCGACATCTTCATGAAGATCCTCAACGGCAGCCTGTGGGACTTGTGGCAGACGGCGCGCGACAAGGACGGCCTGGCGCCGGTCACGGCCGACGAGCCCCATGCCCGCTTCCTGCAACTGGCCACCAACGCCCTGTCGGACAGCTTCTTTTACGGCGCGCCCGTGTATTTGCAACTCGACGATTACACGGAAATCAAGGCTTCGGTGTTGCAGGTGACCCGCTCGCCCGGCAAGAAAGTGGTCTACCTCGGTTGCCTCTTCCTCGTCATCGGCGTGTTTTCGATGTTTTATATCCGTGAGCGCCGCGTCTGGGTCTGGATCAAGGATGACGGCGCCGGCGCCGACGCCCTGATGGCGATGAGCACGCAACGCAAGACGCTTGATTTCGAGCGCGAGTTTGAAGACTTGAAAGCGAAGTTGCCGCAATCGGCGTAATCTGTGCACAGTCTTACCCGGCCGGCGCGCACGCCGAGCGGTCTTGGAGAAAAACGATGGAATTGACACAAACACAAACTTACACCCGGGCGCCAGGTTTCTTCAAGCGCTTGACGGTGCTCGACTGGCTCTTCGGCGCGATGCTGATGGCCGGCTCGCTGTTCGCGCTGAGCCGTTACGGCGCCTATATGGATATCTATGAAAAAGCCATCATGTTTGGCGCCGCGCCCGTCTTCGCGGCGCTGGCCTGGCACTGGAAGCCGGTGCGCTGGCTGATGCCCCTGGTGGCCCTGCTGGCCCTGTTCGCCATTTCCCTCTACGGCGGCAACCTGGACGCGGCGAATACCCGCTTTTTCTTGAAATACATGCTCTCGAGCCAGTCGGCGATCCTGTGGATGGGTTTTCTGTTCCTCCTCGCGACCGTGTTTTACTGGATAGGCCTGGTGGCCCGTTCCGATTTCGGCTCTTCCGTCGGCTCCATCCTGTGCTGGTCGGCCGTGGTGATGGGCTTGACCGGCATGATGGTGCGCTGGTTCGAGTCTTACCTGATCGGCAGCGACGTCGGCCACATTCCCGTGTCCAACCTGTATGAAGTGTTCATCCTGTTTTCCCTGATCACGGCCATGTTTTATCTGTACTACGAGCAACGCTACGCGACGCGCCAGTTGGGCGCCTTCGTGCTGCTGGTGATTTCGGCCGCCGTCGGCTTCCTGATGTGGTACACGGTGACGCGCGACGCGGCCGACATCTTGCCGCTGGTGCCGGCGCTGCAAAGCTGGTGGATGAAGATCCACGTGCCGGCCAATTTCATCGGCTACGGCACCTTTTCGCTGTCAGCCATGGTGGCTTCGGCTTATTTGCTCAAGTCGCACGGCTATCTGAACGACCGCCTGCCGTCGCTGGAAGTGCTGGACGACGTCATGTACAAGGCCATCTCGGTCGGCTTCGCCTTCTTCACCGTGGCCACCATCCTGGGCGCGCTGTGGGCGGCCGAAGCCTGGGGCGGCTACTGGTCCTGGGATCCGAAGGAAACCTGGGCCCTGATCGTCTGGCTCAATTATGCGGCCTGGTTGCACATGCGCCTGATGACGGGCTTGCGCGGCCGCGTGGCGGCCTGGTGGGCGCTGGTGGGCCTGGTGGTGACCACCTTCGCCTTCCTGGGCGTGAACATGTTCCTGTCCGGCCTGCATTCCTACGGCAAGCTGTAAAGATCATGGCGGCGCCGTGAACCTGTGGCGGATGGTGTAAGGTTTGCCGCCCTCGGGCCGACCAAGAGCGAACCCTTACCCATCTGTCCTGGAGTTGTCATGCTGATCAAGCGCAGTCCCAACGGTATCGAATTACCGTTTTCCTCGGAAATCACGCCACGTGTAGTGTTCGAGGCGCGCCGCGGTTTCATCAAGTGGGTCGCGGCCGGTTCCATCGCCGGCGGCGCTTTTTTCGAGATGGCCACCCGGGAAGCCCTGGCGCAGACCGGCGGCCTTCCCAAGCTGGCCGCCCGGCTCAATCCCGCGTACTCATCGATGGACAAGCCGAGCGCCTACAAGGACGCCACCACCTACAATAATTTCTACGAGTTCGGCACCGACAAGGCCGATCCGGCGCAGAACGCCGCCACCCTGAGGCCGCGCCCCTGGTCGGTCAGCATCGAGGGTGAAATCAAGAAGCCGATGACCCTGGATCTGGACGCGCTGATGAAGATCGCGCCCATGGAGGAACGGATCTACCGCATGCGCTGCGTGGAAGGCTGGTCGATGGTGATTCCGTGGATAGGTTATTCGCTCTCGGAGCTGATCAAGAAGGTGGAACCGACCGGCGACGCCAAATATATCGAATTCGTCAGCCTGGCCGACAAGAAGCAAATGCCGGGCGTCGGCAGCCGCGTGCTGACCTGGCCCTATGTCGAGGGCTTGCGGATCGACGAGGCCAACCATCCGCTCGCCTTGCTCACCTTCGGCATGTACGGCGCCACCCTGCCGAACCAGAACGGCGCGCCGGTGCGCATCACGCTGCCGTGGAAGTACGGCTTCAAGTCGGCCAAGTCCATCGTCAAGATCCGCTTCGTCAAGGAACAGCCGCGCACGGCCTGGAACCTGGTGGCGCCGGCCGAATACGGTTTTTACTCGAACGTCAATCCGAACGTCGATCATCCGCGCTGGTCGCAGGGCAGCGAGCGCCGCATCGGCGAGGATGGTTTTTTTGCGCGCAAGCGCAAGACCCTGATGTTCAACGGGTATAACGACGTCGCCTCGCTGTATGCGGGCATGGATTTGAAGAAGTTTTTC
The DNA here is from genome assembly GCA_003482555.1 of Janthinobacterium sp. Lineage (GTDB taxonomy): Bacteria > Pseudomonadota > Gammaproteobacteria > Burkholderiales > Burkholderiaceae_D > Janthinobacterium. The sequence continues at coordinate 9,738 of DMYQ01000344.1, read as the reverse complement.
TGAGCGGGGCCGGCATGTCAATCAATCCCACCCCGCGCCAGCTGGGCGCGCTGAAAACGGCCGTCTTCCTGTTCGCGCTGCTGCCCTGCGCGCGCATGCTGTGGCTGACGCTCAGCGGACAATTGGTCGAGCCGCTCGAATTTCTCACGCGCGGCAGCGGCGACTGGACCCTGTATTTTCTCTGCATCACGCTGGCGGTGACGCCGCTGCGCCGGCTGACACAATGGAACTGGCTGATCAAACTGCGCCGCATGCTGGGTCTGTTCGTCTT
>DMYQ01000344.1:2217-9318 GCA_003482555.1 Janthinobacterium sp. | reverse complement strand
CTCAAGCGGCCCTTCATCACGGTCGGCTTCATTGCCTTCGTGCTCTTGATCCCGCTGGCCGCCAGCAGCAGCAAGGCCATGGTGCGGCGCCTGGGTGGCAAGCGCTGGCAGTGGCTGCATCGCCTCGTCTACCTGATCGCGCCGCTCGGCATTCTGCATTTCTGGTGGATGAAGGCGGGCAAGCACAATTTCACCGAACCCGTCATCTTCGGCTTGATCATCGCGCTGCTGCTGGGCCTGCGTTTTTACTGGTACCGTGCCAAGTCGGCCGCGCCCGGGCGGCCCCTCGCCAAAGCCGTTTAGATTGTCGCCGCCCCGGCGTGTCAGTTTACGGTTGCGGGGAAGGCAAGAGCGGCGTTTCCGGCATGGCGGGCGGTGGCGGCACGATGGCTGGCTCGAACACAGGCTTGTCGGCGGGCGCGCCTGGCTTGGCCGGCACCTTCGGCAGATACAGTGGGCCGGGTTGGCCGCAGGCGGAAAGCAGGCTTGATACGAGTACGGACATGCCGATATACAACGCTAAAGATGACTTCACGATTAGAATCACTGTTTGATAATAGACCTTGGAGTGTAGCATGAGCGAATCGGAATTCCTGGCCCTGGCCGAGTCCACCCTGGCGGCGATCGAAAGCGCGCTCGATCGCTTGAACGATGAAGACTTGCTCGACGTGGAATGCAGCCGCAGCGGCAATGTGCTGGAAATCGAGTTCATCGACAATGGCACGAAAATCATCGTCAACAGCCAGGCGCCGATGCAAGAGTTGTGGGTGGCGGCGAAGTCGGGCGGCTTCCACTACAAACGGGTGGGCGCCCAGTGGCTCAACACGCGCGATGGCAGCGAACTGTTCGCCGCCCTGTCGCAAATGGCCAGCGAGCAAGCCGGCGCCACTGTCGTGCTGTCTTGATGTCTTGAACGGGCCAGGCGGCACCCGCCCGGGCGCCGCCTGGCCCGCGCTGCTTGCAGAGGAGGGCGGCGCGCCGCCGTCCTCTGAACCAATCTAAAACAACTCGTTCTTGACGGCGTCCCTGGCCTTTTCCTCGGCCGGGGTGCCGCGCGCCGCGCCTTCCAGGCTGCGCACGCCGGTGCCGGGCGGGTTTTCCGCATAATAATATTCGCCATCGACTTGCATCATCCCCTCGGGCACCGCGCGCTCTTCGACGGGAACGCCCTTCAAGGCCTTTTGCATGTAGTTGATCCAGATCGGCAAGGCCAGTCCTCCCCCCGTTTCCCGGTTCCCCAGGTTCTTCGGCTGGTCGTAACCGATCCAGGCGATGCCCACCAGTTTCGCCTGGTAGCCGGCGAACCAGGCATCGATGGAATCGTTGGTGGTGCCGGTCTTGCCCGACAGGTCGGGCCGCTTCAGCACCATCGCCTTCACCGCCGTGCCGTAGTGGACCACGTCGTTGAGCATGCTGTTCATCAGGAAGGCGTTGCGTTCGTCGATGATGCGGTTGCCCGGCACTCCGGCCAGGTCGGGATTGGCTTGCGACAGCACCTTGCCGTCGCTGTCGGTCACCTTGGCGATCAGATAGGGGTTGACCTTGTAGCCGCCGTTGGCGAAGACGGCGTAGGCGCCCGCCATCTGCAGCGGCGTCACGGCGCCGGCACCCAGGGCCAGGGTCAGGTAGGGCGGGTTCTTTTCGGCGTCGAAGCCGAAGCGGGTCGTGTATTCCTGGCCGTACTTGGCGCCGATCTTTTGCAGGATGCGGATGGAAATCATGTTTTTCGACTTCGTCAGACCCTTGCGCATGGTCATCGGGCCCTCGTACTTATTGTCGTAGTTCTTGGGCTCCCAGGCCTGGCCGCCCGTCTGCCCGGCGTCGAAGGAAATCGGGGCGTCATTGATGATGGTCGACGGCGACAAGCCTTTTTCCAGCGAGGCTGAATAAATGAAGGGCTTGAAGGCGGAGCCGGGCTGGCGCCAGGCCTGGGTCACATGGTTGAACTTGTTGCGGTTGTAGTCGAAGCCACCCACCATGGCGCGGATCGCGCCATCCCCGGTGGCGGCCGACACGAAGGCCGATTCCACTTCCGGCATTTGCGTGAGCACCCACGGCCGCGCCCCTTCGCCCTCTTGCATCACGCGGATCACGGCGCCGCGCCGGATGCGCCGGTTCGGCAGGGCCTTCTCGGACAGCCAGGCCGAGCCGAAGCTCAGGCCGGGGCCCGTGATGGTGACGTCTTCGCCGGCGGCGGTGACGGCGACGATCTTTTGCGGCGTTGCCTGCAACACCATGGCGGCGATGATATCGTCGCTGTCGGGATGGTCGGCCAGCTCGGTTTCGATGGCATCGTCGGCCTCTTCCTTGGCGGCGGGAATGTCGATATAGGCTTCCGGGCCGCGGTAGCCGTGGCGTTTTTCGTAATCCATCACGCCGCGGCGCAGGGCCAGATAGGCCGCGTCCTGATCCGACTTGGTAATGGTGGTAAACACGTTCAAGCCGCGCGTATACGTATCTTCCTTGAATTGCTCGTAGACGAGCTGGCGCGCCATTTCCGCCACATACTCGGCGTGCATGCCGAATTCGCTGCTGTCGGTCTTGACCTTGAGCGGTTCGGCCTTGGCTTGCTCGAACTGTTCGTCGCTGATGTAACGCAGATCGTGCATGCGCTGCAAGATGTATTGTTGGCGGATGCGGGCCCGCTTCGGGTTGACGACCGGGTTATACGCCGACGGCGCTTTCGGCAAGCCGGCCAGCATGGCCGCCTCGGCCACGCTGATATCCTTCAAGTTCTTGCCGAAATAAATCTGCGCGGCCGAAGCGAAACCATAGGCGCGCTGGCCCAGGTAGATCTGGTTCATATACACCTCGAGAATTTGATCCTTGCTCAGGTACTGTTCGATTTTCCAGGCCAGCAAGGCTTCATAAGCCTTGCGCTTCAGGGTCTGCTCGCTCGACAGGAAGAAATTGCGCGCCACTTGCTGGGTAATGGTGGAAGCGCCCTGTTTCGCGCCGCCGCCCACCAGATTGTGGATGGCGGCCCGGGCGATGCCCAGGTAGTCGACCCCGCCGTGCTCGTAGAAACGGTCGTCCTCGATGGCCAGCACGGCCTTCTTCATGATCACCGGGATTTCCTTGATGTGCACCAGATTGCGCCGCTCTGCGCCGAATTCGCCGATCAGTACGCCGTCCGAGGAAAAAATCCGCAGCGGCATCTTGGGCCGGTAGTCGAGCAGGGTATCGAGGGCCGGCAAGTTCGGGTAAGCCAGAGCCAGGCCGAACACCACCAGCAACAGGGCCACCAGCGCCAGGCCCAGCAGGGAGACCAGCGACATCAGCAGGAAGCGCGTGGATTTGCGGCCGGCGCGTGCGCCGGGCTGCGCCGCGGGCGCGCCGGCGGGTTGGGGTGTGGTCATGCGCGTCGAGTCTTTCGCTGTGGGTTTGCCATGGTTATTCGGCCGAATAGTTGGCCGAATATTGGGCCCAATTATAAGCGAGGTCGATTAAAGCGGGCGCGCTTGCTTGACCGGGACATTTTTGCGCCTTTCTAGACAAGCTGATAAGATTGCGTTGCTTTTACGTATACAGTGCAGCGAATACTACGTCGCTTCGAATCATGCACTGCAGAAATACCTTTACATCCGATCAGCCTTATTGCTACGATTTAATGTCCGGCTGGATTCATGCCGTTTAAACGAAAATTCACCAGAGTTCCCCACATGCAAACAGTACTAATGTGTGCCCGGCACCACAATAGCGACTGCGGCTCGCGTGCAGTGGCGCGCCGCCAAGGGGAGTGCCCATGATCGATTTCAAGTCTTTGTTCGGCCAAACCGGTGCCCCCATGGTGGGCATCGATATCAGCACGTCCGGCGTGCGCCTGGTCGAGTTGTCCCAGCTTGGCAAGGCCATCCGCCTCGAGCGCTACGCGGCCGAGCCGTTTCCCCGCGGCGCCGTGGTCGACGGTAATATCGAAAACATCGAACAAGTGTCGGACGCGGTGCGCCGCGTCTGGAAAAAAAGCGGCACCCGCGCCAAACTGGTCGCCCTGGGCATGCCGCCAGCGTCCGTCATCACCAAAAAAATCATCTTGCCGGCCGGACTGTCGGAAGACCAGCTTGAAATGCAAGTCGAGTCCGAGGCCAGCCAATACATCCCCTTCGCGCTCGACGAGGTCAGCCTCGACTTCGACGTGCTGGGCCCGGCCGTTTCGCCGGAAGACATCGAAGTCATGCTGGCCGCCTCGCGCCGCGAAAAAGTCGAAGACCGCGTCGCCATCGCCGAGGCCGCCGGCCTGAAGGCGGTCGTCATGGATATCGAATCGTATGCGGCGCGCGCCGCCATGGACCGGGTCACGGCGCAGATGCCGCGCGGCGGCGCCGGCCAGGTGGTGGCGCTGTTCCAGATCGGGGCCCAGGTCACGCATATTTCCGTGTTGCTCGACAGCGTCACGATCTATGAGCGCGAACAGCCTTTTGGCGGCAATCAACTCACGCAAGACATCGTGCGCGCCTTCGGCCTGAGCTTCGAAGAGGCGGAAGGACGCAAGAAATCGGGCGACTTGCCCGCCAATTATCAGGAAGATACCCTGACCCCTTTCCTGGAAAGCGCCGCGCTGGAAGTGACGCGCGCGATCCAGTTCTTTTTCACCTCGACCCCGTACACCCGGGTTGACCAGTTGTTTCTGGCCGGCGGCTGCGCCCTGATCCCCGGCTTGATCGACCTGATCGCGGCGCGCACCAAGATTTCCTCGGCCGTGCTGTCGCCGTTCATGGGCATGCAGTTGGCGCCGACCGTGCGCGAGGCGCAATTGCGCGCCGAGGCGCCGGCCTATCTGGTCGCTTGCGGACTGGCTATGCGGAGATTTGGCTGATGATCAAAATTAATCTGTTGCCGCATCGGGAAGCGAAGCGCAAGCAAAAAAAAGCCGCCTTCTTTTCGCTGCTGCTCTTGAGCGTCATCATCGGTGGCGCCGTCGTGCTGGTGGTGGGCGGCTATAATGCGCGCCGCCTGTCGATCCAGAACGAACGCAACCAGGTGATCAAGACGGCGACGATCGAACTCGACAAGAAAATCGTCGAAATCTCCACCCTGAAGCAAGAAATCGAGGCGCTCAAGGCGCGCCAGCAAGCCGTCGAAGACTTGCAGGGCGACCGCAACCAGCCGGTCTATCTGATGGACGAACTGGTCAAGCAGACCCCGGACGGCGTGTACCTCAAGTCTTTCCGCCAGGAGGGCCAGAAGGTGAGCATGAGCGGTAATGCCCAGTCGCAGGAACGGGTTTCCGAATTCCTGCGCAATTTGACGAGCCATTCGCCGTGGCTGGAGCGGCCGGAACTGATCGAAGTGCGTTCCACCACGCTGGCCCAGGGCCGCACGTCCAAGAAAGTAGATGAATTCACCCTGGTGGTCGGCATCAAGCGGCCGCGCGACCAGGATCAGGCGGCGGACAAGGCGGGCGCGGTCGGCAAGCCGCTCAAGCCCGCGGCCGCCCCCACCACCCCTTAGATCGGGACAAGCGACATGGCTGATTTGAAATACATGGGCGACTCCCTGGCGGCGCAGTTCCGCGATTTGGGCGGGCGCCATCCGGGCCAGTGGCCGATCGCCCCGCGCGTGCTGTGCGGCATCGGCGTGATCGCGGCGGTCATCGCCCTCGGTTACTTCGGTTACTGGAGCGGCCAGTTCGACGAGCAAGAAGCCAGCGCCGCCCAGGAGTTGAAGCTGCGCGGAGAATACGAGCAAAAGATGGCGCAGGCGATCAATCTGGAAGCCCTGCGCGCGCAAAAGGTGCAAGTGGACAGTTTCGTCGAGCGCCTGCAAAAACAATTGCCGAGCAAGGCTGAAATGGCGGCGCTGTTGTCCGATATCAACCAAGCCGGATTGGGCCGTGGTTTGCAATTCGAACTGTTCAAGCCCGGCCAGGTGGTGGTGCGCGACTATTACGCCGAGCTACCCATCGACATCAAGGTGAGCGGCAGTTATCACGACCTGGGCGCCTTTGCCGGCGACATGGCCAATCTGCCGCGCATCGTCACCCTGAATAATATGGCCTTGAGCGCCGGCAAGGACGGGTTGCTGACCCTGGACGCGGTGGCCAAGACTTTCCGCTACCTCGATCCGGATGAAGTGCTGGCCCAGCGCAAGGCCTTGAACAATAAAAAAGGCAAGGGGGCGGCTAAATGAAGATCCCATGGTGGTGCCTGTCCCCCTGCCTCGGCCTGCTTTTGGCCGGCTGCGGCGACAGTGACGTGCAGGAAGTCAAGACGTGGATGGCACAGGTGCAAAAGCGGGCGCAAGTGGCCGTGAAACCCCTGGTGGCGCCGAAAACCTTCATCCCTTTCGCGTACGGTGGCAAGGACGCGACCGATCCGTTCAGCGCCAACAAGCTGCTCACCGAGATGGCCAGGGCTGCCAAGAGCAGCAAGGGGCCGAAGCCGGACATGGACAGGCGTAAGGAATTGCTCGAGAGTTTTCCGCTCGATACCATCAAGATGGTGGGTACCTTGCAAAAGGGCGGCGTCATGAATGCCTTGCTGCAAATCGACAAGTCGGTGTATCAGGTGAAGGCCGGCCAGCATCTGGGGCAGAACTTCGGTCTGATCACCGGCGTTGGCGATACCGCCGTGACGATCAAGGAAATGGTGCAGGACGCGGGCGGCGATTGGGTCGAACGCGTATCGAAGTTGGAATTGCAGGACAGCCAGGAGACAAAGAAATGAGCGCATCCAGAATATCGGTTGGGTTGGGTGGTGCGCTGCGGCTGATCGCCGCGTTGGCGTTGAGCCTGCTGGCCGGGACGGCGCTGGCGCAAGAGAACGTGATCGAGTCGATCACCGCCAACCAGCAGGGATCGAACGTGATCGTCAAGGTCAGCTTGAAAAATCCACCGGCCGCGTTGCCGATCGGGTTTTCCATCACCAATCCGGCGCGCATCGCGCTCGATTTCGGCACCACCGTCAACGGCACCGGCAAGAACGTGCTGGAGATAAATCAGGGAGATTTGCACAGCGTTAACGTGGTGCAAGCCGGCCAGCGTTCGCGCCTGGTGTTCAATCTGCGCCGCGCGCTGAACTACGCCACCGCCATCGACGGCAAGGCCATCATCGTCACCATCGAAGGTTCGGGCGGCGTGGCCACGGCCGTCAACGCGGTCGG
>DMYQ01000344.1:0-1990 GCA_003482555.1 Janthinobacterium sp. | reverse complement strand
CTGCCCAACAACCAGGTGGCGGTCGACGTGCGCCAGCAGGGCGCCACCGTGGTGGTCGACTTCCTCAAGACCGGCTTGCCGGCTTCCTTGCGGCGGCGCCTCGACGTCGGCGATTTCGGCACCCCCGTGTCGCGCATCACCACCGTGCCCGACGGCGATAACGTGCGCATGACGATCGAGGCGCACGGCTTGTGGGAACAGACCGTCTACCAGAGCGACACCCAGTTGGTGATCGACGTCAAGCCGATCAAGGAAGATCCGAACAAGCTGACCCAGGGCACCCAGGGTTATCGGGGCGAAAAACTTTCCTTCAATTTCCAGAACGTGGAAGTGCGCGCCGCGCTGCAAGCCATCGCCGACATCTCCGGCCTGAACATCATCACCAGCGACAGCGTCAGCGGCAACCTGACCCTGCGCCTGAAAGAAGTGCCGTGGGATCAGGCGCTCGATGTGGTGCTGCAAGCCAAGGGCCTGGACATGCGCAAGAATGGCAGCGTGCTGTGGATCGCACCCAAGGAAGAATTGCTGACCAAGGAAAAGCTGGAACTCGAGCAGCGCGCCCAGATCGCCGACCTCGAGCCGCTGCGCTCGGAAATTTTCCAGCTTAACTATCAAAAGGCCGACGCTTTCCGCACAGTGTTCGGACTGGAAGGCGGCGGCAAGAACCGGGTCTTGTCGAAACGGGGCAGCGCCATCATCGAGCCGCGCACGAACCAGTTGTTCGTCACCGACATCGCCTCCAAGCTCGACGATATCCGCAAGCTGATCCTGAAGACCGACATCCCCACCAAGCAGGTGCTGATCGAGGCCCGCATTGTCGAGGCCAATGACAGCTTCAGCCGCAACCTGGGCGCCAAGCTGGGCTTTGCCGACATGCGCACTCAGCGCACCGGCGATTCCGGCTACCAGGTCGGCAGCACGAATAACCGCATCGCCATTGGCGGCAACATCACCGGTGTGGGCGAAGTCACGGGCCAGATCGCGCCGACGGCGAGCTCGTACAACAATACCCAGTTCGTCAACCTGCCGGCCGACGGCATCAACGGCGCGGCGCCCGGCAACCTGGCCGTGAGCCTGTTTTCAGCCGCCGCCAACCGCTTTCTGAACCTGGAACTGTCGGCGCTGGAAGCCGACGGCAAGGGCAAGATCGTGTCCAGCCCGCGCGTGGTGACGGCCGACAAGGTGATCGCCCTCATCGAGCAGGGTATCGAACTGCCGTACCAGGTCGCCACCAGCAGCGGCGCCACTTCGATCACCTTCAAGAAGGCCAATCTGCGCCTGGAAGTGACGCCGCAAATCACGCCCGACGGCAACATCGTACTCGACGTGGACGTCAACAAGGACAGCGTCGGCCAACAAACGACGGCCGGTTTCGCCATCGATACCAAGCACGTCAAGACACAGGTCATGGTTGAAAATGGCGGCACCGTGGTGCTGGGCGGCATTTATCAGCAATCCGAAAACAATACCATCACCAAGGTGCCCCTGCTGGGCGACATTCCGGTGGTCGGCTATCTGTTCCGCAGCACGAACCGCAACGACGCCAAGACGGAATTGCTGGTGTTTATTACGCCGAAAATTGTCGCGGATCGGCTGTCGACACATTAATTATTCCGAATCTGGCTGAATCAAAGGGTGAAGCAATGAATATTCTGCAAAAAAATGTCATCAACAAGTGCTTCGGCGCGCTGGCCGTGCTGGCCTGCGTGGCCGGGCTGAGCGCGTGCGGCGGCGGCGGCGGCAATCCGGGCACCGTGCCCGGCGCCGCCACCGGCGGTAGCACGGTCGTGTCGAAGGCCGCGAAAGTGGAGCTGGTCGCCAGTTCCGCGACTATCCTGTCGAGCGGCGATGTCTCGGTCACCCTGAAGGCCACGGCCAAGGATGCCGGCAATAATGGACTGGCCGGCGAAACGCTGGCCTTCACGACCTCCGCCAAAGGCACTGTCAGCAACGTCACGCTCAAGACCGATGCGAGCGGCAACGTCGCCGC
>DMYQ01000226.1:19092-20337 GCA_003482555.1 Janthinobacterium sp. | reverse complement strand
CTTATGCCGCGCGCGCGGCGGTGCTGTCGCGGGCCGCCGCGCTGATGCGCGAACAGGCCCAGCAATTGGCCACCCTGATCACGCTGGAAATGGGCAAGCTGATCCAGCAGAGCCTGGGCGAAGTGGCCTTGAGCGCGGCCATCCTCGACTATTACGCGCAAAACGGCGAGGGTTTCCTGGCGCCGGAAACGCTGCTCACGAAATCCGGCCAGGCCAGCGTCGAGAGCGCGCCGATCGGCGTGCTGTTCGGCGTCGAGCCGTGGAATTATCCCTACTATCAAATCGCCCGCTTCGCCGCGCCAAATCTGATGGCGGGCAATGTCGTGATGGTCAAGCACGCCTCCAATGTGCCGCAATGCGCGCTCGCTTTCGAGCGCATCATGGCCGAGGCGGGCGCGCCAGCAGGCGCTTACACCAATCTGTTCATTTCCAAGGATCAGGTGGCGCAAGTCATCGACGATCCCCGCATCCGCGGCGTGGCCCTGACCGGCAGCGAGGCGGCGGGCGCCGTGGTGGCGGCCAGGGCCGGCCAGAACCTGAAAAAATCGACCATGGAACTGGGCGGCAGCGACGCCTTCATCGTGCTCGAAGACGCCGACCTGGAGCGGGCCGTGAAGGCGGCCGTGGCTGGGCGCATGGGCAATTCCGGGCAAGCTTGCACGGCGTCGAAGCGCTTCATCGTGGTCGAGCCGCTGGCCGACGCCTTCCTGGAGAAATTCCGCGCGGCGCTGGCCGGCTTCACGGCCGGCGACCCGATGGACAAGCAGACCACCCTGGCGCCGCTGTCCTCGGAAGAGGCGCTGCTCAAGTTGCTCGACCAGGTGCAGCGCGCGCTCGGCCACGGCGCCCGCGCGCTCATCGGCGGCCAGCGCGTCGACTGCGCCGGCGCTTTCATGCAGCCGACCATACTGAGCGATATCGCGCCCGGCAATCCCGCCTATCTGGAAGAGTTTTTCGGGCCGGTGGCGCTGTTTTTCCGCGTCGCCGACGAGGACGCCGCCGTGGCCCTGGCCAACGATTCGCCCTTCGGCCTGGGCGGCTCGGTATTCACGGCCGACGTCGCGCGCGGCAAACGGGTCGCCGCCAAGATCGACACCGGCATGATGTTCGTCAATTGCGTGGCTTCCTCGTCGCCGGAATTGCCGTTTGGCGGGGTCAAGAATTCCGGCTACGGCCGCGAACTGTCGGCGGCCGGCATCGGGGAATTCGTCAACAAAAAGCTTATCCGCGTGGCTTGACCGTCCC
>DMYQ01000226.1:14682-19072 GCA_003482555.1 Janthinobacterium sp. | reverse complement strand
GGCGGCGCGCGGGCGCAGCGCCAGCCACGTCGCGCCCAGGGCGGCGCTGGCCGCCAGCGTGGTCCAGGCCATCGGCCGCGGGCCGCCGTCCGACAGGCGGCCGATGATGCCACCGCAGGCCGCGCTCATGGCCATTTGAATGAAGAAAAACAGGCCGGAAGCGCTGCCGGCAATGGCCGCGTACGGCCGCAGCACGGCCAGCTGACAGGCGGGAATGGCCACGCCCACCGACAGCATGATCAACAGCATGGGCCCGACGATGGCTGCCAGCGCCGTCGGATACAGGCCGGTGGCCAGGGCCAGCAGGGCGGCGCCGGTCCCGTTCAGCAGCACGGCGGCGGCGATCAGGCGATCGGCGCCGTGGCGCGGACACAGGCGGCGGAACAGCCGCGCGCCGGCCAGGTAGCCGCCGGCCGTGGCGCCGAACACCAGCGCGTAAGCCGTCGGCGACAGCCGCAGCCCCCTTTGCAGCAGCACCGACGATTCGGCGATGAAGGGAAAATACGTGCAATAGACGAAGCCGATCGCCAGCGCGTAGCGCAAGAAACAGGCGTCGCGCAGCAGGCCCAGGTAGATGCGCGGCACGCTGCCGGCCTCAGGCTCGCGGGCGGGTCGGGTCTCCGGCAGCAGCAGGGCGACCAGGGCCAGGGCGCCGGCCGCCACCAGCGCCAGGGCGATGAAGATCCAGCGCCAGCCCAGCGCCGCGTCGATGGCGCTGCCGAGCAGCGGCGCGAGGATGGGCGAGAGCGCCATCCCCATCGAAATCCGGCTCAGCAGGCCGGCCTGGACGGCCGCGTCGAAGCGGTCGCGCACGATCACGCGGCCGATCACGGTGCCGCTGCAGCCGCCCAGCGCCTGCAACAGGCGCGCCGCGATCAGCGCGGTGGCGCCCGTCGCGCAGGCGCAGGCGACGCTGGCAAGCAGGTTCAGCGCCAGGCCGCCCAGCAAGACCGGGCGTCGGCCGTAGCGGTCCGACAGGGGGCCGCACACCAGCATCGAGACGGCGTAACCGGCCATGTACACGGTCAGGGTCAGTTGCAACTGGGCCGAGCTGGCGCCCAGGGTGTCGGCCATCGCCGGCAGCGAGGGCAGATAGACGTCGATGCCGACGCGCGGCAGGCAGACCACGATCAGCAAGATGGCGCTCCAGACCCAGGGCGCCGGTTCATATTTTTTGTACATGCTTGCTCCGTCAATGCCGCGGCGACAAGCCGGGCCGGACGCAAGAATAGGGCGTTTGTGGTGTAATGCGTAGCACCATTTATCAACTCTTGCATTGGACCACTATGACGCGTGGAAAAGTCGCCGTCCCGCTCGACTTGCCGTGGCCGGCCGCCCTGCGCGATGGCGGCGCCGGCAAGCAGGAAGCGGCCTACGCGGCCTTGCGCGACGCCATCCTGAGCCAGCTCTTGCCGGCCGGCAGCCGGCTGCCGTCCAGCCGCACCCTGGCGGAGCGCTGGCAATTGTCGCGCGGCACCGTGGAACTGGTTTTCGACCGCTTGCGGGCGGAAGCTTATGTGGCGCGCGCGCCCGGTTCCGGCACGCGCGTATGCGCGCTGGTGCCGGAGCGCTTCCTGATGGCCGCTTACGGGGTGGCGGCGCCGACAGCCGCGGCGCCAGCGTCGCCGGCGGCGCGGTCCAGCCCTGAAACGGGCGCGCGCAACGGTCTGCCCTTTGCCGCGCGCATGGCCGATCCGGCCCTGTTTCCCATGGCGACCTGGTCGAAATACCTGGCGCGGGCCCTGCGCGGCGCCTCCGATGAACAATTGTGTAGCGCCGACCCGTGCGGCGCGCCAGCCCTGCGCGCGCGCATCGCCGACTATCTGGGGCGCCACCGCGGCATCCAGTGCGCGGCCGCCGACGTCGTCATCACCACCGGCATCCGCCACACGCTAGACCTGGTGGCGCGCGCCGTGCTGGCCCCCGGCGACACCGTGTGCGTGGAAGATCCCGGCTATCCGGCGGCGGCGGCGATCTTCGTCCTGGCCGGCGCGCGCATTGCGCCGGTGGCGGTGGACGGGGAGGGCATCGATTGCGCGGCCCTGCGCGCCCACGCCCACGCGCGCCTGGCTTACGTGACGCCGGCGCACCAGTCGCCGCTGGGGGTGACGATGTCGCTCACGCGGCGCCTGGAATTGCTGGACTGGGCCAGCGCCGGAGGCGCCTGGATCGTCGAAGACGATTACGACAGCGAGTTCAATTACCACAGCGCCCCGCTGGCGGCCCTGAAGTCGCTCGACAGATATGATCGGGTGATCTATTGCGGCAGCTTCAACAAGACTCTGTTCGTCGGTATGCGGGTCGGTTACGCCGTGCTGCCGGCCGCGCTGCGCGAGCGCCTGCTCGGCATCTGGCAAGACAGCGGCCGCTCGGTCGGCATCGGCGACCAACTGGCGCTGGCCGCCTACATGGCGGACGGCGCCTTCCTGCGCCACCTGCGTCTGGCGCGGCGCGCCTACCAGGAGCGGCGCGACGCCGTGCTGGCAATCCTGGCCGCTGCCGGAGCCTATGCGGTGAGCGGGCAAGAGGCGGGATTTCACTTCGTGCTATGGCTGCCCGACGGCTGCACCGAGGCTGGGCTGCTCGCCCGCGCCAGCGCCGCCGGCCTGGCCCTGCATCCCTTGCGCGCCTTTTGCCGGGAGGCGCGGCCGGCGCCCGCCATCGTCGTCGGCTACAGCGCGCTGACCCTGGCCCAGGCCCGTTTCGGCGCGCGCAAGCTGGCGGCGCTGCTGAAAGCCTGAGTGAAGCGCCGCCGCTTGTTACACTGTGACCATGAACCAATCATTTACCGTCAAGATGGAACCGCAGGGCTGGGCCTTCGAGGCCGGCGCCGGCGTCACGCTGCTGGTGGCCGCCGAGGGCGCCGGCTTGCGCCTGCCCAGTTCCTGCCGCAACGGCACTTGCCGCACCTGCCTGTGTCGCCTGCGCGAGGGGACGGTGCGCTATCTGATCGAGTGGCCGGGCCTGAGCCTGGAGGAAAAGCGCGACGGCTATATCCTGCCCTGCGTGGCGCTGGCCACGTCCGACCTGAGCCTGGAAGCGGGCGCCGCCCGGCGGGCATGAGAGCGGCTGCGGCCGCCAGCCTTATTTGTAGATGCCCACGCCCAGGAAATAGTCGCCGAAACGCTCGACATAGGTGGATTTCTCTTCGATGTTCTTGGTGAGCGGATCGGGCCATTTGTAGCTGACCCAACCCTTGCCGGCGGGGCCGTTGACGAGCTTGATGAAGTCCTTGACGAAATAGACCCCTTCGGCGGAGTGCAATTCCAGCATGTTCTTGCCGACGATTTTGGCGTTCTGGCCGTGCGCCAGCGCGATGCCGTCGCCGTTGGTGCGCAGCATGAACACGTACAGGTCGCCCTTCACGAACTGGCCCTTGGGATCGTTGATGGCGACGATCGCCTTTTCCGGGCCGTTTTCTTTCAGGTAGGCGCCGGCCTTCTTGACCAGGGCCACGGCTTCATCGGCCGTACCCTTGCCCGCAGCGAGGGCGGTGCCGGCCAGGCTCAAGGCGAGCAGGGCGGCCAACAGGGTGGTGAACAGTTTTTTCATGGTAACTCCCGAGATTGCAAGAACTTGCGCGAACCGCCTTCACGGCCGGCAACTTGCGGGGCTGTGCGGCGCCGGGCGGCGACGCGGAAGGCGACCGGAAGCCGCGCCGCGCGGCTGGCTTTCCGTGAAAGTTTCCTCTGCGAACTATATCAGCGATGTCCGGCGATAACATGGATACATCTATCTTTGCGATAGTCTGTTGTTTTGCGGTGCCTCAGCTGGCGCCGCGCAGGCGCTGCAACAGGGCTTCCACGCTATCGCTCATCGGCAAGCCGTGCTGGCGCAGCAATTGCACGTGCAGCACCAGGTTTTCCAGCACCAGCTTGGCGGCCACGGCCAGCAGGGCCAGGTTGCGGTCTTCGGCGCTGAAACTCTGCATGGCGTCGGCCATCTCGCACAGGTGGTTGGCGATCAGGGCGCGCAATTCTTGCTCGTTGAAGGGCAGGTCGGCGAAGTCGATCGGATCGGACACTTCCACTTCCTGCATCAGAATTTCGAGTTGTTGCGGGGTAATCGACATGCGGCGGCTCCGGTGATTCATGAATGACCATTTTAGGGCAAAGCGCGGCCGCCCAAACGGGAAATGGCGCGAGAATTTGCGCGTCGCAAGGATGCGCGTGCAAGAGGTGACATTTGTCATGCGAAAGTCATGGCAATCGACACTGGTTTCCCGCTGCCCCGGCAAGCACACTACAGACTTGCCGAGCTTAAGCAAGCACATACAACCAAACACGGGGAGACACACATGAAGATGACAATCGAACGCAAGCGTGGCCTGGGTATCGGGGCCGTATTTTTTTCAATTTTCGGCGCACTCTGGCTCACGGGCGCAAGCGAG
>DMYQ01000226.1:7511-14361 GCA_003482555.1 Janthinobacterium sp. | reverse complement strand
CCGGGTGTGATGCTGATCGTCGGCCTGCATTTTTTGCCTCTGGCGAAACTGTTCGGGTATCGGCCCCATTATGTCAGCGGGGCGGCGCTGGTGGCGCTGGCGCTGATTTATCCGTTCGCCGGCGGCGGCCCGCTCGATCCGCTCGGTTGTCTGGGCGCCGGATTGATACTGTGGGGATCGGCCATCTTCGGCTTGGCGGGCGCGATCGTCGCTGGCCGGGCCGTGGCGCCGCGTTTGGCGACAGCCGGGAATGCATGAGCTGGCGCGCTCGGGTGGACGATTCCCCCGGGCGCTGCCGTTTTGAATCGAAGGGAAGGGTTGGGAATGGACAAGATCAAGCGCGCCATCAGGGCACCATGGCTGCCCGCCAGCCTGGGCAAGGGCCCCTATCTGTGGCCGATTTTCTTGTGTTTCCTTCTGGTCAAATACATCGACGTGCGGGCCGGCACGGGGGAACTGGCGTGGCTGCTGGCCTCGGTTTTTCTGTTTTTGCTCTGCTACTTCGCCAGCTTCTGGGGCGACAGTCGGCGCGCCTTGCTGTACCTATTGCTCACTTGCCTGATGGGCGCGCTGTGGGCGCCTCATAACGCCGGCGCCAGCGTCTTTTTCATCTTTGCCGCTTCCATGTGCGCGCGCGTCCAGCCGCCAAGGGTGGCCTTTGCCATGGTCGCCGCCGTGCTGGCGCTGGCCGGCCTCACCGGCGCGACCCTGGACGCCGGCCGGCTGGAATTCCTCGTTCCCGCTTTGCTCGTCGGCCTTGCGGTCGGGCTGTCCGGCATCGTCGAGGCAAGCTCGCGCCGCGCGCATCTGCGGCTCTTGCGCAAGCAGGAAGAAGTCGAGCACCTGGCGACCATCGCCGAACGCGAACGGATCTCGCGCGACCTCCACGATCTGCTCGGGCACACGCTTTCCCTGATCACCTTGAAAGCCGAACTGGCGGGAAAGCTGCTGCAACGCGATGAGGCAGCTTGCCGGCAAGAGATCAAGGATATCGAGCATAGCGCCCGGCACGCGCTGGCCGAAGTGCGGGCGGCGGTCAGCGGCTATCGCCAGACGGGTTTCGCGCATGAGCTGGCCGGCGCCCGCGTGAGCCTGGCCGCTGCGAATGTCGAAATGTCGTCCAGCGTGGCCACGCTGGCCTTGCCGGCGGCGGCGGAAACCGTGCTGGCGCTGGCCCTGCGCGAAGCGGTCACGAATATCGTGCGCCACGCCGGCGCCACCCGTTGCGCGGTGGACCTGGCCTTGCGTTCCGGCTCGATCGTGTGCCGGATCGCGGACGATGGCGCGCTGCTGACGAATGTCGAGGCTATCCGCCGCGGCAACGGGCTGACGGGCATGGCCGAACGGCTGCGGGCGCTTGGCGGCGATCTGGCGCTCAGCGTTGAACGGGGCTTGGTGCTGGAGCTCCGCTTGCCCATGGAAAGCGGCCGATGATCAAGGTTCTCATCGCGGAAGATCAAGCGCTGGTGCTGGGCGCGCTGGCGGCCCTGCTGAAACTGGAGCCCGACCTCGATGTCGTCGGCACCGCCGGCAACGGGCGCGCCGCCTTGGCGCTGTGTCAAGCGCGCGCGCCGGATATCGTCTTGACCGATATTGAAATGCCGCACATGACAGGCCTGGAATTGGCCGCCGCCCTGGCTGAAGAGCATTCGCCGTGCAAAGTGATCATCGTGACGACCTTCGCCCGCGCCGGTTACCTTCAGCGCGCGCTGGCCGCCGGCGTGCGCGGCTACCTGCTCAAGGATGCCCCATCCGACACCCTGGCCGACGCCATCCGCTGCGTCCACGCGGGCGGACGCAGCATCGCGCCCGAACTGGCGCTCGAGCTGTGGAGCGGGCGCAAGGATCCGCTCAGCGACCGCGAACGTCAAGTCTTGCGACTGGCCGGCGAAGGCCGCAGCGGCGCCGAGATCGCCAAGGCCATCCACCTGTCGGAGGGCACGGTGCGCAATTACCTGTCCGAGGCGATCAGCAAACTCCAGGCGGGCAACCGCGTGGAAGCCTACCGCCTGGCGCGCGAGGCGGGCTGGTTATGACGGCCGGCCGGGCCTGTCCTTGCCGGGTCGAACCGCCGCGTTAGCCTTGGTCGCGGGCGCAGTAAGCCAGGAACATGTCGACGGCCGCTTCCAGCACTTGCTTTTGCCGCGCCGCGTCGAGCATGGGCTGGCCCATCGTCACTTGCGGCCAAAAGGCGAAGGTCTTCAATTGTCCCTGCAACAACTGGGCCAGAAACACGTGATCGCCGGGCTTGAGCTTGCCGTCTTCCTGGGCCGCCCGTATCCAGCCCGTGACCCCGGTATCCTTTTCGCTGAGACGCGCCACCATTTCCTGGGCCCGCTGCGGCGAATGGATGGTTTCAGCGATGGCTACCCGGGCCAGGTCGAGGAAGTTGGCGTCGCTGATGAGGCTCATCTTTTGCTGCAGCAAGGCCAGCAATTGATCGCGCAGGGACTTGCCGGCCTGATACGGCAGCGCCGACTGGGCCGCGCTACTTTCCCACAACCGCGTCAGGATTTCCGCGAACAACTCGTCCTTGCTGGGGAAGTGGTTGTACACCGTGCGCTTCGAGACGGCCGCCGTGGCGGCGATCCGGTCCATGCTGGTGGCCTCGAAACCGTTTGCGCGAAATTCGGCGATGGCCGCGGCGACGATGGCCAGGCGCTTGCGGTCGGTCAGACGGGGAGGGGAGGACATGGCGTCGATTCTACGAGTGAGGAAGGGATATTTTACACCTGCCGGTTTACTTCTTTGAAAATTGGAACTACACTGTGTAGTGTATATTGTCTCAAGGCGATGCGCAATCGTGCTGCATGGCCCATTCTCGGGAGTCACCATGAGTAGTTGCAATTCCACATTGAAGCTGGCGCCGGGCGCCCTCGTCGAGGCGTCGCCGCAGCGCCGCGACGGCAAATTCCGCAATCCCGTGTCCATGCACAAGCTGGGTTTTTTGAAGACCTTGAAGCTGGTGGCGACGATGTTGTTCACGCGCCCGGTCGGCCGGGTGCCGACGCAGGCGGTGCCGGTGAATGTCTTGAACAGGGCGCAATTGCTGGCCGCGCCGGACGACAGCTTGTTCCGCCTCGGTCATTCGACGCTGCTGCTCAAGCTCAACGGCCAGTTCTGGCTGACCGACCCCGTGTTTTCGGATCGGGCTTCGCCGGTGCAATGGGCCGGCCCGAAGCGTTTCCACCAGCCGCCCATCAGCATCGCGGACTTGCCGCCCATCAAAGGGGTGATCTTGTCGCACGATCATTACGACCACCTCGACTACGCCGCCATCCTGGAATTGGCGGCCAAGACCGAGCATTTCATCACGCCGCTGGGAGTGGGCGACACCCTGATCAAATGGGGGCTGCCGGCAAGCAAGGTACGGCAACTGGACTGGTGGGAATCGACCATGGTCGATGGCGTGCGGCTGGTGGCGACGCCGTCCCAGCATTTTTCGGGCCGTGGTTTACACGACGGCAACCAGACGCTGTGGGCGTCCTGGGTCATCGAAGAGCGCGAATTGCGCGTGTTTTTCAGCGGAGATTCCGGCTATTTCGACGGTTTCAAGCGCATCGGCGACACTTACGGCCCCTTCGACGTGACCTTCATCGAAACCGGCGCCTACGACAAGCTGTGGCCCGACGTGCACATGCAGCCCGAACAAACTTTGCAGGCGCATCTGGACTTGCGGGGGAAATGGCTGCTGCCGGTGCACAACGGCACTTTCGACCTGGGCTTGCACGTGTGGCACGAGCCCTTCGACCGCATCGTCGCCCTGGCCGCCAAGAACGGCGTGCCGATCACGACGCCGGAAATGGGCCAGGCCGTCGCCTTGAAGGGGCCGGCGACTACCGAAAAATGGTGGTTGAAAGTGCTCGAGCGGGAATTTACGCTGTAACGTCGATCAACTTGCCGATGCTCTGGCCCTGGGCGTTGAGTTGCGGGCGCGGCGCTTGTACCGCCGCCGGCAGGCTAGCCGGCGGCGGCGCGGCGGCCCGGGGCGCCGCTTGCGCCACCTGCTGGCTTTGCGCCTGGATTTGGTTCAGGCGGCTTTGGTCGGAGCCGAGTCGGGATTGGCTTTGCGCCAGACGCGCGCTGTCCGCCTGCACCTGATTTTGGTCTTGCTGGACGAGTTGCTGAGCCGACGGCAGCGCGGACTGCGAAGGGCTGATGGACGATATGGATGCCACAGTGATCACCTTTGTTTTAAAGAAGCCGGTCATGGAAGCTGATCCCGGGCGGAGCGGGGGCGACATGCGGGCATGACACTAGGGTAGGACAAATCGCCGCCACATGCCAGTAGAGAATATGTTTTTATGATAATACATTGTGGAAACATATTATTCTTGAGATAAATGCTGCCGCATATTGAAAGTGTGCGCTCACATCAATTCGATGGCAAAAAAAAGCAAGGCCGCGAAGGCCTTGCAAAATACAGCAGAGATCCATGAAACACCGGCCACGCCCCGGAACCGGTTCCGGGGTGCCCGGCCTTAGAAGTGGTAAGTCATCGACAGTTCGACGGCGCGGCCAAACAGCGGACGGGCCATGGTGGCGTACTGTACGCTGCCTTGCACGGCGACGCCGCGGCCGGCCGAACCTTCGGTCAAGCCCAGCTCGTTGGTCAGATTGCTGCCCGACAGGCGGAATTCCAGCTTTTCACCGACGGCCAGCAGGGCGCCGGCGTCGAGCGTGTTGTAGCTAGGCAGGAATTCCTGGTTTTGCTGGTCGCTGAAGCGGGCGTTGATATGCGAATACGTGCCATACAGACGCAGCGAATTGTCGCCGAACGGAATCACATAGCTGGGCGTCAAACGCCATTGGCTGGCGGGCTGGCGCTGCACCACCATGCCGTTGATGCCCGGGCTGAGCGCGTCGTCGTAGTCCTGGTACTTGGCGTGCTGGGCGTCGCCGCTCAGGGAAATTTGCAGATTTTTCACCGGACGCACGGCCAGTTCGTATTCCACGCCATAGGTTTGCGAACCACCCGTGGTGTTGACCGGCAGGCCGCCGGCCGTGCTGGTGCCGATGAATTGATTGGCGAAGCGGTTGGCGAACAGGGCCACCGAGGCGCTGTACAGCGATCCGGCGGTCTTGAAGCCCAGTTCGACTTGCTTGATCTTGGTCACCGGCGGTGGATTGCTGACGGTGCTGCCGCGGACTTGGTCGAAGAAGGGGAACTGGCCGCCGGAATTGAAGCGGGCGTAGACGCTCATGTCTTTTTGCAGCTTGTAGATGCCGCCCAGGGTGAAGGAAGGCAAGTGCCAGCTTGGATTGTAGGCGATCACCGGGCCGCTGGCCTGGGAGATGCCGTAACTGTAGGCGGCGAGGGCATTGGAACCCACATTAACCGAGCTTGGCGTTTGGTAGGACAAGCTCATTTTTTGTGATTCATAACGCACGCCGGCGTCCAGTTTCAAGGCCTCGCTGAGTTTCCACTCGTCGGCCAGGTACAGGGCGCGGTTGGTGGCGCTGCCGTTTTCGGCGATGCAGAAGCCGCAACCGCGCGCGAAGCCTTGCTTGTCGGTGGCCAGGGCGCCGTTGTCGAGCGTGACCTGGATCGGCTTGCCGTTCAAATCCATCAGGATTTCATTGTTGCCGATATCCCAGGTGTCGTTCGACGAGTATTGCGCGGCGTAGGCGCCGACGGTCATCGTGTGGTTCGGCACGATTTCCTTGGTGAAGCGCAATTCGTCTGTGAAGTTTTTCAATTGTTTCTTGACGATCCAGGGCGCGATCTGGATGGTTTGCGTGTCGTTGCCGACGGCGCCGCTGCCGTCCACGTACACGCCGGCGCCGCTCACGGCGGATCGGCCGGCGGCGGCCACCAGGGCGGCGTTGCCGTTGTCACGCGCGATCAGCGACGACAATTGGTTGCCGAACGAGGTCGGCGCCGCGCCGCTGAACATGGCCACGGTGTTTTGGTCGCCGCTGAAGTAATTCATCTTGTTGCTGACGTTCCAGCCGTTGACTTTCTGGTCGAAGTCGAAGCCGAGCGTGGTGTTGCTGGCGCCGCGGCCGTCGGCCAGGTCGCCCTTGGTGCCGTCCGGCAGGGTGAACAAACGGGTCTGCTCGCTCATCGGCGTCCAGGTCAGCGGATCGACGCCGGGGAAGGCTTGCAGCGAACCGCTCGGGCTGAGCAGCACCGGCACGGCCGTGTAGAAGGCGTTCTTGTCTTTCAGGCTGCGCACATAGAAGTTCAGTTCGCCGTCCTGTATCTTGTGCGTCACGGTGGCCGTGAGGGAACCGCCATCGTCGGCCGGGAAGCCGGGATCGCGGATGCCGTCGTTGGTGCGGTAAAAGCCGCCGATGGTGCCGTACCAGCCGTCCGCGATCTTGCCGCCGAAGAAGGCGTCATAGCGCATCAGGTTGCCGGTGCCGAGCGTGGCGCGCAGCGTGCCCTCGGGCGTGTCGTCGCCTTTTTTCAGGAGGAAGTTCATGGTCGCGCCGGGCTGGCCGTTCGACAGGATCACGCTGGGGCCGCCGCGCAGCATTTCGACGCGTTCGATCGTGTCGTCGATGCGGAAGGTGGAATCGTTGGCCAGGAAGGACAGGGTCGGCGCCGGGAACAGCGGCGAGCCGTTCAACTGCAGGGTGACGAAAGGGGCGTCACCGCCGGAGGGAAAGCCGCGGATCTGGATGTTGGCGCCGGTCTGGCCGCCCGTCGATTCCACGTACACGCCCGGGGAAATTTTCATCAGGTCGGCCGTGCTGGTCGGATTGGCCTGCTTCATTTGCTCTTCGGTGGCGGTGGTGATGGAAAAGGCGGAATCGATCTTGCGTTTCGCACCGCCCGAGGTGACGCCGGTGACCACCACTTGCTGGATCTCGGCGGAGACGGCGTCGGTTTTCGCGGCGGCGG
>DMYQ01000226.1:3205-7322 GCA_003482555.1 Janthinobacterium sp. | reverse complement strand
CGCGGCGGCGGCCGCCGTCTGGGCCTGGGCTTGGTTGATCAGGGCCAGCACCGCCAAGGTGACTGAAGACAGCAGGAATTTGTTGTGGCTTTTCATATGCATACTTTCTTTTTTTGTAAAAATCATATCGTCTCCCGGACGGTGCGCCGCGGCCTCCAAGCGCCGGCCTAGCGGTTCCGTCCCCATCCCCCACCCCGTTTCCGATCCGCGGAAACGCCGTCGATGTCTTGACGAATGGTGCGGAAGCAGCCATTGAACCAACAAATGATATCGATGTCAATTAAATTGTTATCGATGTCAATTTAAATGTTATCGATGTCATTAAGTGAAGCAAAGGCTGAAAACCTGTCATAATGCGTCCGCAAGCCCTGTTTCCAACCTAAGAGTGATGAATGTCCGCGAATAAGATCGGTATGCGCAAAAGCGAGTCTGGCTTGACCATGGAAGACCTGGCCCGGATGGCCGGCGTCTCCAAGATCACGGTCTCGCGCGCCCTGCGCGACAGCCCGCTGGTGACCCTGGAGACGCGTGAAAAAGTACGCCGCGTGGCCGAGGAGCAGGGTTACCGCTTGAATGTGAGCGCGCGCAATCTGCGCATGCGCCGCAGTTACTCGGTGGCCGTGGTGGTCGAGATGACGCCGATCAAGGGGCGGCCCATGTCCGATCCCTATCCGCTGGAACTGTTGGGCGGTATCACGCAGGAATTGACGACGGCCGGCTACTGCGTCGTGCTGACCTCGAAGCAATTGATGAACACGGCACCGGTGCAGGGCGCCGACGGCTTGATCCTGCTGGGCCAGGGTTCCCACGGCGACGCCGTGCGCTCGCTGCAAAAGGCCGGTCTGCCGCTGGTGGTGTGGGGCGCGCCGGAATTGGGCTGCGACTATATCGTCGTCGGCAGCGATAACCGCAAGGGTGGCGCCAGCGCCGCCGAGCGCTTCCTGCGCCAAGGGCGCAAGCAATTGATTTTCCTCGGCGATGTCGACCATGCCGAAGTGCAAGAACGCTGCGCCGGCTTCATCGACGCCATGGGTGGACTAGCCATGGTGCATATCGTGCGCCCCAAGGCTTTCACTTTCGAGGCCGGCTTCGATGGCGTGGCCGCCTTGCTGAAAAAGAAGGGTGCGATGTTCGACGGCGTCTTCGCCGCCAGCGATTTGCTGGCCATGGGCGCCATCCGCGCCTTGACGGAGCGCAAGTTGCGGGTGCCGGAAGACGTCTCGGTGATCGGTTACGACGACACCCCAGGCGCCGCCAGTTTCGTGCCGCCGCTGACCAGCGTGCACCAGTATTTGCGCGATGGCGGCGTGCTGCTCGCCAAAAAAATGTTGGGCCTGATTCACGGCGACGCCGTCACGTCCGAAATGTTGCCAACCAACTTGATGGTGCGCCAGACCTGAGGGTAGGCGCCACCTTCCAGTCACCGATGTCATAACGAAAAACCGGCCAAATTCATCGAAAACAAAATTCTAACCGGTTTGAATCGATCAACTCAGCATAAAGGAATGCACAGTGCACCCGTCCGACAGCTCCAGACACACTTATCCCCTCGATGCATGGTGCATCCGGGAAACGTCGTTCGATACGGAAACCCATTTTCTCGACGAGACCCTGTTCGCGTTGGGAAATGGCTACATCGGCTTGCGCGGCAGCCACGAAGAGGGTTATAGCGGCCCGGCCGGCACTTCGCTGGACGGCACATATTTGAACGGATTTTACGAATCGGAAGCCATCCATTACCCGGAGGCGGCCTTCGGTCTGGCCAAGACCAATCAATTCATGCTCAATGTGCCGAACGGCAAGGGCATCGGCCTGTGGATCGAAGATGAGCGCTTCGACCTCTTGCAGGGCACCGTGGAAAGCTATGAGCGCAGCCTGGATTTCCGCACCGGCGTCTTGTTGCGCACGGTGCAATGGAAATCGAAAAAGGGCCGCCGGGTGGCCATCGCCAGCCGGCGCCTGGTGTGTTTCGAGCGCAAGCACTTGTTTGCCATCGAATACACGGTGACGCCGCTCAATTTCTTTGGCCGCGTCTGCCTCGTTTCCACCCTCGACGGCGCCGTCAAAAACCTGGAAGCGGGCGACGATCCGCGCATCGGTTCGGCCGTCTCCGGCCCGGCCCTGCACCTGGTCGACAGCGAGCAGGAAGAGCATTTTTCGGCCTTGTTGCAGCGCACCGGCAATAGCGGCTTCAGCCTGCTCAGCGCCACCGCGACCGAATTGACGCACGAGGGGCCGCACAATCTGCGCCTGCTCAAGAATGGCCAGCGTCTGGAACAGTCTTACGAGATGCAAGTCGACGAGGGCAAGTCCGTGCGCTTGTGCAAGTTCGGCACGTATTTTTCTTCGCGCGATTATCCAGCCAAGGAATTGCTCTCGCGCAGCAAGGAAGCGCTGGCGCAAGCCAAGGCGGGCGGCTTCGAAGCCCTGGTGGACGAGCAGCGCGCCTACCTGTCCGACTTTTGGCAACAGGCCGACGTCGAGATCGCCGGCGATGACGCCTTGCAGCAAGGCATCCATTTCAACCAGTTTCACCTGCTGCAATCGGTCGGGCGCGACGGCAAGACGAATATCGCGGCCAAGGGCGTCACGGGCGAAGGCTATGAGGGCCATTATTTCTGGGACACGGAAATCTATATCTTTCCATTCTTCCTGTACAGCAAGCCGGAAATCGCCAAGAAATTGCTGGAATACCGGTATAGCGGCCTGGGCCAGGCGCGCGAGCGGGCCCGCCAGATGTCGCACGCCAAGGGCGCGCTCTATCCATGGCGCACCATCGCGGGCGAAGAATGCTCGGCCTATTTCCCGGCCGGCACCGCGCAATACCATATCAACGCCGACATCGCCTATTCGATCAAGCTGTATTACGAAGCGACGGACGACGAAGACTATCTGCTGCGATTCGGCGCCGAAATCGTCATGGAAACGGCGCGCATCTGGACCGGCATCGGCAGCTACGACCGTGAAGCGCGTTTTTGCATCAATCAAGTGACGGGGCCCGACGAATACACGGCCCTGGTGAACAATAATTACTACACCAACGCGATGGCGAAGATGCACTTGAACTTCGCCGCCGCCATCGCCGAACGCTTGCGCGAGTTGCATCCGACCCAGTTCGCCCGCATCGCCCTGGCCATGGAGCTGGACGGGGCCGAGCCGGCCGAGTGGCGCCGCGCCGCACTGGCCATGCATTTGCCTTACGACGAGGCGCTGCGCATCCACGCCCAGGACGACAGTTTCCTGTCCAAGAAGCGCTGGGATTTCGCCGCCACCCCGAAGGAAAACTATCCGCTGCTGCTGAACTACCATCCGATGGTGATTTACCGCCATCAAGTGTGCAAGCAGGCCGACGTGGTGCTGGCGCTGCTATTGCTGAGCGATCAGTTTTCGCTCGACGACAAGCGCCGCGACTATGACTATTACGAGCCGCTGACGACCCACGATTCTTCGCTGTCGTCTTGCATCTACAGCATCATCGCTTCCGAGGTGGGTTACCACGAGCAAGCCTACGACTTTTTCATGGAAACGGCGCGCCTGGATCTGGACGATACCCACGGCAACACCCATTACGGCGTGCACACGGCGGCGATGGCCGGCACCTGGATGGGCGTGGCCTACGGTTTCGCCGGCATGCGCGTGCTCGACGGCCATGTGCGTTTCGCGCCGACCTTGCCCAAGCAATGGCAACACTACAGCTTCAAGATCCACATCAAGGGCGGCCTGCTGGAAGTGCGGGTCGAGCCGGAACACACCGAGTACCGCCTGTTGCGGGGCGCCGGCTTGGCGCTCAACCACCACGGCGTGGCGCTCGCCCTGAGCCCGGCCGCGCCCCTGCGCCGTTTGTCCACCCGCAAGGAGATCGCATGAGCAGCAGCCGTTTCAAAGCCGTCATTTTCGACCTGGACGGTGTCATCACCGATACCGCCCACTACCATTTCCTGGCCTGGAAGCGCCTGGCCGATAACCTGGAGCAACCCTTCGACGCCGCCTTCAATGAACATTTGAAGGGCATCGATCGCATGGGCTCGCTCGACCTGATCCTGGGCGAGCGGGCCGGGCACTACACGGCGGCGCACAAGCTGGCGCTGGCCGATGAAAAGAATCTGCATTACCGGAA
>DMYQ01000226.1:2656-3019 GCA_003482555.1 Janthinobacterium sp. | reverse complement strand
GTGCGCGCGGCGGGCTTGAAAATCGGCCTGGCCTCGGTCAGCAAGAATGCCTTCGCGGTACTCGAGCGGCTGGGCATCACCGAGCGTTTCGATTATGTGGTGGACGCCGCGCTGGTGGCCAGGGGCAAGCCGGATCCGGAAATCTTCCTGACCGCCGCCCGCGAACTGGGCGTGGCGCCGCACGATTGCCTGGGCGTCGAGGATGCGGTGGCCGGCGTGGCCGCGATCAAGGCGGCCGGCATGTTCGCGCTCGGCGTCGGCCTGGCGGAGGTGCTGAGGCAAGCCGACCTGGTGATCTCCGGACTGGACCGGTTTGACTTGAATGCAGTGAGCATGAACGCGGTAACGCAGTAAGGCAGTAAG
>DMYQ01000226.1:2025-2459 GCA_003482555.1 Janthinobacterium sp. | reverse complement strand
CAGTAAGTTTGTAGTGGCAGCACCGGCAACAAAAAAAATAAGAAGAAATCATGACCCATCAACGGAGACACCGTGAAAAACCAACGCATATTATTCATCCTGTTTTTGATCTATTTTGTGTTTGCAATCTTGCTCAACAGCGTAGGCACCGTGATCTTGCAAGTCATCGGCAACTACGGTGTCAGCAAGGCCGGCGCCAGCGCGCTGGAAGGCTTCAAGGACTTGCCGATCGCCGTCGTGTCCTTCCTGCTGGCCTCTTTCCTGCCTCGCATCGGCTATAAAAAAGCCATGCTGGCCGGGCTGGCCATCGTCACCTGCGCCTGCGTCGCGATGCCGCTGCTGCCCAGTTTTCTGACCACCAAGTTGCTGTTCTTGTGCGTCGGCGTCGCCTTCGCCCTGGTCAAGGTGTCGGTGTATTCGACCCTGGGCCTGAT
>DMYQ01000226.1:0-1866 GCA_003482555.1 Janthinobacterium sp. | reverse complement strand
TGGGTGCTGGCGGCCCTGTGCGGGCTGACTTTCCTGCTCTTGCTCGTTACCCGCTTCGACGAACACAGCGCGCAATTGCCGGCCGGGCGCAGCATCGCGCAAGACTTCGCCGCCATGCTCAAGCTGTTCTTCAAGCCCCTGGTCTGCGTCTTCATCATCACCGCCTTCCTGTATGTGCTGATCGAGCAAAGCATAGGCACCTGGTTGCCGACCTTTAACAATGAAATCCTGAAATTGCCGGCAGCCATGAGCGTGCAAGTGACCAGCATCTTCGCCGCCTGCCTGGCGATCGGGCGCCTGTCGGCCGGTGTGCTGATGCGCAAGTTGAACTGGTATCCAGTCATGAACGGTTGCGTGATCGGCATGGCCGCGATGGTGGTCCTGGCACTGCCGCTGACGCACAATGTGGTGCTCGATCCAAACGTGAGCTGGTCCAGCGCGCCGCTGGCGACCTTCCTGTTTCCGCTGATCGGCCTGTTCATGGCGCCCATCTATCCGGGCATCAATTCGGTCATGCTCAGTTCCCTGCCGAAAAGCCAGCACTCGGCCATGACCGGCTTGCTGGTCATCTTTTCCGCCCTGGGCGGCACCACCGGTTCCCTCATCACCGGCTATGTGTTCGGCAATTTCAACGGTCACTTCGCGTTTTACCTGACCCTGGTGCCGATATCGATCGTGCTCGTCACCCTGTTTTTCTTCAAGCGGGCCGTCGACAGGGGCCAGGCGGACGAGCAGTCGGACGGGATGCAGTCTTCCCGGCCGGCGCGACAAGCTTCCTGATCCAGGCGTCGGGCGACGACGTCCGGTGATAGCGCCGCCACCGGGCGGCGCGGGGTCGCCGCGTCCCGGCGCGCCATGGGGCAAACGAAAACGAGAATGGGAGAGCGAGCTATGAATTTTTCCAGTGAAAACAATCCGGGCAAGAACGTGACAGGCATCGCGATGGTGGTCTTGTTGCACGTGCTGGTCGCCTACGGCGTCGTCACGGGCCTGGGCAAACGCATGGTGGCGAAAATGAGCGAGGCGGTCGAGACCAAGATGATCGAAGAGGTCAAGCCGCCCGCGCCGCGAGACTTGCCGCCGCCACCTCCGCCGCCGGAAATGAAGGCGCCGCCGCCGCCCTTCGTTCCGCCGGTGGAGGTGAACGTGCAGCAACCGCCGCCGCAACAGAGCGTGATCGCCAATACCAGTACGGCCAAGCCGGCGAGCAATGAGCTGGCCAAGGCGCCGGTGCCGGTGGCGCCGGCCGCGGGCGCGGTGAAATCGACGCGAGTGGCGGCGGTTGCCGACATGAGCACGTGCGCCAAGCCCGAGTACCCGAAATCGTCGGCCCGCAACGAGGAGACCGGCACGGTGACGCTGTCGTTCTTGATCGGACTTGACGGCCGCGTCGCCGATTCGCGGATCGTCAAGTCGAGCGGTTTCCGGGAGCTCGACAAGGCGGCCGTGAACGGCATCAGCAAGTGCACATTCAAGCCGGGCATGAACGACGGCAAGCCGGAGCAGGCCTGGATGCAAATGCAATACCTGTGGACCCTGGAATAAGCAATGCCGGCCGCACTCGCGTTGTCACTTAATAATTTCAATTTTTGGAGGAAGCATGTTTAAGAATATCCGTCCGTCCGCTGGTCTGACTGTCACCGCGCTGCTGCTCTGCGCCGTTACCCTGTTCGCCACGCCGGCGTTCGCGGACGCCCCGGCCCCTGCCGCCGCCGCCGTGTCTGCCGCCGCCGCCACCGCCATCTCCGACGCCGCCGACGCCGCCGACGCCAAGGTGCCGCCCGCCGCGGCCAAGGAAGAAGTCGCCAATCCCTTCGGCATACAGGCCGTCTGGGCCGGCGGCTTCGTGCCCCGCGCCACCCTGAT
>DMYQ01000343.1:11745-11879 GCA_003482555.1 Janthinobacterium sp. | reverse complement strand
ACCTGGGCGGTGGCGTCGTAGCCAAACAGATAGTCGACCGTCGCCGTCAATTCCAGGCCACCCTTGTAGCCGTGGCGCTGAATGCTGGCCAGCCATTTCGGATTCACCACACGCGAGCGGAACACGCGCAGGGT
>DMYQ01000343.1:0-11439 GCA_003482555.1 Janthinobacterium sp. | reverse complement strand
AGAATCTGCGCCACGTCGTCGCCGTGGGTACGCATGGCGCTGGTGCCCCAGATGCTGATGGCGACGCTCTCGGGATAGGCGCCCGTTTCACGCACGTGGCGCGTCAGCACTTCATGCGCCAGTTGCAGGCCGACCCGCCAGGCCGATTGCGAGGGTACGCTACGCGGATCGACGGAATAGAAATTGCGGCCGGTCGGCAGGATGTGGGCCATGCCGCGCGTGGGCGAGCCGCTCGGGCCGGCCGGCACGTAGGCGCCGGCCAGGCCATTGAGCAGATTGTCGATTTCGTCGCTGGCGCGCGCCAGGTTCGGCACCAATTGGGTGCAGGCGAAGCCGAGCACCCGGCGCAGCGCGGCGTAGCGCGTGGCGCGGTCGGTGGCGCGCACGGCAGCGTCGACGGCGGCGGCTGGGCGCGGCTGCGCCGCCTTCGCGCGCGGCTTACCCATTTGCGACAGCATATTGCCGCCAGCGCGCAGCGCCGGTTGCAGCAGCGGCTGGACGGCCGCCGCAGCGTCGTCATCGGCGTCCAGTTCGCCGAATACCAGATGCAAGACCGCGTCGATGCGCTCCGCCAGATAGCCGTGCGGGCGCAGTTCGACGAACAGTTGCAGGCATAGGGCGTCGAGCGCGTCGAGCGCGTCCGCGCGCGTGACGACCGGGCACCTGGCCAGGCGCGCCAGCGCGGGGACGACGTTCAGGCGGCGGCCCTTTTGATCGAGCAGCATGTCCATGTTCAGGCCGAACAATTTGGCAACTTCGGCCTGCAGCCCGGGAATGTCCTGGTTCGGCAAGCGCGTCAGCGACACCAGCATGTCCGGCAGTTGCTCGTCGTCGGGGCCGCGCCCCAGTATGTGCAAGCCGTCGCGGATCTGCGCCGAGCCCAGCTCGCACAGATAGCCGTCCAGATCCTCGATCAGGTGGGCGACGTCGGAGCCGCCCATGGCGGCCAGCGCGGCGGGAAGTTCGCCTTCGTGCTCATGCCCGTGCTCGTGGCCATGCCCATGCTCGTGACCATGCTCGTGACCGTGACCGTGCCCATGTTCGTGGCCGCGCTCGTGTTCCTGACCGTGATCATGGTCGTGATGCAGCAGGCGCGCCTGCAGATCCGCATCCAGATTGGTCTGCTTGACGAGCTCCCAGATCTGCTGCTGGAGCAGCGGCAGCTTGGCCGGGTCGAGCACCTCGACTTGATAGTACTCGTCGACCAACTGGGTCAGCTGCGCCAGCGCGCCATAGGTGTCGGCCGTGGTCATCGGCGGCGTCAAATGGTCGACCACGACGGCATGGCCGCGCCGCTTGGCTTGCGAGCCCTCGCCCGGATCGTTGATGATGAAGGGGTAAAACAGCGGCAAATCGCCCAGCAGCGCGTCCGGGAAGCAGTTCTCCGACAGGCCGACGCCTTTGCCGGGCAGCCACTCCATGGTGCCGTGTTTGCCGACATGGACGATGGCGTCGGCGCGCCACTCGTCGCGCAACCAGCGGTATAGCGCATAGTAATGGTGGGTAGGCGGCAGGTCGGGCTGGTGATAAATCGCGTCCGGGTCCATGCCGTAGCCGCGCGGCGGTTGCAGGGCCACGAAGGTATTGCCCAATTCGATGCCGGCCAGCGCCAGATGGTCGTCGTGCAGATAGGCGACGCCGGGCGCGGCGCCCCACTGGGCCGTCATCTTGTCGCGCATCTCGGCCGGCAGGTCGGCGAACCAGCGCGCGTACTGCGCCGCCGGCACGCGCCCGGCCGCGTGCTTCAATTGCTCGGCGGTGAGGTAGATATTATCGTAGGAGCAGCGCTCGATCAGGTCGTGGATCAGCGCGGTGCCGTCCCTGGGCGGCAGACCGACGTCGTAGCCGGCCGTCCGCATCGCGTCCAGGATGCGCATCAGGGAAGCCGGCGCGTCCAGGCCGACGGCATTGCCGATCTGCGAAGCCTTGCTGCTGGAATTGGTGAACATGAAGGCGACGCGCTTGTCGGCGTTCGGCACCCGCTTCAGACGGGCGAAGCGGGCCGCGATGCCGGCCACGCGCGCGACCCGATCGAGCAGCGGTTCGTATTCGACGGCTTCGCTGGGCATGCCGGCGGCGCGCGCCTTGAACGACACCGGCACCGTGATGATGCGGCCGTCGAATTCGGGCAGCACCACATTCATGGCCGCGTCGAGCGGATTGAGGCCGCGCGCCGACTGCTGCCACTGCGCCAGCGTCATGCCGCTGGTGATCGCTTGCAGCACCGGCACGTTCAGCGTTTCCAGCACGCCCACCGACCAGCCGGCCGGCGTCGGGCCGCCGGGCGTGATCTCACCCATCGCGAACGAAGTCGTGTTGATCAGCACGTCGATGTGGACGCCCTGCGCGCCGCTGAAGTAGCGCAAGGAGCTGGGGAGCGCCTGGCCGTCGGCGCCGGCCCGCAGCGACGAGGTGAACACCGGCAGCACGTTCATGCCGCGCTTTTCCAGCGCTTCCAGCAAGGAGTCGATGAAGCGCGTATTCCCGCTCATCCAGTGGGCGCGGTAAAACACGATGCCGACGCTGGGCTTGTCCGGCGCGCGCAGGGCCAGCCAGTCGGCCACCGGCGCGTCCTGGCTCAGGTCTGGATGGTAAATGCCGTGTTCGGGCAAGGCGTGCGCCGGTTCGTAGCCGAAGCCGGTCAGCAAGAGATGATCCGACAGATAGCGCAGCAGCTGCGCCAGATTGGTGCTGCCGCCGGCTTGAAAATACTTCAGCGCCTGCTGCAGCACCTCCGGCGCCACGGTCGAGACGGCGGCCAACTCGGGGTCCGGCTCGCCGGTGCCGCTGATGGCGATCAGATGCCGGCCCTGGCGGCGCGCCTGGCCCACCAGTTCGGCGAAGCCGGCCACGCTACCGAGCCGCCCCAGCACCCGCAAGACGATGATGCGCGCCGCTTGCAGCTCGTTCACCAGCAAGGCCGCCATGCGCGTTTCGCTGTCTAGCGACTGCAGGTTGACGCCGGCCACCGGCCCGAAATCGGCCGGCATCTGAGTCAGGGCGTTGTGCAGTACCGTCAAATCATTCGAGGCGTGCGTCAGCAGGGCTATCTGCGCCAGTGGCGCGGGTGTTTCAGACATCGTCTTTATCCGGTATGCAGGTGTCGCCTTCGCCGAGGCGATGGAAAATCAAATCGGTCACTTCACGCCCGTCCACCAGATGTTCGCTGACGATGCGCTCGACCGCCGCCGCGTCGACACGGTTGTACCAGACGCCTTCCGGATACACGACCAGGATCGGCCCTTCGTTGCGGCAGGCGACCATGCAGTGAGTGCGGGTGCGCTTGATACGCAGCTCGGGACGGGCGTCGATCTTCTCGCCCATCAGCTCGAAGACGGCTTGCGCCTCAATGCCGTTTTCCGTGCAGCGCGGGCCCACGCACATGAAGACGTGACGGTTGTGGGTTCTCATGGGCTCAGGCGAATTTCTTGTAAAAGAATCCGGCCAGGGTACCCAGGACGAGCCAGAAGGCGGCGTTCGCCAACGCCGTCGCGTAGATGAAGGCATGCGCCAGTTCTTCGGGCGCCGCGCTGGCAGGCAGCAGCGCTTGCGGCGCGCCGACCAGGTGCGGCAGCAGCAGCAGGGCCGCGCCACCCAGCTTGAGCGGCCAGGCGCGCGCGAACACGATCAGGGACAGACCGGTGCCGCTGGCCAGCACGGTGGCGAGCCACCACAACTGGCGCGCCGCCAGTGGCGCGGCGGCGGTGCCGGGCACTTCCGGCGGCAAGCCCAGCGACGGCGCCAGGAAAAACACGGCGTAACCGGCCGCGCCCCACAACAAGCCGGCACGCCAGCCGCCCGCTTTGCCGCGCAGGCTGATGGCGCCAGCCAGCAGCAAGCCAAAGCCGACCGCCATGCTGACATCGGCCAGGGCCGTGAAAAAGCTGCGTTCGACGCCGTTTTCCGGCTGCCACGCGGCGTGCCCGTGTTCGTGTTCGTGCTCATGGGCTCCGGCCGCGCCGTGCTCATGTTCGTGCTCGTGCTCATGTTCGTGCTCATGCTCGGCGTCCGGCGCCGCATGGGCCTCATCGGCGTGCTCGGCGAGAACGGGGGCGGCCGACGCGGCGGCGGCGTCTTCATACACCTCGGCCTGTTGAATGATCGGGCTGACCTGGATTTTTTGCACGCCCGCCAGGAACAGGCCCGCCAGGATTCCGGCTGCGGCCGCCGTGCGCACGATGCGGTTGAAGGCGCCCGGATTCAGGGCGCCGGAGGCACGACTCAATGACACGGAAAGCCCGCCGAGTGACGGCCGTCGTGGGCCGCGTTGTGCAGCGCGTCCATCGACGAAAAGGCTGCGCCGTACAGCAACACGACTCCCAGTCCGCCGGCCAGCAGCACCGGCATGATTTTGTCTTTCCAGACAGTCGAAGAGGATTGCGCATCGACGACGTCGATGATGCCAGGGATTGAAGACATGATATTCCTTCCAGTGAGCACGGCCGCCCCGATCAAACGATGACATGCGACATGCCAAACACTTGCCCGGAAACGTAGGGGAGCTTGTACTGGAGAGGGTGTGAAAGATGGGTGCGGAGCGCGGCAATCCACCTGAATCGCCCTCCGCGATACAAACGCATAAAAGGCTTCAGGCTGGTTTCCGGGCTGGCGAGTGGAGATCCTAAGCGGACGTTCCTGGATTTGCGCCTTCCCATGCGTCGCACAGTGGCATTTTGCAAACCCTTTTACTCGCTTACCGTTGCGGGGGCAGCGTCGACATGGTTTCCCGCGAAGAGAAACGCACCGACTTCCCATTTAAATTTGCAAATGACAATTTACAAATACCAGAAGCTTGACTACCCGCGCAGTATAGAACCGGAGCGGGCAAATAGCAAGATGAGCAAGATGAGCAAGCTTATCGCGGGCTCAGGTACGGAACGGCAGCATGCGGCGCAGCGTGTTGTCGCGCTGCACGTAATGGTGGAACAGGGCCGCGGCCGCGTGCGCGCCGATCAGATAGTAGCCGACGGCGGCCAGGGTTTCGTGCACTTCCTTGATCTGGCCGGCCAGGGCCTTGTCTTTGGCCAGCAGCGGCGTCACCTCCAGGCCAAAAAAGGGAATCGGCTTGCCGGCCGCGCTCAGCAGGTACCAGCCCAGAATCGGCATGGCGATCATCAGCGCGTACAGCGCGAAGTGCAGCAGCCCGGCCATGCGCCTTTGCCAACGCGGCGGCGGCGGCAAGATCGACGGCGCCTGGCCGGACAAGCGCACGGTCAGGCGCACGATCACCAGCAGCAGCACCGACAGGCCCAGCATGAAGTGCCAGTGTGACAGCGCCGCCCGTTCTGGTCCGCCCTTGGGGAAAAAGCCGCGCAGCTCCATCGCCGCGTAGACGGCCACCAGTAGCAGCAGCATCAGCCAGTGCATGCCGATGGCCAGCGCACTGTATCGGGTGCTGCGATTGATATCATTCATTGCAAGCCTTGTCAGTTAAATTGATCGTCCGCCAACTCGCGCCGCCCGCGAAAGGCGACGCCAACACTATTCCAGGCTAGGCGACGGCCCGCTTGGCGTAAACATCCTCGATCTCGGCCTGGAAGTGCGCCAGCAAGTTGTTGCGCTTGAGCTTGAGCGTCGGCGTCATCAGCAGGTTCTCGATCGACCACGGCGTCAACTCGATGCGCACGGCGCGCGGCACCGCGTAACTGGCAAAGCTCTTGGTGGCGGCCTGGATCTTGGCCAGCGCCGCGTCGCGCGCGGCCTTGGCGTTCAGGCTGGCCGGATCGTCCGCCGCCACACCCGCCTGTGCCGCCAGCGCCGCCCAGGCGCCGCGGTTGAGCACCACGAAGGCGGACACGAAAGGCTTGTTCTCGCCGACCACGAAGCACTGGTCGAACAGCGGATCGGCCGTGATGGCCAGCTCCAGGTCGGCCGGCGATATCTTCTCGCCGGTCGAGGTGACGATGATTTCCTTGATGCGCCCGACGATGCGGATGCGCCCGTCCTCGATGGCGGCCTGGTCGCCGGTGCGCAGCCAGCCGTCCTCGGTGAAGGCCTTGGCCGTGTCCTCGGGCCGCTTCCAGTAACCCTGCATGACGATGGCGCCGCGCACCTGCAGTTCCTGCTGGTCGCCGACGCGCACGTCGACGCCGTCCAGCGCCCGTCCGACCGTGGTCGGCCAATTGTCGGCGATGGCATTGGCGCAGACCACCGGCGAGGTTTCCGTCATGCCGTAACCTTGCAGCAGCGGCAAGCCGGCGCCGAGGAAGCATTGCGCCACCGTCTGCGACATGGGCGCGCCGCCGCACACGGCAAAGCGCAGCCGGCCGCCGAAGCGGTCCAGAATCTTCTGGCCGACCAGGGCCTGCAACAGTGGCGCCTTCACGGCGTCCAGCCAGGCCGCGCCGCCCGCCTCCAGCGGCACACGCTGGGCGCGGCAAAACTGGCGCCAGCCCACCGCCTGCGCGGCGGCGAACAAATAGCGCGTAACGGGGCCGGCGGCGGCCATCGACTCCACCAGCTTGGCGTGGAAGCGCTCGTAAATGCGCGGCACCGACACCAGCGCCGTCGGCCGCACGGCCAGCATATCGTCGGCGATCAGCGCCACCGAGCGCGCGTAGGCGACGCAGGCGCCGCTGGCGATCGGCAGATAATAGCCGACGGTGCGCTCGAAGGTGTGCGAGAGCGGCAAAAAGGACAGGAACACGTCGTCGGCGCGCACCTCCACGCGGCCCATCAGGGCGCGCACATTGGCCAGCACATTGTCGTGGGTCAGCATCACGCCCTTCGGCTTGCCCGTCGTGCCGGAAGTGTAGACGATGGCGGCCAGCTCGTCGCCGCTCACGTCGGGGCGCAGCATGGCGTTGCTGCCGGGCGCGGCGGCCAGCCATTCGCGCAAGTCGGCCAGCGGCGGCTGCTGCCCGAAGGCCAGCGCCGGCGCCGGCGCCGTCACGCCGCCGTCGATCACCAGCACCAGTTTCAGCGCCGGCATCGCCCGGGCCACGCCGGCGATGCCGTGCCATTGCGCCAGATTGGCCACCACCAGCACGGAGGCGTCGCAATCCTTGACGATGTAAGCGATGCTGTCCGGATTATCGATGGCGTGCATCGGCACCGGGACCATGCCCAGCGCCAGGCTGGCCTGGTCGATGCAGACCGCGTCCACGCTATTGACCAGCAAAATGGCGACGCGCGCGCCGCGCGGCAATTGCAGGGCCGCCAATTGATGACCGCAGGCGGCGATGCGCCCGCCCATCTGCTCCCAGGTGTAACTGACCCAGGCCTTGGTGGCGGGGTCGAACTGGCGATATGCCTCGGCGCGCGGGGTTTGCCCGACGCGGCGGGTGAACATGGCGCCCAACGATGCGATGCCTTCCAGGTATTTCGTCTCGCCTTGATTCATGTCATTCCATTCTTGCGTTACTTGCCTTGCTTGCGACGTCGCCCTGAAGTCTAGTGAGCGACGTCAAAAAAGTATTTGATTCAGATCAAAAATGCCCGCCTAAGGCTTTGATTATCCGGCTGCCAAGCGCGGCTTGCCGGTACCGGCAATTGACCAGCGCGCCTCTATTATTTTGATCTGAATCAAATTCTGTCAAATCATATCTTGATACATGCACATATCTGTGGACTTTGATTTCCCGCCCGCATACGCTTGCAGCGCGACTTCCGCGCCTGTCGGCGGCAGCACTCCCCCATCCAAGGAGAAACACCATGTCCTACAAAACGATACTGGTCCACGTGGATCAATCCCGCCATGCGGCGATGCGCATCAAGGTAGCGGCCAACATCGCCATCGCCGAAGGCGCGCACCTGATAGGCGCGGCCCTGAGCGGCATATCGAACCTGATCTACCAGGGCAACACGGTCGACCTCGGTGGCAGCATCGTGGCCGGGCGCATCGACGCCCTGCTGGCCGACGCCAAACAAGCCTTGGCCCAATTCAACGCCATCGCCAAAGCCGAGGGCGTGGCCTCCTACGAAAGCCGGGCCGTCAACGACGATCCGCAAGGCGGTCTGTCCTTGCAGGCGCGTTATGCCGACCTGGTCGTACTGAGCCAGACCGACATGGAAGAACCGGTCTCCCGGATTATCCCCGACTTGCCCGAATATGTGACGCTCAATTGCGCGCGACCGGTCTTGATCTTGCCTTACGCCGGCCAGTTCGACCGCGTCGGCGACAATGCGCTGATCGCATGGGATGGCAGCATGGAAGCGACGCGCGCGATCAGCAACGCCATTCCGCTGCTGCGGCGGGCGAAGAACGTCACCGTGGCGCTATTTAATCCGTCCACGCAATATGGCGTCCACGGCGAACAGCCGGGCGCCGATATTGCGCTGTTTCTGGTGCGCCACGGCATCAAGGTCGAAGTGAAACCGCAGCATTGCGCCATCGATGTCGGCAACGCCCTGCTGTCGCTGGCCGCCGATCTGCACGCGGACTTGCTGGTGATGGGCTGTTATGGGCACACGCGCTTCCGCGAATTGCTGCTCGGTGGCGTGACCCACACCTTGCTGAAGACGATGACGGTACCGGTGCTGATGTCGCATTAGAACGTAAGCAAGCCCGCTGCCGAAGAGTGGGCGCCCAAGCGCGGCTGGGGAAGTTTGACCGAACATGTGAACGCCCGCGCTCGCCCCACACGGCGCGAGCGCATGTTGCGATTGATACTTAGCGCGCCTCGACAGCGACTGGCCTGCCGGCGACTGTGCGCCACCGATCGCCCGACTTCGTCACGTAGTGTGCAAACACATGGCGCCATGGGATGCCAAGGTAATAGAGTACGACGAACGAGCAGGCGATGATATTCGGCACGATGGCCTGGTCGATATGACCGGCCCGCCATTGTGGCAAGGCGACGATACCCAGCCACAGCGTTTTCCACAGCACTTCCCACAGCAGGAGCGGCAGCATCTGCAAGGGATAGCGCAGTCCCAGGATGCAGAGCAGGGAAAAAGAGGTCAGCATGCAGGCCACAATGCCTTCGAACAATTCCCAATGGGCTTGATGGAACATGTCCGGCCATACATTGATAGCTGTTCCGACGACAACCAACAGGTAGAGTGCTCTCAGAAAATTCAGGCGAAACGGCGACATTGCATTCATGTTGTGGCTCCTGGTAAGTTATTGTGGCCTGCCGGGTTGAAGACGGATTGCCGGGGAGTTACTCGACTTCCTTGAGAATTTTCTCGAGCGCGATCAAGCGGGACTGCATCTGTGTCAGGGTGCCGCCCATGGCCGCCAGCGCCGCGGCCGTCTCGGCTTGAGCCGCCACGGCCTGAGCCGCGATCGCACGATAAGCCTCGTCCTGGGCCAGGCGCACTCTCGCCTGTAAGACGGCCGACACGTACTTCATGAAAAACACCAGCACGGCGGCGGCGGCCGGGAAAAAGAACGCCGCATAAAACACATTTTCAGACATATGAGCCTCTAGGATTCAGATTTGCTTGTCAGGGATTGCACCGCCGCGGCGATCAACTCCGGGGTCAGCGCAAGCTTGAAACTGTTAACTTCAAAGTAATTAAGCGCCTTGCCATCCTGCGACAGTTCGAGCTGGCTGCTGACCAGACCCGCGCCTTCCAGCTTTTGCAAATGCAGATGCAGCAAGGGCCGGCTGATGCCCAAGTCCCGCGCCAACTGGCTGACATAGTTGCGCCCGCCTGTCGAGAGCGCCGCGATGATGCGCAGCCGGTGCGGATTGTCGAGCGCTGCCAGCACCGCCAGCAACTGATCTCCGCCAAGTTGAATTTTTTCGTCTAGCATGTGTAAACAATACCTGACATATGAAACGTGGTCAAGCGAATTCTCTCGCGGGCGCGGGCGAATTCAGGCATTACAAGGTCAACCGTATGGGGGGGGATCAAACATGGGGCTGAAATAAGTCTCCCTGCCCGCGACTTCCGGAGCGTAAGCGCGCCCCGCGATGGCGTGTCAAATCCTCGAAACCCAAGCAAGTGTCAGCGATTCGGCAGCTTGGGAGGGAAGATCGCGCGCATGGCGGCGCAACGCCTAAGCTTCAAGGGTGATACCTTCATCGGCTTACGCTTGGGCAGTCACGCCGCCTCCAAGATGCCCAGGTACCGCGTCGAGGCCAGCGTTCGCCTTTGCCGCATCAGGCAAATCGCCAGATGGCGAACCGTCGCCAACAGGCGCGTTTTTCAAGATTGAACGAGTTCATCCGAAAAGCCGAACATATTGCGGTAGATCAAACCGAGGCAAATCAACGAGAATGGCACAT
Organism: Janthinobacterium sp.; assembly: GCA_003482555.1. Classification (GTDB taxonomy): domain Bacteria; phylum Pseudomonadota; class Gammaproteobacteria; order Burkholderiales; family Burkholderiaceae_D; genus Janthinobacterium. The sequence goes on along the minus strand of DMYQ01000343.1, from coordinate 1,261 downwards.
ACCAAATCAGCCCGATTCCCAGCAGAAGCGTCGCGACGATGCCGAGGATGGTATTCGCGATGATAAATCCACACATCCGAAACCAATGACGCGTGATTGTCTTGCGCGATGTTTCGAGCGCCTGCCAGGGACTCATATTTTTCTCCAAAATCAATGGCATTGCCATGGTATACGCTACCGCGAGATAAATTCCCGGTATGATCAGCAGAATAAAACCGATTGTTATCAAGAGGCCCATTAAAATCATTGCAATACTTAATGGAACTATTCTTTTAAAATGAGCAAATACCTCTTTCGCCTGCACCGGAATCCCCGCCACCAGTTTTATGCCGAGCATATACATACCACCGGCCAAAGCCATCGATATAGGGAAGTGTAACAATTGAAAAATCAAATTGGAAAGAGCTTTGTGTGCTTCCGGGTCTTCTGGACGAGCCGAGAGACCAAGTATACTGACAATGATATTTACGCCTATCGTAAGCAGTATAAGCCCCAGAATATAAAATAATGCCGCCAACCAAACAGTTCCCTTTGAACCACCGATCTTTGCCCAAGCCTCGCTGAAAATTTCGCTTATTGAAAATTTATAATTACCGGCAATACCATCTTCGACCGAGCCATATCCGCTGGAACCTGCGGGGCGTTTAGACAAAGTAACGGTGGGAGGGCTGTAGATATCAGTCATACTGATCCTTATTCAATGAGCAATGGTTGGAGAACATGGAAGCTGAGTATGCATCAATCGATGCCTGCCGCAACGGACTGCCGTGAATTTGACCAAGGCAGAAAATAGGCGGATTCCGCAATGACATTTACGCGGGGAACATTTTTCAATATTGCAATATTGCTTGAATTATCTCACGAGCATAATTTTTTAGCAACACATTTAATTCACTGCGCCATACTTGCATACTGGCCTCGCGCCCAAACCCACACCAAATCGTGTAAAGACCGGAGGCTGACTACGGCAATATGGCAGTCGTGCCCCGCGATGCGCATTGATTGAGCCCGATGCGGGCACGCGCCCGCTTGTGGTTTTTCGCACCGTTCCGCAGGCGCGGGGACAACCCGATATTTTCTTGGTTCTGCCATGATAAATTAATAACAATGCCAAGGCACCCGCGCCCATCCAGCCCATGACCACAGATATGTACGCGACACACCTCTACCAATTGAGCGAACTCGGATTGATCACCGAAGAGCAGCGCGACAAGGCCCTGTATTACGAGCGGCTCGAAGAAACGGCGGGCATTCTTGAGCC
>DMYQ01000325.1:12824-13090 GCA_003482555.1 Janthinobacterium sp. | reverse complement strand
GTCTACGACGCCGTCATGACGATGGCGACCGCGATGGCGGACGCTAAATCGGCCGAGCCGGCCAAATATCTGCCTTTCCTGGCCAAGGTCAAGTACCAGGGCGTCACCGGCCCGATCGCTTTCGACGCCAACGGCGATATCAAGGACGGTTCGCTGACCTTGTTCACCTTCCGGGGCGGCAAGAAGACCAAGATCGAAGTGGTCAAGTAAGCGTCACCTTAGCGGCAAACATCTCGGGCGCGCCGCGCCCGAGGGACAAGGCGCGC
>DMYQ01000325.1:10481-12695 GCA_003482555.1 Janthinobacterium sp. | reverse complement strand
GCCCGAGGGACAAGGCGCGCCCGGTGACAGGGGCGCGCCTTTGACATTTCAAGCATCCGGCAACAAATCGCGCTTTGCGAATTCCATATTTTATTGTACATTTCTGCTCCCGCACCAAATTTTAAACCGGCGCCGTCGTTCGCGCCGCTGTAATCTGTCAATTGGAGATGTTTATGCCGTTCAAGTTGAAATTCCTTTCCCTCGCCATCGCCCTGGCCTGCTGCGGCAGCGCCGCCGCCCAGGAAGTCGTCACGATCGGTCACGTCGGCCCCATTTCCGGCGTGAACGCCCATCTGGGCAAGGATAACGAAAACGGCGCCCGCATGGCGATCGAAGACTTGAACGCGAAGGGCTTCAAGATCAACGGCAAGGTCGTCAAATTCGTGCTGATGGCCGAAGACGACGCCGCCGATCCGAAACAGGGCACGGCCGCGGCCCAGAAACTGGTGGACGCCAAGGTGAATGGCGTGATCGGCCATTTGAATTCGGGCACCACCGTACCGGCCTCGAAGATTTATTTCGACGCCGGCATTCCGCAAATTTCCCCGTCCGCGACGACACCCCAATACACCAGGCAAAAGTTCAACACCGCCTTCCGCGTGGTTGCCAATGACAACAAACTGGGTAGCACCCTGGGCCGTTACGCGGTCGAGCAGTTGCAGGCGAAGAATATCGCGGTCATCGACGACCGCACGGCCTACGGCCAGGGCGTGGCCGATGAATTCATCAAGGGCGCCAAGGCTAAATTCCCGGGCGTACACATCGTCGGCAAGGATTTCACGAGCGCCAACGCGACCGATTTCAACGCCATCTTGACCAAGATCAAGGGCAAGAACCCCGACTTGATTTTCTTCGGCGGCATCGACGCCGTCGCCGGGCCGATGTTGCGCCAGATCAAGGCGCTTGGCATCACGGCCAAGTTCATGGGCGGCGATGGCGTTTGCACGGAATCGATGCCGCGCCTGGCAGGCGATGGCATCGGCGAGGGCTTGGTGACGTGCGCGGAAGCGGGCGGCGTAATGGCGGGCAATCAAAAAGCGCTCGACGATTTCGACGCCCGCTACAAGAAAAAATACGGCGTCGACGTACAAATTTACGCGCCCTACACCTACGACGCCGTCATGACCATGGCCACAGCCATGCAAAACGCCAAGTCCGCGGCACCGGCCAGGTACTTGCCGGAATTGGCGAAGGTGCGCTACCAGGGCATCACGGGTCTGATTGCCTTCGATGGCAACGGCGACATCAAGGATGGCGCGCTGACCCTGTTCACCTTCAAAGGCGGCAAGAAAACCAAGTTGGAAGTGGTCAACTAAAGACCGGGTTGCGTGGATGATGTGTGGGGGGGGCGCCGAGCCGACGTCGAGCCCGGGCGCGCCAGGCAGGGGCGCGCCCCCGGCGGCGCCAGGGCGCGGCGCTTGCCGGCGGCGTAAAAAAAGCGCGCGGACTCGGGTCGGCGCGCTCGATACCGTGCTACGGAATTACTTTTGCGACAAAACCCATTTCACCAGGGTGCGGGCTTCCGCCTCGGTCACCTGTGGATTGGCTGGCATCGGTACGGCGCCCCAGGAACCGGAGCCGCCCTTCATGACTTTCTGCACCAGCTTGTTTTCCGCGTCTTTTTGACCCGCGTACTTGGCCGCCACGTCCTTGTAAGCCGGACCGACCACTTTGGTGCCGATGGCATGGCAAGCCATGCAATTTTTTGCTTTTGCCAAATCAAGGTTGGCTTGCGCCGCCTGCGAAGCGAATGCGGATACGATTACTACACCAATCAACATGGAACGTTTCATTGTATTCTCCAAAGTTACTTCCTGCGGCATTTTACCGTGTTTACCCAGGCCCGGAACGATGGGCGACCGAATACTTAACGGTCTGTTGCGCAGTCCGGTTGACCGGGCTTGCAATATTCCTTCCGGGGCTGCGTATTTCTTTGTAAGATGGGAACATTACCGGAGTCCCCCCATGCCTATCATCCTGCTCATCGCCGCCCTGTGCCTGCTGCGATATTTTGAAATCTGGCGTTTCGCCGAACTGTCGTGGTGGTGGATCGTCGGCTTGATGGTGTTTGCCTTCATCTGGTTCGAATTCCTCGAACCCATGCTGGGCCTGGACAAGCGCCGCGCCCACGACGAAGATGAAAAACGCCGCCAAGACCGCATCAAGCAGTCTTTCGGCAAGCGCAAATAGGGCGCGCCACCCGCCCGCGGCCGC
>DMYQ01000325.1:8412-10339 GCA_003482555.1 Janthinobacterium sp. | reverse complement strand
GCCGCCAGCGGAAGCCGCCAATATCAGCGTTTCAGCTGCGACAGGTCGCGCACGGCGCCCCGGTCGGCCGAGGTCGTCAACGCCGCGTAAGCCTGCAAGGCTTGCGAGACGAAGCGCTCGCGTCCCAGCGGCAACCAGGCGTCGGCGCCTTTCGCTTCCATCACGCCACGGCGCGCGGCCAGGTCGGCGTCGCTGATGCGCAGATTGATGCGCCGCTCGGGGATGTCGATGTCGATCATGTCGCCCTCTTCCACCAGGCCGATGGCGCCGCCTTCCGCCGCCTCCGGCGAAGCGTGGCCGATCACCAGTCCCGATGAACCGCCGGAAAAACGCCCGTCCGTGAACAGGGCGCAAGCCTTGCCCAGGCCCTTGGACTTGATGTAAGAGGTCGGATACAGCATTTCCTGCATGCCGGGGCCGCCTTTCGGGCCTTCGTAGCGGATGATGACGACGTCGCCGGCCAGCACGGTGTCGGCCAGGATGGCCTCGACGGCCGCATCCTGGCTTTCAAAGACGCGCGCCTTGCCGCTGAACTTGAGGATGCTCTCGTCGACGCCGGCGGTCTTGACGATGCAACCTTTTTCCGCCAGGTTGCCGTACAACACGGCCAGGCCGCCATCTTGCGAATAGGCGTGCGCCTTGTCGCGGATGCAACCGCTGGCGCGGTCGTCGTCCAGGGTTTCAAAGCGCGAAGACTGGGAAAACGCCACCTGGGTCGGCACCCCGCCGGCGGCGGCGCGGAACAACTGGCGCACGGCGGGATCATCGGTGCACTTGATGTCGTACCTGGCGATGGCCTCGCCCATGCTCTTGCTGTGGATGGTGGGCAGGCTGGTGTCGAGCAGGCCGGCGCGCGCCAGCTCGCCCAGGATGCCCATGATGCCGCCGGCCCGGTGCACGTCTTCGATATGGTATTTGTCGGTCATCGGCGCCACCTTGCACAGGCAGGGCACCTTGCGCGAGATGCGGTCGATGTCGGCCATCGTGAACACCACCTCGGCTTCGTGCGCGGCCGCCAGCAGATGCAGCACCGTGTTGGTCGAGCCGCCCATCGAGACGTCGAGCGCCATCGCGTTTTCAAAGGCGGCCTTGGTGGCGATCGCGCGCGGCAGCACGGAAGCGTCGTCTTGCTCGTAATAGCGCTTGGCCAGATCGACGATCAGGCGGCCCGCGCCGAGGAACAATTCCTTGCGGTCGGCGTGGGTGGCGACGATGGTGCCGTTGCCGGGCAGGGCCAGGCCCAGCGCTTCGGTCAGGCAATTCATCGAATTGGCCGTGAACATGCCGGAGCAGGAACCGCAGGTGGGACAGGCGGCCCTTTCGATCTCGGCCACGTCGGCGTCGCTGACGCTGCTGTCGCCAGCCTTGATCATGGCGTCGATCAAGTCCAGCTTGATGATTTTCGTGGCCCCGTTGACCACCTTGATCACCTTGCCCGCTTCCATCGGGCCGCCCGAAATGAAGACCACGGGAATGTTGATGCGCATGGCCGCCATCAGCATGCCGGGTGTGATCTTGTCGCAATTGGAAATGCACACCATGGCGTCGGCGCAATGGGCGTTGACCATGTATTCGACCGAGTCGGCGATCAGGTCGCGCGAGGGCAGCGAATACAGCATGCCGCCGTGACCCATGGCGATGCCGTCGTCGACGGCGATGGTGTTGAATTCCTTGGCCACGCCGCCGTGCGCCTCGATCTCGCGCGCCACCAACTGGCCCAGGTCTTTCAAATGCACGTGGCCGGGCACGAACTGGGTGAAGGAATTGACGACGGCGATGATCGGTTTGTCGAAATCGCCATCCTTCATGCCGGTGGCGCGCCACAGGGCGCGCGCGCCCGCCATATTGCGGCCGTGGGTGGTGGTGCGGGAACGATATTGCGGCATGATGGGCTTTCCAGTGAGTATGTGGCTATGTGGCTATGTGG
>DMYQ01000325.1:3230-8243 GCA_003482555.1 Janthinobacterium sp. | reverse complement strand
ATGTGGCTATGTGGCTATGTGGCGCGCGCTTGCGGCGCGGCGGAACGGTGAATTCCACCAGATTGCCTTGCCTGGGCGGCCCTGTCAAATATATCATTTGCTTATCTGTGAGTCGCACGACATATCACAGAATCAATTCACCATGGGAACGCGTATCGATGAACCTTGAACTGCGCCAATTGCGCTATTTCGTCGCCGTGGCCGAAGAATTGCATTTCGGCCGGGCCGCGCGGCGCCTGCACATGACCCAGCCGCCCTTGTCGCAAACCATCCTCGCCCTGGAAGCGCAATTGGGCGCGCCGCTGTTCGTGCGCAACCGGCGCGACGTTTCCCTGAGCCCGGCCGGCCTGGCCCTGCTGCCGGAAGCGCGGCGCATGCTCGAGCAAGCCCTGCAACTGCCGGAACTGGTCAGGCGCGCCGCCAACGGCGAAGCGGGCCGCCTGGCGCTGGCCTTCGTGTCCTCGGCCGATTACAGCGTGCTGCCGCCCTTCCTGCGCGCCTACCGGGCCGCCTTTCCCCAGGTGCGCATCAGCCTGCGCGAAGCCACGTCCGACCTGCAACTGGAAGAACTGGGCCAGGGCCGCATCGACGCCGGCCTGCTGATCGCCCCGCTGTCCGCCAAGGCGGGCGTCGACCTCGACTACTTGCCGGTGCTGTCCGAAACGCTGATCCTGGCCGCGCCGGCCGGCCTGGCCGCGCCGCCCGGGCCGGTGCGCCTGCGCGACTTGCCGCCGCTGCCTTTGATCATCTTCCCGCGCGCCATCGCCCCGGCCCTGCACGACGCCATCCTCGGCGTCTTCCGCGCGGCCGGCGTCACGCCCGAGGTGGGGCAAGAGGCGATCCAGATGCAAACCATCGTCGGCCTGGTATCGGCTGGCATGGGCCTCGCACTTGTGCCACAATCGGTGTCGAATTTGATGCGCCCCGGCGTAGAATACCGTGCCCTGGCCGATGCGACACCGCTGGTGGAAACCGGCCTCGCCTGGCGCCGCGACAATGACTCGCCGGTGCTGCGAGGTTTTTTGGAATTACTAAGAAAGAATATTCAATGCTGACTCACCCGATGCCCGACCCCATCGCTTTTTCGATCGGCCCGCTGCACGTGCACTGGTATGGCCTGATGTATGTGCTGGCCTTCACCATGTTCATCCTGCTGGGCCGGGTGCGCATCCGCCAGCCCCACATCGCGGCCCAGAACTGGCAAAAGGAAGATCTCGACGACATGCTGTTCTACGGCATGCTGGGCGTGGTGCTGGGCGGGCGCCTGGGCGAAGTGCTGTTTTACCGGCCCGCCTTCTTCCTCGCCAATCCGCTGGAAATCTTCCAGGTCTGGCATGGCGGCATGTCCTTCCACGGCGGCTTCCTGGGCGTGATGCTGGCCATGTGCTTGTGGTCGCGCAAGGTCGGGCGCAATCTGTTCGACGTCTACGATTTCGTCGCTCCGCTGGTGCCGCTCGGCTACGCGGCCGGCCGCATCGGCAACTTCATCAACGCCGAACTGCCGGGCCGCACCGCCCCGCCCGGCTTGCCGTGGGCCATGAAGTGGCCCGGCATAGCCTTGCCGGTGCACCCGTCGCCGCTGTACCAAGCCCTGGTCGACGGCCTCCTGGTGTTCGTCATCCTGTGGCTGTATTCGCGCAGCGCCCGTCCGCGCATGGCGGTCGGCGCCATGTTCACCGTGCTGTACGGCTGCGCCCGCTCTTTCACCGAATTCTTCCGCGTGCCCGACTGGGTCGAGATCGTGGGCGGCGTCCCCATCACCTCGGGCCAGGCGCTGTCGATACCGATGATCGTCGGCGGCTTGATCATGCTGTTCTGGGCTTACCGGCGCAAGGAAAGCGGCAGCGCCCCCGGGCGCGCCTGAGATAGCGCGTCGAGTCCGCGGCTGCCACCCGCCTGCTTGGCGAATAATATTTACGTCGTTGAAAAGGCGACGAACAGGCCGAAGGCCAGCGCCAGGGTGAACCACCGCGGCTGCTTGCCCAGCCACGGCCCGAGCCTGGAGCCGAGCGCGAAGCCCGGCGCCGGCAGCCCGACGATGCGCCAGTTGACGGCGCCGCGACGGTGGTGGGCGCGCACCGGGGACGGCGAAGTGAACAGGATGGTGGCCAGCGAGGCGGCGATCGCGGGCTTGCGCTGTCGGACTTGCGCCTTCAGCTTGCCGCCGTGAGGCTTTCGATCAAGCGCCACTCATCGGCCTCCACCGGCGTGATCGAGAGCCGGCTGCCCTTCGCCAGCAGGCGCATGCCGGCCAGCGCCGGGCAGTCGCGCAGCCGGCGCAAGGGCAGGAAGCCGCCCTTGCGGACAAAGCGCACGTCGACGTTGAACCAGCGCGGCGTTTCCCGCGTGGCCTTGGCGTCGTAATACTTGCTGGCCGTATCGAACTGGGTCTCGTCAGGGTAAGCCACGCTGACCACCTCGACGACGCCGGCGATGCCCGGCTCGGCGCAACTGGAGTGGTAAAACAGGATCAGATCCCCGACCCGCATATCGTCGCGCATGAAGTTGCGGGCCTGGTAGTTGCGCACGCCGAACCAGGGAATGGGCGTGGCCGGCGCGGCCGCCAGATCGTCGATACTCAGTTCGTCCGGCTCGGACTTCATCAACCAATAAGGCATGCGGGCGGCTCCTGTGGAAAATGGGCACATTGCCCGGCGCTTGGGCGCTTCAACGGCGGTTCAACATGCGGCGGGCGCAAAAAAGCGGTTGCGCATGAAAATGCTAACAACCGCTCTCGAATACGACGATGGGAATGAGGAACCCCGCATGTGCCGTTATGCCGGCATCCCGAACCAAACGGTTCAAGGTGGTCACAGTTAGTTCAATTTCGGGTTCGTCGAACGAGCGACGCTCACTCCCATCGAACAAAATTCCGCAACCGGTGCACATAAATGGTTCAAGGAATATATGGCAATCGCGAACACTGCAGGGTAGACACGAAGTTTACTCCTATGCTCCCGCATGTCAAAGCTATTTTGCGCGCGAGCCCGTCAAAACAGATTTTCCTGGGGCGTCAGAGCGTTGTCAAGCTGCGTGTTCATGGCGCTGATCTTTTGTTTCACTTCCAGGATGCTGAGGTCGGAGAGCGGCCCCTGGGGCGACTTCACGGACAGGAATTCGGCCGCCACGCCCAGCGCCGCCAAGACCGCGATGCGGTCATTCCCCTTGACCTTGCCGGCGTCGCGGATGGTGCTCATCTTGGCGTCCAGGTAGCGCGCAGCCTCGCGCAAGGCGCGTTCCTCGCCTTCGCGGCAGACCATGCGGTAAGACTGTCCCATGATGGTGACGTCCAAATGTGTCATCAAGCGCCCTTCTCTTCAGCTGCTTCGGCCAGGCCGGCCTGGACCAGTTCGGGTATTTTTTCCAGCAAGGCTTCGACCCGCTGGTGGGCTTCGCTCATGCGCTGCACATAGACGGCGTTTTCGGCGCCCAGGGCGGCGTTGGCTTGACGCAGGTGCGCATTTTCGCGCCGCAAGGCGTGCGTCATCTTGGCCAGCAGCTCGACTTTGTCGGATAGTTCTTGGAATTCGGAAATCATTCACCACTATAGGGCGGCAAGCGAATTGCCGTCAATCGAATCGCGGCACGTGTCACAAATATTTACTTATTTCCAACGGGAAACATAGCGTCATGGGCGCTCCAGTCTTGCGCAAACGCAAACCGCGTGCGTTTGATGGGGCCTTTTCCGACTATTGATATGAAATAAATTCCACTCCACTTGAAATACCCCACTACCGTCCCTATAATTAGCACTCGTTGGCAGAGAGTGCTAACAACTCTTTCCCGCCACCGCGGAGCGCTTGCGGCGGCAACTCGACTGAAGACATGGCTTAGCGCCTGTAATCATTTAGCAACATCTATCCATTGAACTTAAGGAGTTTTGTATGAATCTGCGCCCTTTGAACGATCGCGTCATCGTCAAACGTCTCGACCAGGAAACCAAAACTGCATCCGGCCTCATCATTCCTGATGCCGCCGCTGAAAAACCGGATCAAGGCGAAGTACTCGCCGTCGGCAATGGCAAGATTCTGGACGATGGCAAAGTGCGTCCTCTGGATGTCAAGGTCGGCGACCGCGTCCTGTTCGGCAAATATGCCGGCCAGACCGTCAAGGTCGATGGCGACGAACTGCTGGTGATGCGCGAAGAAGACATCATGGCGATCGTCGTCCGCTAATTAGCGCGAATTTTCCACGCTAACGCACCACACTTCCCCCGAAATTTTTTGGAGAAACAAACATGGCAGCTAAAGAAGTAGTATTCGGCGACGCAGCGCGCGCCAAAATGGTCGAAGGCGTCAACATTCTGGCCAACGCCGTCAAAGTCACCCTGGGCCCAAAAGGCCGCAACGTGGTGCTGGAGCGCTCGTTCGGCGCCCCTACCGTCACCAAGGACGGCGTTTCGGTTGCGAAAGAAATCGAACTGAAAGACAAGCTCATGAACATGGGCGCGCAAATGGTCAAGGAAGTTGCTTCCCGCACCAGCGACAACGCCGGTGACGGCACCACCACGGCCACCGTTCTGGCCCAGGCAATCGTGCGCGAAGGCATGAAATTCGTCGCCGCCGGCATGAACCCGATGGACTTGAAGCGCGGTATCGACAAAGCCGTCGCCGCCACCGTGGAAGAACTGGCGAAAATCGCCCGTCCTTGCACCACCACCAAAGAAATCGCCCAAGTCGGCGCGATCTCGGCCAACTCGGACTACTCGATCGGCGAGCGCATCGCTGAAGCGATGGAAAAAGTCGGCAAGGAAGGCGTCATCACTGTTGAAGACGGCAAATCCCTGAACGACGAGCTGGACATCGTTGAAGGTATGCAATTCGACCGCGGCTACCTGTCGCCTTACTTCATCAACAATCAAGAAAAGCAAGTCGCCATCCTGGACAATCCATTCGTCCTGCTGTGCGACAAGAAAATCTCGAACATCCGCGATCTGCTGCCGGTACTGGAACAAGTCGCCAAGGCCGGTCGTCCTCTGCTGATCATCGCCGAAGACATCGAAGGCGAAGCGCT
>DMYQ01000325.1:2587-3218 GCA_003482555.1 Janthinobacterium sp. | reverse complement strand
AAGTGGGCAAGGAAAACACCATCGTCATCGACGGTAGCGGCGAAGCGTCGACGATCGAAGCGCGCGTCAAGCAAGTGCGCGTGCAAATCGAAGAAGCGACGTCGGACTACGACCGTGAAAAACTGCAAGAGCGCGTCGCCAAACTGGCCGGCGGCGTTGCGGTGATCAAGGTTGGCGCCGCCACCGAAGTCGAAATGAAAGAGAAAAAAGCCCGCGTCGAAGATGCGCTGCACGCGACCCGCGCCGCCGTTGAAGAAGGTATCGTTCCCGGCGGCGGCGTTGCCCTGCTGCGCGCACGCGCCAACATCAAGGTCAAAGGCGACAATCCGGATCAAGACGCGGGTATCAAGATCGTTCTGCGCGCAATGGAAGAGCCACTGCGCATGATCGTTCAAAACGCCGGCGAAGAAGCGTCGGTCGTGGTCGCGGCGGTTCTGGCCGGCACGGGTAACTACGGTTACAACGCGGCCAACGGCACCTACGGCGACATGGTAGAAATGGGTGTTCTGGATCCAGCCAAAGTGACCCGTTCGGCGCTGCAAAACGCCGCTTCGATCGCTTCGCTGATGCTGACCACCGACTGCATGGTCTGCGAAGCCGCGGACGACAAGCCGGCCGGCGGCGGTATGGG
>DMYQ01000325.1:772-2416 GCA_003482555.1 Janthinobacterium sp. | reverse complement strand
ATGGGTGGTATGGGCGGCATGGGCGGCATGGACGGCATGATGTAATGCCTGCGACGGGCGCGCCGCTCGCGGCGCCCCGTCGGCCGTAAAAGAGTCCGCAAGGTTCGCGCCTTGCGGGCTTTTTTTTGCCTGAAAATCAGCCACCGCGGCGCTCCTTGCGCGCTCGCAAACCGCGTCCGTTGCATCGATTCCACAATGAGCGCTGACGCGGCGCGCTCCGGCGCCCGCCCACGGGGAGGAGTATGAATAGCAAGCAAGCGGAACCGCTAGCGCTCGACACGCAGGCTGCCGTCGACACGCGCGCGCGCAATCTGGGCCTGCAAGCGGGCGACCCCTGGGTGGGCGGTTATGTCGACTATCGGTGGAAGCATTCGCGCCCGATCCTGGAAGCGATGGGATTGCGCCACGAGGGCATGCGCGTGCTCGAATTCGGCTGCAACGTGGGCGCCTCCGCCATCCTGTTCGCCCGCCTCGGCGCCGTTGTCAGCGCCGTCGACGTCAGCGCCGACTGGATCGGCCTGGCGCGCCTGAACGCCGACCTGCACGGCGTCGGCGACATCGACTTCGTCCATGTGGACGACACGCGCGCGCCGCCGTTTGCCGACGCCCAATTCGATCTGCTGACCTGCAACGGCGTGCTGGAATACGTCGACGACGATCAGCGCGCCGCCGTCCAGCGCGAGATCGACCGCGTGCTCAAGCCGGGTGGCATGATACTGCTGACCGGCAGCAGCAATCGCCTGTGGCCGCGGGAAACCCATTCCGGCCTCTGGCCGGTCAACTATCTGCCGCGCGCGCTCGACCGCCTGTGGCGCAAGCCGCTGCAACGGGGCCTGTGGCCGTGGGTCGCGCGGCACGGTTACGGCCGCCATTACGACAACCTCGACACGGCCCGCGCCGGCGACTTCTTCGCCCGTTCGCGCAAGGCGATGGGCGCCCCGCCCTGCCTGCTGGCAGCGCTGCTCTGGGTGGCCGCGCGCCTGCGCGTGGGGTGGGCATATTGACGTCGAATATCTCCTGCCTGCTCAAGAAGCGCGCCCCACCCTGATGCTCCACTGACATATTGGCAGCGATTGCGGACGCCCGGGCTTTGCTTTAGTATGGCCGTCACCTCAAGTTTCCAAGGCCCGCATCCATGTCGCAACGCGCATCATCCTCGAAAACCGCCATCGTCGCCGGCCTGCTGGCGGGCTTGCTGGCCGCCGGCCTGGGCGCCTTGTATGTGTATCAACAGCACGCGGCGCCGGCGGCCCGGCCCGTCACGGCCGCGCCGGCCGAGGATGACAGGGCGAGCCTGGCCCTGATGGCCCTGCCCGAGCTGACAGCCTGGTCCAGGTATATCGAAAAAACTTCGGGCGGCAAGTCCCACGGCGCCGTCATCGAGACCGATCCCGCGCCACGGATCTTCAAGGGGAAAAGCTACCGCCAGCTGAGTTTTTATGAAAATAGTCCCGCCGCCGCGCACCGCTGGGAAAGCTTTCTCGTCTCGCCGAACGGCAAGGATATCCTGGTCGAAGATCCGGCCGGCGAAGATCCGATGAGCTTGCAGCGCTGGCGCCAGGAAAAGCATCCCATGCGCAGCGTCGGCGGCAACTGAGCGATATATGAGCGGTACATGAGCGCGGTACATGAGCGGTACATGAG
>DMYQ01000325.1:0-612 GCA_003482555.1 Janthinobacterium sp. | reverse complement strand
CGGTACATGAGCGGTACATGAGCCCTACACGGCTTCCGCGCCGTTCGCCATACGCGGCGGCTGCGCCGCGCCATGCACGCGTCCGACCCAGGCCACGGCCAGCAGGCTCAGGCCCACCGACAGCCAACCGTTGATTCCGTAGCCGGAAATATGCCCGGCCGCGTCCGTGTGCAAGCTCAATCCGCCCAGCCAGGCGCCCAGCCCGCTACCCAATTGCTGAATCGCCGAGTTGGCGCTGAGGAAGGCGCCGCGCTTGGCCGGCTCGGGTATCGTCGTCAGCAGCGCTTGCATGGGAATGTTGCGACCCGATACAGACGTCATGAAAAAGGGAAAGAAGAGGATCAGCGCCGCCAAGGAAAGCAGCGGCAAATGGGTCATGAACAGGATCGCCGGCAGCGCGGCCAGGGTCACCCAGCGATACACGCGGTGCTTGCCGTGGCGGTCGGACCAGATGCCGATCAGGCGCGCGCTGAACAGGGTGGCGCAGCCGCCCGCCAGGTAAATCCAGGTGATGTCCCCCGGTTCCACGCCCAGATTGCTGACCAGCACAGGCGAGATGAAGGGAATGACCAGCATCGACGCCACCATCGTCAAGCCCGACAGGAGGAAAGC
>DMYQ01000168.1:23351-25512 GCA_003482555.1 Janthinobacterium sp. | reverse complement strand
TAACTGCAAATGAAATTTCCGAGCAAATTGACAGGCCGTTATCACTCCGTAGCGGACATCTAAATCACTGTTGTTGACGGCTTGCCATGCTGTTCAGTAGCCGGGCTTATAGGCGAAAATAAATCGTTTCCAATATCCAGCCGCGTGTGCGTTTGTGCGCGGGGCTAACATACTCGGCTCGAACTCACAGGTTTGCGTGTCGAAAAATCGGAGCGGATTTCCTCTAACGCGCGGGCGGCTCGCTTCAATCTCCGTCCGACGCGCGCGCCGGCCCCGTTTTCATTCGATGCGCATCCAGGCCATCGAGGTGAACGCCGAGCGCATGCCCACCGCTGCCATCGTGCAGTACGATCGCGTGCGGAAACACGGCCCGCTCAGTCTTGAAGAACACGGTCAATTGTGCCGTTGCCAGATAACATCCGGCAAGGCGGCGCGACCAGACCTGGCTTGACCGCTCGTCGCGGGTCCGATGGTAGCTGACCAGGTCGCCACACCAGTCGTATTCGGCGTCAAACGGTGCCTGCTTGCGCGCCTGCCTGAGCATGCGGCGCGCGAAACGCCTCGCCGTGCGAGCGAATGAGCGTTCGCGCCAGGCACGCATGTGCGCCGCGAGCTTTCCCGGATGCCATGCCAGTGCCAGCATGAGCGTGAAAAATGCCCCTGCGCCGATGGCGATGGCAATTGAATACGACAGCGTGCGCTCGAACGCCAGAATCGCGCCGACCACGAGCAGGCCAAACAAGGCCAGCGGCTTGATTGCCGCGTATCCAACTGCTATGAAGCGATCGAAGCTATCAAGTCGCGCAATGATTCTCTCAAGCACTAGTACTTGCAAAGCCGCCTCTGCCCGCGCCAAGTGGTCGGCGTCGATCGTCGTGTTCAGTGTCAGTCGGTTCATCCACTTCCTCAATGTCTGCTGCGCCCTAGTGTAGGGTTGCATTTTTTCCGCTTAAGCGATTGTTCACGCGAATCACTTTTTGCATGTCGGTAAGCGGTCATCTCAAAGGTTATGTAAATCGGACCACAACGAGTTGACGGCAAATATCTGGGGAGTGCACAAACTACTCATGAGTCATACGTTCCGACATTTCCCTACATTTTTTCAAATGATCTGACTGCTACTGGACGGTTGCCGCCGCCAGCGCCAGCGTCGCCACGGAACCCTGCTGATCACCACAGTCAGCAGCCAAAATAAGGTCGAAAGTCCCAGCCGTGGCCACAGCACGTCATTCTCGCCGATCAATATGGATAATGGATCCCGAGCCACCGATCCGATCTATTCCAGGCACTACATTCAAGATAATTTCCACGGCGCACATGGGCCGATACGGCATATTCGAGACATCGTGATCCGATTATCTATACCCCCAACGGGATGATATCCATGGTTTTCCGTATTGCAGTTGGCGCGGGCGCGCCACTACGCAATACAAGCCCGCGTGGTCGATCGCAAGCTCGTTTGCAATTGGCGTGAGCACGGGCGCGCCTTCATGTGCATCCAATTCAAGCCGAAAACGGAGTCGAACGCGAGCACGCCCGTTTCAAGCGCGCGCGGCTGCGCCTAGGCGGCGCCCTGCAGGGCGTCGTCGTCGAGCCAGCTGGACAGCGCGGGCGCCGTCATTGGCCGCGCGAACAGGAAGCCCTGCGCCAGTGGGCAGCCCAGCGCCTGCAAGATCTGCGCCTGGCGCTCGTCCTCGACGCCTTCCGCGATCACCGCCAGGCCCAGGTTGCGGCCCAACTGAATCACCATTTCGGCGATGCTGCTGCCGCGCGCCGAGCCGGTGATTTCGGTGACGAAGGCGCGGTCGATTTTCAGGCGGTCGACCTGCAGGCGCTGCAGATAGGACAGGGAAGAAAAGCCGGTGCCGAAGTCGTCGATGGCGATGCTGACGCCGGTCTGCTTGATTTGCCACAGCATCTTGATGAGCAGATCCGGCTCTTCCATCGCCATCGATTCCGTGATCTCCAGTTCGATGAACTCGGCCGGCGCCTTGGTGTCTTCCAGCGCCGTGCGCAGCATTTCCAGGAAGTGCGGGTGGCGGAACTGCACTTGCGAGACGTTGACCGACATCATGAAGTCGCAATGGCCGCGCTCGCGCAAGACCACCAGTTCGCGGCAAGCGGTGCGCAAGACCCATTCGCCGAGGTCGATGATCAGGCC
>DMYQ01000168.1:20669-23148 GCA_003482555.1 Janthinobacterium sp. | reverse complement strand
GGCGTCTGCCAGCGCAGCAGGGCCTCGGCGCCGACCGGGCGCCGCGTGACCAGGTCGATCTGTGGCTGGTAGACAACGAACAATTGATCCTGGCCGAAGGCGGTGCGCAGCGCGTGCATCATGCGCACGCGCTCGCGGATTTCGATGCCCATGCTGCGCGAAAAATAAAAGTGGCCGGCGCGCTGCTGGCTCTTGGCGCGCTTGAGGGCGATGTCGGCGTCCTTCAGGGCGTCGGCGCCGCTGCCGTCGTGCTCGCCCAGCCGCACCAGGCCCAGGGTGGCCGACAGCCGCACGTCCTGGCCATCGATGCAAAACGGTTCCTGGAACAGGGCCAGGATCTTGGCCGGATTCACTTGCGCGGCGTCGCCCAGCACGCCGAAAATGTCGCCGCCCATGCGCGCCACCGTCAATTGCTGGCCCAGGCGCGACTGCAAGCGGCCCGCCACTTCGATCAGCAGCAAGTCGCCGAACTGGTGCCCGAGGGCGTCGTTGGTTTCCGCGAAATGGTCGAGGTCGACCAGCGACAGGGTGGCGTCGTCCTTGGCCGGGCCGGCCAGGGTGGCGTCGAGTATTTCCACCAGGCGGGTGCGGTTCGGCAGTTTCGAGAGCTGGTCGTAAAAGGCCGCGTTGTGCAGGTGGCTGACCAGTTCGACGTTGTCCAGTCCGACGGCGACGTTGCCGCAAAATACTTCCAGCAGGCGCTCGTCAATGTCGGTGAGCGCGCGCGGCAGGGCCAGGTAGGCGACAAAGTCGCGGCTCGCCTTGCCGGCGAAATACAGGGTGGCGAAGTCGGGGCCGTAGATGTTGCGCCGCTGCGCCAGGCTGCGTTCCATCGCCGTCACCAAGGGTTCTTCGTCGGCGGCGCTGAGCTGGCCCGGCGTCAGGCGGCTGAAATTGCCCGCCGTGGCGCTGATCATCAACTCGTGGCAATTGCCGTCCGGGCATTCCTGCACGCACAGGACGCCGTCGGCCTTGACGCCGAGCAGGTCGGCGATCTGGGCCAGCACGCCGGCGGCGAAATTCTGCACGCCATGCAAGGCCATCAATTCGGTGCTGGCGCGCACGATCTGGGCCAGGCCGCGGCGGCTGGCATTGATCGAGCGGATCTGTTCGTAGGAGCGGATCGCCGCCGTCACCGTGGTAAACAGCTTGATGCGCGTGAGTTCCGACTTGGTCTTGTAATCGTTGATGTCGAAATCGCGGATGGCGTCGATTTCCGGCGCGTAGCCGGGCTGGCCGGTGCGCAAAATGATGCGCACGTCGGCCAGTTTCAGGGTTTCGCGGATGTAGCGCACCAGGTGCAGGCCGGCGTCGTCTTGCTCCATGACGACGTCGAGCAAGATGACGGCGATTTCTTGCTCGTGTTTGAGCATGTCGCGCGCCTGCCCGGCCGAATAGGCGTGCACGAATTCGAGCGGACGGTGCTGCATGTCCAGGTTGCCGAGCGCGAAGGTGGTGGTCGAATGGACGTCTTCGTCATCGTCGATGATCATGACCCGCCAGACGCTGCGCGTGGTCGGCCCGATGGACGGCGCCGGATGTTCTTCCAAGAATACCAGATCGTCGTGATCGTCCTTGTTCTGCTCAAGGGGCATGATCGGTGCGGGCATGTGTCGCTTCTCCAAGATGACTCGGTGTTCTTATCCAACAAGTATATAGCGAATTAATAAGGAGAACGACTATTTAGATGGTTTCAAAGCCGCCGCGAACCCGTGAGCGGGGTTTTTTGATGAATTTGCGTCAATTTTGGGCGTAAAGCTATTTTTTTAACAATGAACTGGCGCGCGGCGTGGCGTTTCGGGCGCTGGCGGGCGATTCTTGCGTGATAGCGGCGCCCGCCGCGTCGAGGACTGGTAAAATTGACCGTTTCAGCCTCTCTCGACTTCATTATGTCCGGCAACTCATTTGGCAAGCTGTTTACTGTTACCACCTTCGGCGAATCGCACGGGCCCGCGATCGGCTGCGTGATCGATGGCTGTCCGCCCGGTCTGGTCCTGTCGGAAGCCGACATCCAGCCCGAGCTGGACCGGCGCAAGCCCGGCACTTCGCGCCACGTGACGCAGCGCCAGGAATCGGACACGGTGGAAATCCTGTCCGGCGTCTACCAGGGCGTCACCACCGGCACCCCGATCGCTCTCTTGATCCGCAACGAAGACCAGCGCAGCAAGGATTACGGCAATATCGCGGAGAGCTTCCGTCCCGGCCACGCCGACTACACTTACTGGCACAAGTACGGCGTGCGCGACCCGCGCGGCGGCGGCCGCTCGTCGGCGCGCCTGACGGCGCCCGTGGTGGGGGCGGCGGCCATCGCCAAGAAGTGGTTGTTGCAGCAGTACGGCACCGTTTTCCGCGGCTGCATGAGCCAGCTCGGTGACATCGTCGTGCCCTTCCAGTCCTGGGATCACGTGGCCGACAATCCCTTCTTTGCCGCCAGCGGCGACGCCGCGCTGATCGCCAGCATGGAAGAGGCGATGGATCA
>DMYQ01000168.1:20140-20564 GCA_003482555.1 Janthinobacterium sp. | reverse complement strand
GACGCCGACATCGCCTACGCGATGATGGGCATTAACGCCGTGAAGGGCGTCGAAATCGGCGCCGGCTTCAAGTCGGTGGCGCAAAAGGGTTCCGAGCACGGCGACGAACTCACGCCGCAAGGCTTCGTCGGGAATAATTCCGGCGGCATGCTGGGCGGCATTTCCACGGGCCAGGACATCACCGTGTCGATCGCCATCAAGCCGACCTCGTCGATCCGCACGCCGCGCCGCTCGATCGACAAGGAAGGCAGCCCCGTCATGGTCGAGACCTTCGGCCGTCACGACCCTTGCGTCGGCATCCGCGCCACGCCGATCGCCGAAGCGATGCTGGCCCTGGTGCTGATCGACCATGCGCTGATGCACCGCGCCCAGTGCGGCGACGTCAAGGTGGCGACGCCGAAACTGGTGTGAGGGTGGAATAAGT
>DMYQ01000168.1:17782-19944 GCA_003482555.1 Janthinobacterium sp. | reverse complement strand
CCCGAGCTGGAGCGCGGCCGATGGCTCAGGACTGCAGCCTGCCGCTGCGGGTAATGACGGCGATATCGACATATTTGCCGCCATGCCGGAAGCCCGGTTTGAATTGCACGACAAAGCCGCCGACGTCGACGCGGGTGAGCGCCGACAGCGATTTTTGCAGGGATTCGCGGCTCACATCGTGTCCGGCCCGCTTGATGCCCTCGACCAGCACCCTGGCTGCGATATACGCTTCCAGCGCTGTGACCGTCACTTCGCCGGAGTGGCCGGAGGCGGCGCAGGCATCGCGGCACTCGGCAACGACCGCGGCGTTGTAGTCGCCCGGCAAGGGAACCGTCAGCGCCACCGTGATCCCGGCCGCGGATTCCCCGAGCTCCTTGGCAATTTGCGAGGCGCCAGCGAAGGATAGCGAGGTGACCAGATAGTGCTTGTTCAGTTTTTTGATTTTTTTCTGCATTTGCGCCAGCGGCGCGTACAAAGTGGTGACCAGGATGATTTTCGGATCGGCCTTGATGATGCTTTCGACATCGGCATCGCTGATGTCGACGTTGCGCTTGATGGCGATGGAGATCGGCTGTGACTTGAACTGATCGAGCGACTTGGCCGCCGTCTGGAAGTTCTGCTTGCCGACTTCATCGTCGTAGTGCAAAACGGCCACCCGCGTCATGCCCAGCGGGCCCCAGAAACCGATCAGTTTTTCGATTTCGTCGGCATAGGTGGCGCGTATCGTATACACATAATCGTTTTGTTTGCGGATCGCGTCGGCGCCGGTGAAGCGCGCAAAGAAGGGCACCTTGGCGCCCTGCACGACCGGCATCGCGGGAATGCTGTGCGTGGACGAGGCGAAGCCGAACAGGGCCAGCGCAGTGTTTTTTCCACCAGTGTCCTGGCGTTGCCGCCGGTGAGCGGCGCCGACTGGCCGATGACGATATCGGCGGCGGGAGCGGCCGGGCCGGCGGCGGCGAGATTGGAGAATATCGCGCAGCAAAAAGAGAGAGCTAGTTTGAATCGCATGGTCGTGCCTTTAAGAGTCGTCATGAAGGGCGACTTACGACTCAATGAGTTAAATGGGGCGCGGAAGGTGTGACGGCGCAGCGTACTGTTGGCGACGAGCAACATCTCAGTGTGGCGCCCAGGTGGATTCAGGTCAACGAAGAAGTTATATATCGTGCAGTAGTGCGATGGGGGAACACCGGGAAACACCGGGATACACAGGCGGACCAAGGCGCGGCGCAATTGCCGTCGGGGTAATGGAAGGGATGGTCGTGCAGGGAAAACGGATGTGCAGGGCTTATACGGCAGGCTGAGCAAGCCTGCGGAATGCGGCAGCTTGGATGGGATGGTCGTGCGTGCGGGCTTATCGTGTAAACGTGGCGATCAAGAGTATGGCCGATACGATGACGGCGCCCACGACACTGAAAAAGCCGATGTACTTGATGACGCGGTCGCGGGCTGCCGGTTGCGAAACGTATTGAATGATCCTGGTCATGGCTTGCTCCTTGTCAGCGCACCCACTATGTTGTCTAACTGGCCCAGAGGTGGGTCGCTCCGAACGAGATGGCGCTGACGGCCGACATCCATACAGATACTACCATAATCATGGGCGCGGCCGCATCCGTTTGCGGGGCGTCAAGCTTTTCCGCCGCGGTGGCGGGCGGCGCTTCATTG
Organism: Janthinobacterium sp.; assembly: GCA_003482555.1. Classification (GTDB taxonomy): domain Bacteria; phylum Pseudomonadota; class Gammaproteobacteria; order Burkholderiales; family Burkholderiaceae_D; genus Janthinobacterium. The sequence goes on along the minus strand of DMYQ01000168.1, from coordinate 18,279 downwards.
ATGGCATCCATGGTGCCGAGCAAGACCAGCACCGAAGAGGCGATGATGATGACGACATGCCAGCCGATGGCGATCCAGGCGACCGTCGCGCCGGACTGCGCCCCGGCCTGGCCGGACAGTTCTTCCAGGTGGCCGGCCGCCTCGTAGCAGGCCGCCGCGCACATGGCGATCACGGTCCAGAAAAGTTGCCCTTCCTGGAGGGAACGCATGATGACGATTTTGACCTTGCCGCGGTAGGTTTTGCTCACGCCGAGCAAGGGCAGCAAGGCGATGGGCGCCAGCAGGGGAACGGCCGTATTGAGCAAAAACCAGGCTAAAAATTTGAGAGATGACATCGTATGGGTTCTAGAGCAAGCTGGAATTTTTGAAAAGCTTATTGGAGCGTCATCATAACGCAATTCCGGCTGTCAAAACGGGGACGCCCCCGGCGCGGACACGTTGGCGCGGGAGACGCTGTCGGGGAGAAACCGGTGTGGCAAGCCGGCGCGGCAAGCCGG
>DMYQ01000168.1:16838-17689 GCA_003482555.1 Janthinobacterium sp. | reverse complement strand
GCGGCAAGCCGGCAAGGGATCAGGCGACCTTGTTGGCGACCACTTCCCGACGGTGCCGCATGTCGACGGACTTGACCAGCACGGCGCGGATATCGTTGATCAGCGTGAACTCGGACTGATCGAGCGCGATGGCCGGGAAGCTGTCGTCCCAGTCGCCGTAGATGAAGCCCGTCGGCCGGCCGTTCGAAGACAGCGGCAAGATCACGAAGCTGCGCGCGTCCGACAGGGTGGCTTTCCACCAGAGCGGCAACTTGGCGGCGAACTTCGGATCCCTGGCGTTTTCGATGAAGATCACGCGGTCGCTATTGAGGGCGGCGTGGAAGACGTTCGGGGCGTAGGCGTCGTCGAATTCCATCTGCGCGTGCAAGCGCCTGACGTCGGCGCCCAGGCTGACGCGGGCCGCGTATTTGTGTTCCTTGTGATTGCGCACGAAGGCCACGGCGCGCGAAAAGTCGAAGCCGCGGTACAGGGTTTCCAGCGCCATCGCCACCATCTGGCCGGGGCTGGCCGTGTCGAGCGCGCCTCGCATTTCGTCCAGGCCTTTGACCAGGATGCGCTTGCCCTCGGCGCGCACGCGCGTCGTCGCCAGTGCCCTGGCGCGCCGCTCGGCCGGCTTCGACAGGGGCGCGAGCGAGAGGTCGTCCGCCGCCACCACTTTGGCTTGCTCGATCGCGGCTTGCAACTCATCGGGCGCCACGCCCAGCATGCCGGCATAGGCCGCGGTCAAGGTATGCACGGCGGCCGCGCCGTCGGCGTCGTCGTGCCACAGGGCATCGGCGCAGCGCGAGGCCAGCGTGCACAGGCCGGCCATCCTGTCGCCCGGGCTCAGAATTGTCCCGGCGGCGGCGGCG
>DMYQ01000168.1:4471-16710 GCA_003482555.1 Janthinobacterium sp. | reverse complement strand
CGGCGGCGGCGGCGTCGGCTCCGGCGGCGGGCGGATCGAGCGGGCGCATGCCTTCGATCAAGTGGCGCGGCAAGCCCCAGTGGGCCGCCGTGGCGTAGCCGATTTCCTCGAGCGCCAGGCCGAGTATGTCGGGCGCGGCGGCGGCTTCGTTGCCGGGCCCGCCGTGCGCCTGCAGGCGGGCCCACAGGTCGCTCATGTAAAACGTCAGCATCATGCGGCCCAGGGTGTGCAGCATCGAGCACACCACGGCCTGTTCGACGTTCTGGCTGTCGGCCTTGGTGGCCACCTGCTGCGCCACCATGCCGGCCAGCACCGCCTTTTCCATCTCGACGTGGGCGCTCACCGAGTCCGGCGACAGGCTCGAGAGTTCCTCTATCAGTTTCAAGCCCAGGGCCAGGTGGCCGATGGCGTCCACGCCCAGCACCAGCACGGCTTTCGAGACCGTGTTGACGCCTTGCCCGAAGGCCGCGTACATGCCGCTGTTGGCCAGGCGCAGCACCTTTTGCGTGAGCACCGGGTCCGACAGCACCGTTTGCGTCATGTCGAATTCGCCGTCCTCCTCGCCGCGCATGGCGCCCAGGATGGCGCCGATGGCTTTCGCGAAGCCCGGCATGTCGCCCTGCTGGCGGATGCGCGCCCACAGCAATTCCAGCGTTTCCTTGCCCTGCCGCGTCCGCGGCGTGAAAGTGGCCGCGCTCATTGCGCCCCCAGTCTCAGCTCGTCGGGCAGAACGGCGGCATGGGTGCTCTCCTTGAGCGCGGCCAGGGCGACGTGGGCCGGCATCGGCTTGCCGGTCAAGTAGCCCTGGATGTACTGGCAACCGCGCGAGGCCAGGAAGCGCATCTGGGCCTCGGTCTCGACGCCTTCGGCCACCACCGACAGGTCCAGGTGCTTGGCCAGGTCGAGCACGGCGTTGCAGATGGCGCCGTCCTTTTGCGATTCGGGCAAGTCCTTGACGAAGGCGCGGTCGATCTTGAGCACGGAAATCGGAAAACGCTTCAGGTAGGCCAGCGAGGAATAGCCGGTGCCGAAGTCGTCGATGGCGATGCGGGCCTTGCGCTCGGCCATCCGGGTGAGGATGGTTTCGGCGTGGGCCGGGTCGAGCATCAGGGTGCCTTCCGTAATTTCCAGCACCAGGCGCTCGCCGGGCAGGCCGGAAAACGCCAGCGCTTCGTCGAGGATGGCAAGGAATTGATCGTTGCGAAATTGCCGCGGGCTGATGTTGACGGAGATGTACAGGGGGCGCCTGGCCACGCCCTCGAAGTGCTTGAGCTGGACGCAGGCCGCCTTCAGGGCCCAGGAGCCGAGCAGATTGATCAGGCCATTGGTCTCGGCGATGGGGATGAAGCGCGTCGGCGGCACCATGCCCAGGGTCGGGTGCTTCCAGCGCATCAGCGCTTCGAAGCCCTGGATCTGGCGCGTGCGGGCGTCCACGATGGGCTGGTAATAGAGCAGGAATTCGCCGTCGCGCACGCTCTGGAACATGGCCGCCTCGAGCGAGATGTCGTGCTCGGGCGGGCCGGCCATGCGCGGGCTGTACACCAGGCAGCGCGCCTTGCCCGTTTCCTTGACGCGCGACATGGCGGCGTCGGCCAGGGCCACCAGGCCGATCTCGTCCTCGGCGTGCTGCGGATAGATCGACACGCCGACCGAGGCGCCGACATGGATGGTGTGGCCCTCGACTTCGAAGGGCAGTTGCAGGGCGGCGAGCAGGCGTCCGGTGACGAGCTTGATCTGCGCTTCGCTGGCGGTGCCGGGCAGCACGGCGACGAATTCGTCGCCGCCCACGCGCGCCAGGGTGTCGCTGTCGCGCAGGGTCTTGCGCAGGCGCGCGGCCGCCATGCGCAGCACGGCGTCGCCGATCGGGTGGCCGAGGCCGTCGTTTACCTTCTTGAAGTCGTCCAGGCCGACGGTGGCGACGGCGAAGCCCTGGCCGGAGCGGCTGGCCTGGGCGATCACCATGCGGATGCGGTCCGACAGCAGCAGGCGGTTCGGCAGTTCGGTCAGGGCGTCGTGGGTGGCCATGTGGCGCAGGCGCTCTTGCGTGGCGTGCTGGGCCGAGGTGTCGCTGCCCACCACCAGCATTTCCGGCTGGCCGCTCTGGTTACGGTAGGTGGCCAGGCGCAGCGCGAACCAGACTTCCCGCTCCGGCGTCTTGAGGCGCAGCTCGAGCCTGGCCGGCGCCTGCCCGGCCGCCTGCAGCGCCGCGCTCACAGGCTGCTGGAAGTCGGGTCCGGTCAAGCCCGCGAAGGGCAAGCCGCGCAGCCCGGCCGCCGGAGCGATCAGCGCCAGCGCGCGCTTGCTGGCGAACAGGATGCGGCCTTCGCCGTCGAGGCGGAACACGACATCGCCCGCTTCTTCCATGAGCGTGTCTAGTTCGTCGCGCGGCGCGCCGTCGGCAATCGAGGGGGGGCTGGAATGCATTGTGTCGATGTGTTCTTTGCATGCATGTCAGAATTTCTACGAAATTCGTAGGCCCGGAAAGTGCCCCCCGCGTCTGGCAGGGCCTATCCAGAACGAAATGTATCACTGAAAAGGGGGCAAATACATGAAAAATAGCAACGTCGGTGCAGCTAGTGAAAATAAGACTTGGCGCGCCCGCCAAAACAGGGCAGGGGCCGGCTGACGGGATTTCCCGCCGCGGGGGCAGTTGGATAACGGGGGCGGGAGCGGGGACGGGGATCCCCAACCCGGGCGCGGGGCGCTTGGGCAAGCACCCCGTGCCCGTATTCGGCTACAGGGATTCGCCCGTGCGCGCCAGCGCGCGCCACGCCGACGGCAGCTTGAAGCGCGTCCCGTGGGCGGCGGCCAGGGCGTTGGCGCGCGTTTCGAAAGCGGCTTCGCCCAGATGTCCGATCAGGCCGATGACGCCGCCGCAAAAGGAGGGGAAGCCGCACAGCGCGATCGAAGCCAGGTCGGCCTGGGCGGCGCTGGCGACGGCGCCGCTTTCCAGTGCCGCCAGCGCCGCCATGCACTGTATCTGCAGCAGGCGCGTGCCGGCGTCGGCCAGGGCCGCCGGAGCCGCCGCGGTCACCGGAGCCGCCGCGCCCTCCGTGCCATGCCCGCCCGCGTCTGGCGTCGCCGCCAGTGCCGGCGCCAGGCGCATGCCGGCCGCGCCCGCAGCGTTGGCGATCAGCGCCGGCGCCAGCCCCTCGGCCGCCAGCAAGCGGGCTTCGGCGTGATAGGCGGCCAGCAGGGCGGCGCAAAATGGCCCCGCTTGCGGCGCTGGCAGGAGGCGTTGTTGGCGCTTCAGCCGCATCAGGTTCTTGGCCACGGCGCCGGTGGCGACCTGGCAGAAATAGCGGCTCTCGATCAGCAATGCGCTGGCGAAGTCGACCTGGGCCCCTTCGACCATGGCGCACAAGATGGCTTCCGGGGCCGGGTAGTGGCCGCCGGTTTTCTGGCGCAGCATGGCCGGCGCCACCTGCAGCAGGGTTTGCAGTTGCGGCGCCGACGGCGCGCCGCCCGGCATCCGGTATTGCGCCTGGTCCCAGGGTTGGCGCGGCGCGGGCCGGGTTTCGATGGCGCCCTGCGCCAATTGCGCCAGCGCGTCTTCGTCGGCGGCGATGGCGTGCAGCAGGCCGGCCTGCAGCGCCTGCGCCGCGTCCAGGGGCAGGCCGTCCATCAACAGCGGCAGCGCCGCCTGCAGGCCGCTGGCGCGCACGGCGCGCGCCAGGGCGCCGCCGGACGGCACCAGGCCCTGGCTCACCTGCGGCATGCGCAGCACGACGTCGGCCAGCGCCAGACGGCGCGGGCAAGCCAGCGCCAGTCCCAGGGCGTGGCCTTCGACGGCGCCGCTCAGGGCCGCGACGACCGGCGCGCCCAGCAATTCCAGGCGGCGCAGCAAGCCCTGGTAGGCGCCCAGCGTGCGCATGCAGGCGCCGGCCTGGTCGGGCGTGAGGGCGAGCAAATGATCGAATTCGTGTTCGCCGGCCGGGGCCGGCTTGTCGAAGCGGACGACGACGCCGGCCAGTTGCCCGCCCTGCGCTTCGAGCTTGACGAGCTGGGCTTCGAGTTCGCGCTGGAACAGGTGGCTGAGCGGATTGACGGCGCCCGCGTCGATCCGCAGGGTGACGACGCGCCGCTCGCTGGTGTGGTAATGGATCATGGGAGTCATCCTGACAGATTCATGGAGTGGGGCGGCTCAGAGCCGTTCGACGATGGTGGCGATGCCCATGCCGCCGCCGACGCACAGGGTGATCAGGCCGCGTTTCAGCTGGCGCGCCTCGAGTTCGTCGATCAGGGTGCCGAGCAGCATGCAGCCGGTCGCGCCTAGCGGGTGGCCGAGTGCGATCGAGCCGCCGTTGACGTTGACTTTTTCTTCCGGCACCTTCATCTCGCGCATGAAGCGCAGCACCACCGAGGCGAACGCTTCGTTCACTTCAAACAGGTCGATGTCGTCCACGCTCAAGCCGGCCTTGGCCAGCGCCTTGCGGCTGGCGGGCGCCGGGCCGGTCAGCATGATGGTGGGGTCGGTGCCGGTGACGGCGCAGGCGACGATGCGGGCGCGCGGGCGCAGGCCCAGGCGCTGGCCCATGGCCAGGCTGCCGATCAGGGCCAGGGCGGCGCCGTCGACGATGCCCGACGAGTTGCCGGCGGTATGGACGTGTTCGATGCGCTCCAGTTGCGGGTATTTGCGCAGGGCCAGGCTGTCGAAGCCCATCTTGCCGTGCATTTCAAAGGACGCTTTTAGACCGCCGAGGGTGGCCAGGGTGGTTTGCGGCTTGATGAATTCATCCTGTTCGAGGATGGTGACGCCGCTGGCGTCGCGCACCGCGACCAGCGAGGCAAAGCGGCCGGCGGCGCGCGCGGCGGCCGCCTTTTGCTGCGAGCGCAGGGCGTAGGCGTCGACGTCGTCGCGGCTGTAACCGTCCAGGGTAGCGATCAGGTCGGCGCCTATGCCCTGCGGCAGGAAGTCGGTGGTGAAGCTGGTCTCGGGATCGAGCGCCCAGGCGCCGCCGTCGGAACCCATGGGCACGCGCGACATCGATTCGACGCCGCCGGCCACCACCAGATCTTCCCAGCCGGAGCGCACTTTTTGCGCCGCCAGGTTGACCGCTTCCAGGCCGGAGGCGCAAAAGCGGTTCAACTGCACGCCCGCCACGCGCCAGTCCCAGCCGGCCGTCAGCGCCGCCGTCTTGGCGATGCAGGCGCCCTGGTCGCCGACCGGCGTGACGCAACCGAGCACGACGTCGTCGATCAGCCCCGTATCGATGCCGTGGCGACTCTGCATTTCCCGCATCAGACCGGCCAGCAAGGTGATCGGTTTCACGCTGTGCAGGCTGCCGTCCTGCTTGCCCTTGCCGCGCGGGGTGCGTAGCGCCTCGTACAAATATGCCTCGCTCATTGCAATCTCCTTGAAACAATGGCTGCCATGGTAGTGCGATAATCTCAACAAAGCAACTGCTTGCTTCGCTCTTTCGTTTGCGCTAGTCTGTGTCCAGCGCTTGCGCCTGGCGGCACAATTACACCGGAGGGTTTCATGTTCCACAGCCACGAACATCAGCAATTGCAGCGCACCCTGCGCCGCTTCATCGACGCTGAAATCAATCCCCACGTCGACGAGTGGGAAGAGGCGGGCATCTTCCCGGCCCACGCCGTGTTCAAGAAGCTTGGCGATCTGGGGCTGCTGGGTTTGACCAAGCCGGTCGAATTCGGCGGCCTGGGCCTGGACTATTCGTTTTCCATGGCGATGGCCGAAACCCTGGGCCACGTCGATTGCGGCGGCATCCCGATGGCGATCGGCGTCCACACCGACATGGCCACGCCGGCGCTGGCGCGCTTCGGCTCGGACGCGCTGCGGCGCCAGTTCCTCGCGCCCGCCATCGCCGGCGACGTGGTCGGCTGCGTCGGCGTGTCGGAGGCGGCGGCCGGCTCGGACGTGGCGGCGATCCGCACCCGGGCGCGCAAGGATGGCGGCGACTACATCATCGACGGCAGCAAGATGTGGATCACGAACAGTCTGCAGGCGGACTGGATCTGCCTGCTGGCCAACACCTCGGACGGCGCCCCGCACAAGAACAAGACCCTGATCATGGTGCCGATGGACACGCCTGGCATTTCCCTGGGCAAGCCGATCCGCAAGATCGGCATGCATTCCTCGGACACGGGCCTGATCCACTTCGACCAGGTGCGGGTGCCGCGCCATTACGCGATCGGCGAGGAGGGCATGGGCTTCAGCTACCAGATGCTGCAATTCCAGGAAGAGCGCCTGTGGGCGGCGGCAAACGCGCTGCAAAGCCTGAGCGATTGCATCGAGCTGACCATAGGCTGGGCGCGCGAACGGCCGCTGTTCGGCGGCCGCCTGCTCGACAATCAGCACGTCTACTTCAAGCTGGCGGAATGGAAGACGGAAGTCGAGAGCCTGCGCGCGCTCACTTACCGGGCCGGCGAGTTGTACGTGGGTGGCGCGGACGTGACGGAACTCGCTTCGATGGCCAAGCTGAAGGCGGGCCGCCTGCTGCGCCTGGTGCCCGACGGCTGCCTGCAATTCTGGGGCGGCATGGGTTACAGCTGGGAGAACCGGATCGCGCGCCTGTTCCGCGACGGCCGCCTGGCCTCGATCGCCGGCGGCGCCGACGAAGTCATGCTGGGCATCATCGCCAAGAGCATGGGCATTTTCCCCCGCAAAAAATACACCACCGAACTCACAGGAGAGCCGGCATGAACCAGTTCGACACCCACGAAGTATTCAATCAGGCGCCGCCATTCGAGAACGTCAACCTGTTCGACTGCGACCTGGCGCTGCAGGAAGCGCTGCGGCGCGAGGGCGGCGGCGCGGCGGCGGACAGCTTGCACGCGCTGGGCGAAAAGCTGGGCCGGGCCGAGACCCAGGAACTGGCGCGCCTGGCGAATGTGCACGGGCCGCGCCTGCACAATTTCGACCGCGCCGGCAAGCGCATCGACGAAGTCGAATTCCACCCGGCCTGGCACCAGTTGATGACTTTGCTGATCGAAGCGGGCGCGCACGCCTCGCCGTGGGACGCGCAAGGCGCGCCGCTGGGGGGCGGGGCGCAAGTGGCGCGGGCGGCCCGGTACATCCTGTTCGGCCAGCTGGAAAACGGTTCCCAATGCCCCGTCACGATGACCTTCGCCTCGGTGCCGGCGCTGCGCCAGGCGCCCGCCATCGCGGCGCGCTGGCTGCCGAAGATCCTGGCGCGGCGCTACGATCCGCGCTCCTTGCCGGTCGCGCAAAAGGACGGCGCCCTGGTCGGCATGGGCATGACGGAAAAGCAGGGCGGCACCGATGTGCGCAGCAATACCACGCGCGCCGAGCCGGTGCCGGCGGCCGAAGCGGCGCGCCTGTTCGGCGCCGAAGAAGCGCCTGGCCTGCACCGCGTCGTCGGCCACAAATGGTTTTTTTCGGTGCCGCAAAGCGACGCCCACCTGATCCTGGCCCAGAGCGGGGACGGGGAGGGCGGTGAGGTCGGCCTGTCCTGCTTTTTCCTGCCGCGCTACCTGCCGGACGGCAGCCGCAACCAGATCCGCGTGCAGCGCCTGAAGGACAAGCTGGGCAACCGCTCGAACGCTTCCTCGGAAGTGGAATTCACGGGCGCCTACGCCTGGCTGATCGGCCAGCCCGGGCGCGGCATCCCGACCATCCTGGAAATGGGCAGTCACACCCGCCTCGATTGCGTCCTCGGCAGCGCCGCCATCATGCGCGCGGCGCTGACGCATGCGCTGCACCACGCGCGCGCGCGCAGCGCCTTCGGCCGCCCGCTGGCCGAGCAGCCCTTGATGCAAAACGTACTGGCCGACCTGGCGCTGGAATCGGAGGCGGCGACCGCCTTCGCGCTGCGCCTGGCGCGCTGCTTCGACGAGGGCGCCGACCCGTTTCAAGCCATGCTGGCGCGGGTGCTGACGCCGGCCGGCAAATACTGGATCTGCAAGCGCGGCCCCGGCTTCGGCGCCGAGGCGATGGAAGTGATGGGCGGCGGCGGCTATGTCGAGGATGGCCCGCTGGCGCGGCTGTACCGCGAATTTCCCGTCAACTCGATCTGGGAAGGTTCGGGCAACGTGATGTGCCTGGACTTGCTGCGCGCGCTGGGCAAGACACCAAAGGCGCGGGAAGCGCTGGCGCAAGAGCTGGCGCTGGCCGGCGACGCCAACGTCCACTTCAATGCCTACGCCGCGGCCCTGCTGGACGACCTGGCGCGGGGAGCGGCCGAGCAGAGCGATGAAGCCAGGCAGTACGGCGCCCGCCTGCTGGCCGAGCGCATCGTGCTGGCGGTGCAGGCGGCGCTGTTGCTGCGCCACGCGCCGGCCTGCGTGGGCGACGCTTTCGCGCTCTCGCGCCTGGCGCACGAGGGTGGCGGCCTGGGCGGCGCCTATGGACGCATGCCGGCCGGCGTCGATTGTCGCGCGATACTGGCCCGTGCTTTAAGATAGCGGCATGAGCATATCCAATGTGACCGTCGCGGACGGCAACCGGCGCAGCGACCTGATACGCACGGCGGCGCGCCTGTTTCGCGACCGCGGCTACGACGGCACCACCATCCGCGACATCGCCGACGCCGTCGGCATGCGTTCCGGCAGTCCCTTTTATCATTTCAAGAGCAAGCAAGAGATCCTGGCGGCGGTGATGGAAGAGGGCTTGCTGGCTTGCCTGCCGGCGGTGGAAGCGATCGTCGTCGGCGATCTGGCGCCGCGCGCCAAGTTCCGCGCCCTGGTGCGCGCGCACCTGGAAACAGTGCTCGCCGAGGGCCACGATTTCATTCCCGTGCTACTGTACGACTGGCGTTCCCTGAGCGACGCGCTGCGGGCCGACATCGTCGCGCTGCGCGACCGCTACGACCAGTTGTGGCAGAGCGTGATCGGCGAGCTGAAACAGGCCGGCTTGATCAAGAGCGACAGCAAGGTGGCGCGCCTGCTGCTGATGGGGGCGATCAACTTCACGGTGCAGTGGTACAAGCCGGGCAAGGGTTGCACCCTGGATCAACTGGCCGACCAGGCGGTGGAGATGTTTTTGCCGTGAGAGGGAAATTATTTTGCGGAACATGATACAGCGCGGCGCGATGGCTGGGATAATGCGAGATATAACATATAGATATATCCCCGATAACGAGCGCGACGGGCGCGGCGGCGCCGTCCTTCCATAGAAAAGAGCACCAGCACATGAAACAAGATCCGCGCTTTCCCAATCTCTTCATCACCGATCACCCGCTGATTCAGCACAAGCTGAGCCACATGCGCGAGCACGACACGTCGACGCGCACCTTCCGCGAACTGCTCAAGGAAATCACCCTGCTGATGGGTTACGAAATCACGCGCGACCTGCCGCTGACGACGCGCCCCATCCAGACCCCGCTCGTGACGATAGACGCGCCCGTCATCGCCGGCAAAAAACTGGCCATCGTCCCCATCTTGCGCGCCGGCATAGGCATGAGCGACGGCTTGCTCAACCTGGTGCCGTCGGCGCGGGTGGGCCACATCGGCGTCTACCGCGACCCGGTCACGCATTTGCCGGTGGAATACCTGGTGCGCCTGCCGGATCCCAGCGAGCGCACCTTTATCTTGTGCGACCCGATGGTGGCGACCGGCAATTCGGCCGTGCACGCGGTGGACGTGTTGAAAAAGCGCGGCGTGAGCGACGAACAAATCATTTTCCTGGCCCTGGTGGCCGCGCCCGAAGGCGTGACCGTGTTCCAGAACGCCCATCCGAACGTCAAGATGTACGCCGCCTCGCTCGACTCCCACCTGGACGAGCATGCCTACATCGTGCCGGGCCTGGGCGATGCCGGCGACCGCATCTTCGGCACCAAATAAGGCGAAGCCATGGCCACCCTGGTCGATCCCGACTTCCACGCCCGCTTGCGCGCGATCAGCGAGAAATACGCGGTCACCGTGCCGGACTTGCTGGGCGCGATCGCGGCCGCGCTGGCGGAGTGCCGGTCCGGCGCATGGGCGGCGGCGCCGACGCTCGCGCTGCACCGGGCCCTGCACGCGGTGGCCGGCACCGGCGGCACCTTCGGCTTCGGCGTGCTGGGAGGGGAATGCCGGCGCCTGGAACACTTGCTGCGGGCGCTGATAGATGGCGTCGCGATCGACGTGGCGCAAGGGCAGGCGCTCGGTGCGCAAGTAGCGACACTGCTGGACTGGGCCGGGCGCGACCCGAAAGCCGGTCCGGCCCCATGAAAACGGGTATTTTGCGCGTTTGACCTTTATCAAGGCGCGGCTTGCCGGCCTTGGCTATAGTGACTTTATACCGATGAAACAGCGCGTTGCAGTGGGGGTAGAGCGCCAACATTGCGACCATCGCAAATTTATTTTGCGTGAGGGTGTAATCTTCTGGTTTATTGGGTATAATAGGCAATCGTTGGATTCGAGGTAGTTGTGCAGTTTGTCTGTCATTTCTTTCTTGCTTCAAACGATCTAACGGGCGTAAGCCCAACTTAACTGAAATAGGAATTGTAATGGCAACTGGCATCGTAAAATGGTTCAATGATTCGAAGGGTTTCGGCTTTATCACTCCTGATGAAGGCGGCGAAGATCTGTTCGCTCACTTCTCGGCGATTCAGTCGAACGGTTTCAAGTCCCTGCAAGAGAACCAACGTGTTTCTTTTGAAGTGACCGCTGGCCCTAAAGGCAAGCAAGCTTCGAACATTCAGCCAATCTAATACGCTGAATCAAACGAAATAGAAAAATCCTCGGTCTCCGAGGATTTTTTTTCGCCTGCTTTCCGTGCCGGGTACGGTTTCCCCTGTTTTCCCTTCCGTTTTCCGCATTTTTTTGCCCGTTTGCATGCTCCTTGCCGCCGTTTACTCCATGCCGCGACTGCGCCAGTAGTCGGCCTGCGCATAGCTGCGCCGTAAAAAATCGACAAAGGCGCGTATGCGCAGCGGCAGATGACGGCGCTGGGCGAACACGGCGTAAATATCGTTGCCGGGCGCGGCAAACTGGTCCAGCACCGTCACCAATTGTCCTGATTCAATTTCGGCGCCCACTTCCCACATCGAGCGCCATGCCAGTCCCTTGCCGGCCAAAGCCCAGTCGTGCAGCACGGCGCCGTCGTTGCACACCATATTGCCCGACACTTTCAGGGTGACATTCTTGCCGTTTTCGCGGAAAGTCCAACCGCGCTGGCTGCCTTCGCTGCTGATCGCCAGGCAATTGTGCTTGCTCAATTCGGCCAGGGTGAGCGGGGAGCCGTGGCGTTTCAGATAGGCTGGCGCGCCGACCAGCACGCGCTGGTTGTCGGCCAGCTTGGCGCTGACCAGGTTGGAATCCTCCAGGCTGGCGATGCGGATGGCGACGTCGACGCCTTCGCCGATCAGGTCGACGATGCGGTCGTTCAAATTCAGCGCGACGGTGACGTCGCGGTGCTCGGCAACGAAGGAGGGCAGCAGCGGCGCCACATGCTGGCGGCCAAAGCCGGCCGGCGCCGAGATCAGCAAATGGCCGCTGGCCTTGATGCTGCGTTCGGCCACGGCCGCCTCGGCGTCCTCCAGCTCGCCCAAGATGCGCTGGCAATCTTCCAGAAAGGCGGCGCCCTCGTTGGTCAGGGCCAGCTTGCGGGTGGTGCGTTGCAGCAACTTGACGCCCAGGCGCTGCTCGAGGGCGTCCAGGCGCCGCCCTATCATGGCGGGGGCGATGCCCTCGGCCCGGGCCGCCGCCGACAGGCTGCCGCGGGCGACGACTTCGACGAAGGTGGAGATTTGTCTGAATTGGCCCATGGTGTCACTTGTGATAAAAATGCATAGATGAAGTGATTTTTAGTCTCGTTTGCTTACTTTATAGTGAATATACTGTAAGACATATAAAACGCCAAGTCGCCTGTACTCGCTTATACTTTTTCATGCTGTCGCGTCGCGGCGTATTTTTGTATTTTTTAGTGGTACTTTATTTTTTTCATTAGCGGAGATTTTCATGACACAGTCCACCATCGCCACTCCTGCAGGTATGCATATCTCGGGCCAGATGCAGCCCGGCTACGAGCGGGTCTTGACGCCGGAAGCGCTGGCCCTGGTCGCCCGATTGACGCGCGCCTTCGAGCCGCGCCGTCAAGCCTTGCTGGCCGCCCGCGTGGAGCGCGCCGCGCGCCTGGACGCGGGCGAGCGTCCCGATTTCCTGGCCGAAACCGCGCACATCCGCGCCGGCGACTGGAAGATCGCACCGATCCCGGCCGCGCTGGAATGCCGCCGCGTGGAAATCACCGGCCCGGTCGAGCGCAAGATGGTCATCAACGCCTTCAACTCGGGCGCCGACAGTTACATGACGGACTTCGAAGATTCGAACACGCC
>DMYQ01000168.1:3836-4347 GCA_003482555.1 Janthinobacterium sp. | reverse complement strand
TGGAGCAAAACGGCAAGTCCTACAAGCTCAACGACAAGATTGCCACCCTGGTGGTGCGTCCGCGCGGCTGGCACCTCGATGAAAAACACGTGCTGGTCGACGGCCAGCGCATTTCCGGCGGCATTTTCGATTTCGCGCTGTTCATGTTCCATAACGCCAAGGAACAATTGGCGCGCGGCGCCGGCCCTTACTTTTACCTGCCGAAGATGGAATCGCATCTGGAAGCGCGCCTGTGGAACGACATCTTCGTGATGACGCAGGAAGAGCTGGGCTTGCCACAAGGTACGATCAAGGCCACCGTGCTGATCGAAACCATCCTGGCCGCCTTTGAAATGGATGAAATCCTGTACGAACTGAAAGAACACAGCTCGGGCTTGAACGCCGGCCGCTGGGATTACATCTTTTCGTGCATCAAGAAATTCAAGCTCGACAAGGATTTCTGCCTGGCCGACCGCGCCAAGGTGACGATGACGGCGCCCTTCATGCGCGCCTACGCCTTGCTGCTGCTGAA
>DMYQ01000168.1:3061-3678 GCA_003482555.1 Janthinobacterium sp. | reverse complement strand
GGCATGGCGGCCCTGATCCCGATCAAGAACGATCCGGAAAAGAACGATATCGCCATGGGCGGCGTGCGCACCGACAAGGCGCGCGATGCCAGCGACGGCTACGACGGCGGCTGGGTTGCCCATCCGGGCCTGGTCGAACTGGCCATGACGGAATTTACGAAAGTGCTGGGCGACAAGCCGAACCAGATCGACAAGCAGCGTCCCGACATCGAGGTATCGGTGGCCGACTTGCTGAATTTCCAGCCGGAAGCGCCGATCACGGAAGCGGGCTTGCGCTACAACATCAACGTCGGCATCCACTACCTGGGCAGCTGGTTGACGGGCAATGGTTGCGTCCCCATCCATAATCTGATGGAAGACGCGGCGACGGCGGAAATCAGCCGCTCGCAAGTGTGGCAGTGGATACGTTCCGACAAGGGTGTGCTGGAAGATGGCCGCAAGGTCACGGCCGACATGGTGCGCGCGATGATCCCGGAAGAGCTGGCCAAGGTGCAGCAGGTGGCGCCTAACGGCGACAGCGCCAGTTATCCGCGCGCGGCCCTGATCTTCGAAGAAATGTCGACCTCGGATTCCTTCGCCGAATTCCTGACCTTGCCGCTCTACGAAGAGATTTGAGG
>DMYQ01000168.1:0-2983 GCA_003482555.1 Janthinobacterium sp. | reverse complement strand
GCCTTGATTTAAAAGGTGTTTTTCCACTCGCGCAGGGCGGCGAAGGCGGCCACGGCCGGCTGGCCCGGCGCCAGCTTGCCGGCCACTACGAGTTGCTCGACGATAGACGCCTCGCGGTAGCGCAAGAAGGGATTGGTGGCCTTTTCCAATCCTATCGTCGTCGGCACGGTCGGGATGCCCCGCTCGCGCTTGTCCGTCTCGATCTGTATCCTCGCCTTCAAGGCCAGATTGTCCGGCTCGACGGTGGCGGCGAAGCGCAGGTTCGCCAGCGTATATTCATGCGCGCAAAACACCTTGGTATCGTCGGGCAGGGCGCTCAGCTTGCCCAGCGATTCGACCATTTGCCGGGGCGTGCCTTCGAACAGGCGCCCGCAGCCTCCCGCAAACAGGGTATCCCCGCAAAACAGCCAACGCTCGCCAGCGCCTTGCCGCACATAGGCGATATGGCCCTTGGTGTGCCCCGGCACGTCCAGCACTTCCAGTTGCAATTCCAGGCCCGGCGGCGTCACGACATCGCCTTGTGCAAGCGTGCGCGTGACGGCCGTGATAGTCTCATTGCGCGGGCCGAACACGGGTACCGCATAATGCTGTAACAATTCGGGTACGCCGCCGATATGGTCGGCGTGGTGGTGGGTGAGTAAAATGGCGCTCAGGGTCAAGGCGTTGGCGCGCAGCGCGTCCAGAATGGGCGCGGCGGCGCCGGGGTCGACGGCGACGGCGTGCTTGCCATCGTGAATCAGCCACAGGTAGTTGTCGGCGAAGGCGGGGACGGTGAGGACGCTCAGCGCATCGGGTGTGGCCGGCGTGGCTGGCGCCGCTTGGGAAGAAGTGGTCATTGGCGAGAGAAAAGGTTGGCATGGACAGTGCAACATCCGAGAAATCCATTATAGCCCTGGACGGCTGGCTGCAAACGCCAGCCGGCGTGTATGTGCGGGCCTGGGAACAGGCTACTTTGGACGCCTTGACGGCGGATATCTTCGGTTACAACGCGGTGCAGATCGGCATGCCGCACATCGACGCGCTGGCGGCCAACCGCATGCCCAACAAATGGCTGGCGGACACGCGCATGCCGGCGGCGCGGGTGGCGGAGGGCGGCGACGCCCGCTCGCGGCTGATCCTCAATTTCGACGAATTGCCGTTCGCTTCGCAAAGCCTGGACCTGGTGGTCTTGCCGCATGTGCTAGAGTTCGCCGCCGAACCGCACCAGGTCTTGCGCGAAGTCGAGCGCGTGCTGATTCCAGAGGGGCAATTGATCGTCTGCGGCTTCAATCCGGCCAGCCTGTGGGGGGCGCGTCAGGCGGCCGGACGGGTGACGGGGTCGTGTTATCTGCCGCGGGCGGGAGAATTCATTTCTATGCCACGCATGAAAGACTGGTTAAAATTATTGAACATGGGTGTCAGCCGCAGCCATTTCGGTTGCTACGCCCCGGCGTGCAAGACGGAAAAGTGGTTGCGCCGCTATGCCTTCATGGACAGGGCGGGCGCGCGCTGGTGGCCGTATTTTGGCGCCGTGTATATAGTGCAGGCGATCAAGCGCGTCAAGGGGATGCGTCTGATCGGTCCGGCGTGGACTAAAAAACCGGCCACGGCCCCCGCGGGCGTGCCGGTGACAAATAAAAGGCGGGAACAGCAAGATGGATAAAGTGGAAATTTATGCCGATGGCGCATGCAAGGGCAACCCGGGCACGGGCGGCTGGGGCGCGCTGATGGTGCACGACGGCGCGGAAAAGGAAATTTTCGGCGGCGAATTGAATACCACCAACAACCGCATGGAATTGCAGGCCGTGATCGAATCGCTCAACGCCCTCAAGCGGCCCTGCGAAGTGGTGCTGTACACGGATAGCCAGTACGTACAAAAGGGCATCAGCGAGTGGATCCACGGCTGGAAGGCGCGCGGCTGGAAGACGGCGGCCAAGGCCCCGGTCAAGAACGTCGACCTGTGGCAGGCGCTCGACCTGGCGCAAGCCGTGCACAAGGTGGAGTGGCGCTGGGTGCGCGGCCATTCCGGCCACGCCGGCAATGAGCGGGCCGACCAGTTGGCCAACCGCGGCGTCGAGACCGTGCGCCGTTGAAGCGCGAGTTGCCGCACCGCGGCGGCGGCCGCTGGCTAGCGGCACTGTTATACTGCCCGACTTGCCTCCGATTACATTGCTGACCACTTCCCATGCGCCAAATTGTTCTAGATACTGAAACCACGGGCTTGAATCCCCGCACGGGCGACCGCGTCATCGAAATCGGTTGCGTCGAGCTGCACAACCGTATGCTGACGGGTAATAATTTCCATCGTTATATCAATCCGGAGCGCGATTCGGAAGAGGGCGCGCTGGCCGTCCACGGCTTGAGCACCGAATTCCTGAGCGACAAGCCGAAGTTTGCCGCCATCGTCGAGGAATTGCGCGCCTACGTGGCGGGCGCCGAAGTCATCATCCACAACGCGCCCTTCGATCTGGGTTTCTTGAACGCCGAGTTCAAGCGTTTGAGTCTACCCACCTTCAGCGAGCACATCGGCGGCGTCATCGACACCCTGGTGCAAGCCAAGGAAATGCATCCGGGCAAGCGCAACTCGCTCGACGCCTTGTGTGACCGCTACGGCGTGTCGAACTCGCACCGCAAGCTGCACGGCGCCTTGCTCGATGCCGAGCTGCTGGCCGACGTCTACCTGTCGATGACGCGCGGGCAGAACAGCCTGAGCATGGAGGAAGAGGTCGAAGTGAGCGCGGACGGCGATGCGCTCGACAACGTGCCGTTGGCCGACATCATCTTCTTGCCGGCGGCGGCCGAGGAGTTGCTTGAGCACGAAGCCAATCTGGCCGGCCTGGACAAGGCCGTCAAGGGTGCCTGCATCTGGCGTGCCGCGACGGCGCCGCTGCCCGTATAAAGCGTGGCGGCCGCGTATTTTTGGCGGAAAGCGAAATATTTTCGCAGTCCCTTGCCAAATTCATGTGCCGCATGCGATAATTCGCCCCGCTTCGGGAGGTTAGCT
>DMYQ01000062.1 GCA_003482555.1 Janthinobacterium sp. | reverse complement strand
GCCGAAGCGTGTAAGTCTTTGATTTTACTGCGAATACTTGGTGCCGTTGGCCGGAATCGAACTGGCGACCTTCACATTACGAATGTGCTGCTCTACCAACTGAGCTACAACGGCGAAGACGCGTATTCTAACAAACAATTCGTAAAATTTGCTAGTGCCCGCGCGTTTTTCTTCTCATTTATCTGCAAGGGCGCCGCAAGGGCGCGCCGCGCCCCCGCGAAAACACCCCGAATCAAGCCTGGTGGTAGCTGGTGACGCGCGCCACTTCATCTTTCGAGCCGAGGAAGACCGGCACGCGCTGGTGCAGCTTGTGCGGCTCGATGTCCAGGATGCGACCCTTGCCGTCCGTTGCCGCGCCGCCCGCCTGCTCGACGATGAAGGCCATCGGATTGGCTTCGTACATCAGGCGCAGCTTGCCCGGCATCGAGGTGTCGCGTGCGTCGGCCGGATACATGAAGATGCCGCCGCGGTTCAGGATGCGGTGCACGTCGGCCACCATCGAGGCCACCCAGCGCATATTGAAGTCGGTGCCGCGCACGCCGTCGGTGCCGGCCAGCAGTTCGTCGACGTAGCGCTTGACCGGCGCGTGCCAGTGGCGCGCGTTGGAAGCGTTGATGGCGAATTCACGGGTCGCGGCCGGAATCTGCATATTGCTTTGCGTGAGCACCCAGGAACCCATCTCGCGGTCCAGGGTGAAGCAATTCACGCCATTGCCGGTGGTGAGCACCAGCATCGTCTGCGGGCCGTACACGGCGTAGCCGGCCGCCACTTGGCGGGTGCCGGCCTGCATGAAGTCCGCCTCGGTCGGCTCGCCCATGCCTTCCGGCGCTTTCAGCACAGAAAAGATGGTGCCGATCGAGACGTTGACGTCGATGTTGCTGGAGCCGTCGAGCGGGTCGAACAGCAGCATGTACTCGCCCTTCGGATAGCGGTTCGGGATCGGATGGATCGATTCCATCTCTTCCGACGCCATCGCCGCCAGGTGGCCGCCCCACTCGTTTGCCTCGAGCAGGATTTCATTGGAAATCACGTCGAGTTTCTTTTGTACTTCGCCCTGGATATTTTCCGTGTGCGCGCTACCCAGAATGTCGCCCAGGGCGCCCTTGCCCACCGAGTGGCTGATGGTTTTGCAGGCGCGCGCGACAACTTCTATCAGCAGGCGCAATTCGGCCGGAATGGTGTTGTGCGAACGTTGTTCTTCGACCAGATATTGCGTAAGGCTGATGCGTTTCATGAATTCCCTTTATCTTCGTTTAATTCTTAATTGACATTCAAAACCGGAACCCGGCGCCGCCGGCCGCTCAGTTGGCCAGCGCCTTGCTGATCACTTCCAGCGTATCGTTCGACAGCTTGGCGGCGGCGACCGTTTCCAGCGCCGCCTTCATGTGCGTTTGCAGCGCCGGCACGTAACGGCGCCAGCGGTCCATGCTGCGCGCCAGCCGCGCCGCCACTTGCGGGTTGAGGGCGTCCAGCGCCACCACCTGCTCGGCCCAGAAGGCGTAACCGCTGCCGTCGGGGGCATGGAATTGCGAGGGGTTGCCCGCGCAAAAATTGAAGATCAGGCTGCGCGCCCGGTTCGGATTTTTCAAGGTGAAGGCCGGGTGCTTCATCAGCGCGCGCACGCCCGCCACGTCGGTACTGGGCGCGCTGGCCTGCAGCGCGAACCATTTGTCGATCACCAGCGCTTCTTGCTCGAAGTCGCGGTAGAACGCGCTCAAAGCCTTGGCCGAGGGCGCGCCGGAATGGATCAGCGCGGCCAGCGCGGCGGCGCGGTCGGTCATGTTGCCGGCCGTGTCGAACTGGCGCTGGGCCAGCTTCAGCTCGGCCGCTCCGGGCGCGATCAAGAGGTAAGCCAGGGCCAGGTTTTTCAGCCCGCGCTTGCCGGCCGACAGGGCGTCCGGGCTGTACGGCCCCGGCGTCTGGTTGGCCTGGTACTCGGCCAGCAGCTCCGGCTTCAGCGCGGCGGCCAGCGCCCCGCGCATGAAGCGGCGCGCCTTGTGGATCGCCTGCGGATCGACCGCCGCCATGCGCTCGGCGATCATGGTTTCCGACGGCAGCACCAGGGCCAGCTCGCGGAAGGCCGGGTCGAGCGCGGCGTCCGTCAGCAGCGCGCGCTGGGCCTCGATGAAGGTGGCGTCCAGCGCCAGCGGAGCGCCGGCGGCGACGGCCGCCGTCAGCGTCAGCAGGCGCTCCATGGCCAGGCGCTGCCCCGCTTCCCAGCGGTTCACCGGGTCGCTGTCGTGGCTGAACAGGTGCAGCAGTTCGGCGTCGCTGTAGTCGTACTCGAGCACCACCGGCGCGGAAAAGTCGCGCAGCAGCGAGGGCGTCGGCTTTTCCGTCACGCCCTTGAAGTGGAAGGTTTGCGTCGCCTCCGTCAATTCCAGCACCACCGTGGTGGCGCCATCCGCGCCGTCCACGCGCAGCGCCATGTCCTTGCCGTCGGCGCCCAGCAGGCCGACCGCGACCGGGATGTGGAAAGGGCAGCTAGCGGGCCTGGCCCGGCGTGGCGGGGCGGCTT
>DMYQ01000281.1 GCA_003482555.1 Janthinobacterium sp. | reverse complement strand
GAACTCGACCGCGGCCGCCTGCTCTCGTATCCGGGCAATTTCACGGCTTACCAGGTCAGGAAGAGCGAGCAGCTGGAAATCGAAGAGGTGGAAAACGCCAAGTTCGACAAATTCCTGGCCCAGGAAGAAGTGTGGATACGCAAGGGCGTGAAGGCGCGCCGCGTGCGCGACGAGGGCCGCGTGCGGCGCCTGGAAGCCTTGCGCGTGACGCGCAGCGTGCGCCGCGAACAGCAGGGACAGGTCAAGCTCGACGTGTCGGCCGGCGAACGCTCCGGCAAGATCGTGGCGGAACTGGAAAACGTCTCGAAATCCTATGGCGAGAAGGTGATCGTCAAGGAATTCACGGGCACGATCTTGCGCGGCGACAAGGTCGGCTTGATCGGCGCCAACGGCGCCGGCAAGACCACCCTGCTGAAGATGATACTGGGACAGGAGCAATCCGACACCGGCACCATCCGTCTCGGCACCAAGCTGCAGGTGGCGTATTTCGACCAGATGCGCACTCAGCTCAACGAAGAGGCGAATTTGATGGAAACCATCGCCCCGGGCAGCGACTGGGTCGAGATCAACGGCCAGCGCAAGCACGTGATGACCTATCTGAACGATTTCCTGTTCGCGCCGGAACGGGCCCGTTCGCCCGTCAAGTCGCTCTCGGGCGGCGAGCGCAACCGTTTGCTGCTGGCGCGCCTGTTCGCCAAGCCGGCGAATGTGCTGGTGCTCGATGAACCGACCAACGATCTGGACATCGACACCCTGGAGTTGCTCGAAGAGTTGCTGGAAGACTACACCGGCACGGTGTTCCTGGTCAGCCATGACCGCACCTTCCTCGACAACGTCGTGACCCAGGTGATCGTTTCCGAAGGCGAAGGCAAGTGGCGCGAATTCGTCGGCGGCTACACCGACTGGGAGCGCGTGCGCACCATCGCGCCGGCCGCGCCGGCCAAGGTCGCCGCCAAGGTTGAAGCCGCCGCGGCCCAGCCGGCCGCCGCCAAGCAGAAAAAGCTCAGCTACAAGGAACAGCGCGAGCTCGACGAATTACCCATCCTCATCGCCAGCCTGGAAGACGAGCAGGCCGTGATCGCGGCGCAACTGTCGCATCCCGACTTTTACAAGAAGAGCCCGGCCGAAGGCAAGCGCTTGAACGCCCGCGTCGCCGAGATCGAAACGGCGCTGCTGGCGGCGCTGGAAAAATGGGAAGTGATCGAAGCGCGCAACAAGGCTTGAGCGGCCTGGCCGGCCGGGCGGGAAAGTGCCGGGCCGGCCGCGAGACTTGATTGCCTTCGTTGTATCAATTACAATGCTGGCGCCGACATGGAATGCATGTCCGTAAAATAAAGCGGAGTCAGCCATGTTCGAACGCCAGGCCTTGCCGCGCGTCTTGCCCTTCCTTGCTTACATGCTCTTCATCGCCCTGGCCGACCTGCTCGGGCGTTTCGGCTGGGAAGCGGCGCAATTGCGCTGGATGTACGCGCTCAAGATCGGCGTCGTCGCCGCGCTGCTGTTCGCCTTCCGGCGTGAATACACGGAACTGGCATGGCGCGGTCTGAGCGCGCGCGCCGCGCTGACGGCCCTGGTCAGCGGCGTCGTGGTGCTGCTGCTATGGATCAGCCTGAACGCCGGCTGGATGACGTTCGGGACGGCGGCCGGTTTCGATCCCCGCACCGACGGCGTGATCGACTGGGCCCTGGTGGCCGTGCGCATAGGCGGCGCGGCCCTGGTGGTGCCCTTGATGGAAGAATTGTTCTGGCGCTCCTTCCTGATGCGCTGGATAGACTCCGCCGATTTCCTGACGCTGAACCCCGCACACGTTAGAACGCGAGGTTTTGTTGCCACGGTGATATTATTCGGCTTCGAACATAATTTGTGGCTCGCCGGTATCGTTGCGGGAGTCGCTTACAGCATCCTGTACATGCGTAGCCAAACCCTCTGGTCCCCCGTACTCGCGCACGCCGTGACGAACGGTTTACTGGGCGTTTGGATAATTTCCACTGGTCATTGGACTTACTGGTAGTATTGCCTGTTGGCTTATTGATCAACCTCTAAGATGAATGATAATGTTGAGTTATTTACAAAAAGATATCAATAATCGCGGGGGGAAATCCCCATCGCCGCAACCTGGCCGCGCGCGCAAGGCAACGCTGGCCTTGCTGATCGGTTCCATGTTCAGTTTGCCCGCCATGGCCGAACTCAACGACACCCTGCATCCCTTTTTGTCGACCATGATTACCCACGACGATAACTTGTTGCGGCGCGACGATAGCGTACCCGGCCAGCCGGATTTTTCCGATACCAGCAAGCAAGTCGTCGGCGGTCTTTTGCTCGAACGTCCCATCGGGCGGCAACTGCTGACGGCGTCGGCGAAATTTTCACGCGTGACCTTTGATCGTTTCCAGCAGTTCGATTACAACGGCAAGGATCTGGATGCCGCCTTGAAGTGGGAGCTGGGCAACCACGTGAGCGGCAATGTCGGTGCCAGTTACGAAGAAACCCTGACCCCCTTCGCCGAGAGTCTCAACGATCTGCGCGACCTGCGGATACGACGGCGCGAATTCGCCAACGTGAATTGGCGTTTCCATCCGAGCTGGCAAGTGCACGGCGGCGTCAACGACAATAAATACACGTATGACCTGGTGCAAGAGCAAGTGAATAATCTTACCGTGAAGACCGACGAATTTGGCGTCGATTATCTGGCCGCCACGGGCAGCCGGGTGGGGCTGTTGCTGCGCCAGTTGAAAGGCAGTTATCCGGAGCAACTGACGGCCAGTTCCGGCGCCTTCGACAACGGCTATGAGCAAAACGAAATCAATGCCAACATATATTGGGCCTTGAGCGGTACAACGCAAGTGATTTTTGTGGGCGGATGGGTGCAGCGCAAGCACCCGCACGACGCCGTGCGCGACGACAGCGGGCCGAATGGCCGCCTGATCGTCAACTGGGCGCCACTGGGGAAAACCCATTTCACGGCCGCCGCCTGGCGTCAGTTCGGCACGGCCGAATCGAATCTGGTGAACAGTTCCCTGACCAAGGGCGAGAGTGCCACCGCGACCTGGGACGCCACGGCAAAAATCAGCGTGGATGCCTTGCTCAAGCATGAAAGCCGGCGCTTCGATCCGCTCAACGGGGTCACCATCTTGAGTGACTTGAACGATTCGACCAACACCGCCAGCCTGGGCGTCACCTACAATCCGGCCGCCAGGATCCAGTTGGGTGCCAGCCTGTTCCGCGAAACGCGCAACGGCAGTCCCGGCGCCGGCACCGCCAGTTACCGGGCCAAGGGAATTTCATTTAACGCCAGCGGACAATTTTGAGTCATGACCGTCAATGATATTCCCCTGATTTCGTTTTTTCAGCGCATCCTCGATCCGCTCATCATCATGGGTACCTTGTACCTGTGCTCGGTTTTGCTGGGCGAGCCCTTCACCGGCTACGCCCTGGTGTTGATGATACTGGCGTTTTTTATCTCTTCCTCGGTGTATCAGCGCGTCGACCCCTACCGCACATGGCGTAGCGGGCGCATGCTCGCTTACGCGCGCGACATTTTTGTCGGCTGGGGCATCACCGCCGCCATCCTGTGCTTTCTCGGCTCGGCCAGCGGCCTGGCTTACCACTTCGACGACAATGTCTTGCTGGCCTGGTTCATCGCCACCCCGTTCGCGCTGCTGTTCAGCCACACGGCGGCGCGCCGGGTCGGCGCCAGCCGCGGCAAGGAAGGCGAAGTGCGCTCGGTGCTCATCATCGGCGCCAACGATGTCAGCGTGAAGTTCGCGGCAACCATAGAAAACCACCCGAACCTGTTCATGAGCGTGCGCGGCTTTTTCGATGACCGCACCGAGGACCGCCGCCCCGAAGGCATGCGCGAGCCGATGCTGGGCGGGATGGCGGACATCGCCGCCTATGTGCGCGAGCACCAGATCAAGATGATCTTCATCAGCCAGCCGATCTCGGCCCAGCCGCGCATCTTCAAGCTGCTCGACGAATTGAAGGACACCACGGCCTCGGTGTATTTCTTGCCGGATATTTATGTCTTCGATCTGATGCAAGCCCGCTTCGACAACATCGGCGGCATGCCCGTGATCGCCATCTGCGAATCGCCGTTCACCGGCTTTAACAGCATGATCAAGCGCGCCAGCGATATCGTCTTGGCCACCTTGATCCAGATTATGCTGGTGCCGGTCATGCTGATCATCGCCATCGCCGTCAAGGGAACCTCGCCCGGCCCGGTCATCTTCCGCCAGCGTCGCTACGGCCTGTATGGCGAGGAAATCATCGTCTACAAGTTCCGCTCGATGACTGTCAGCGAAGACGGCGCCAAGGTGGTGCAGGCGAAGAAGGGCGATCAGCGCGTGACCCGCGTCGGCGCCTTCCTGCGCCGCAGTTCGCTCGATGAATTGCCACAATTTATCAACGTGCTGCAGGGCCGCATGAGCATCGTCGGGCCGCGGCCGCACGCGGTGGCGCACAATGAACAGTACCGCAAGCTGATCAAGGGTTATATGTTGCGCCACAAGGTCAAGCCCGGTATCACCGGCTGGGCCCAGGTGAACGGCTTGCGCGGCGAAACGGAGACGCTCGACAAGATGGAAGCGCGCATCGAGTATGATCTGGAATATCTGCGCAGCTGGTCGCTGTGGCTGGATTTGTGGATCGTGTTGCGCACGGTGCAGGTCGTGCTCAAGCGCGAAAATGCCCACTGAGCGCCGCCCACCGGGCGCCCGCTGACGGAAGGCTGGCGCGCGGCGCCGCCATATGAAACGGCATTTTTTTGGAAGCTATGTAATAATCCTGACTTCCAGGAAAACCGCTGGCAATATTGCAATTGTTGTGGTTATTTTTGTAAAATATTTTTGTTGAGTTCGCTGTCTTTCGATGCCATTATTTACAATATTGACAATCGCGTGGGCAAGCAGCATAATTTCCACAAAAATTTACATTTAAGCACTACTATCAATTGTGGATGCGAATTGTGGGTGCCAAATTGTGAATGTGGCTGTGAATGATGGATGTGTTAACGGCTTGCAAGCGCGGGGCCGTTTTTGGCACGATCCGTTGCCACCGCGGCGCCTACGGCGCACAGCTTTATTAAATGAACTCCCTGGGGACCAATTTTGAAATTTCCTGAAAATGCAAGCTTGATGAATGTCACGACAATTCGACCAAAACAGCGTGCGCTGTGCGCCGCCCTCATGCTGGTCGCGGTGGCGGGGCTTGCGGGATGCGGCAACAAGGACAAGAAGGCGGGGCAGGCGCTCGTCAGCGTGGGCGGCGAGGAAATCACCGCCATGCAATTGAACGAGGAAATGCAGCGCGCCAATGTTCAGCCGTCCCAGCAGGCGCAAGCTTCCAAGCAATTGCTGGAAGCCCTGGTCGATCGTCAATTGTTGCTCAACGAAGCGGCGCGCGACAAGACCGACCGCGACCCGAAGGTGGTGCAAGCGATCGAGCGGGCCAAGGCCTTGATCATCGCCCAGGCATATATGCAAAAACGGGTAGGCTCGATCGGCAAGCCGAGCAAGGCGGAGGTGGAGGACTATTTCCAGAAGCACCCGGAATTTTTCAGTCAGCGCAAGCAGTTCGACATGCGTCAGCTGGTGCTGGAAAGCAAAGACGTCGATGCGCCCCTGCAAAAGGTCATGGACGTGGCCAAGAGCCTGGACGACGTTGCCGCCTGGCTGGACGACAAGCACGTGCATTATGCGCGTAGCCAGTTGTCGCGCACGACGGCCGACCTGGCGCCGGAGTTGAGCGCGAAACTGCTGGCCATGCCCAAGGGGCAATTGTTCATCATTAAGGAAGGCGAGCGCAGCATGCTCATTTCCATCGCCGACATCAAGCCGGCCGAGGTGAGTCTGGAAACGGCGGCGCCCCAGATCGAGCAATATCTGGCGAATACGAAAAGCAAGGAAGCGGCCACGACGGAGCTGGCGCGTTTGCGCGCCGCCTCCAAGATCGAGTATTTGAACAAGACGGTCGGCGAGAGCAAGCCGGTGGCGGCGGTGGCGCCGCCGGCGTCCGACGCCAACGCGCGCGGCGTCGCGGGCTTGAAATAAAAGCAAAGTATTGCACATGCGTGCAGGTATTTTAATCAGCAACTATCAATGAGATTGAGTAAATTATGAAACGATTCCTGCTCTGGACGATGGCGGCGCTGCTGGCCTGCACCATGGTCGGCGCCAATGCCGGCGAGCTCATGCTGGGCGCCGGCGACGTGCTGAAAATCTCGGTATATGGCAACCCGGATCTCAACGTTGAAACCCGGGTCAGCGAGTCGGGCAACATCACCTTTCCCCTGATCGGGCAAGTGAAGATCGCCGACATGCCGACCGCCATGGCTGAAAAGAAAATTGCCGGCATGCTGGAAGCGGGCGGGTTTCTTAAAAAGCCGCAGGTGAACATCATTGTCACCTTGTTGCAAAGCCAACAGGTGTCGGTGCTGGGGCAAGTCAATCATCCGGGGCGCTATCCGATGGATGGCAAGCGGACCTTGATGGATATCCTGGCCCTGGCCGGCGGTGTCAGCCCCGATGGCGGCGATTCGGTCACCCTGATCCGCAAACGCAACGGCACCACCACCAAGGAAGTGATCGATATCGTCGACATGGTGCACACGGCCAATCTGAACCGCGATTTCGATCTGGCCCCGGACGATGTGATTTTTGTCGAACGGGCGCCGCGCTTCTATATCTACGGTGAAGTGCAGCGTCCCGGCACCTTCCGCCTGGAACGCTCGATGACGGTGATGCAGGCACTGGCGGCCGGCGGCGGTCTGACCCCGCGCGGTACCGAGCGCGGCATGCGCATCAAGCGCCGCGATGCGAACGGCGTGGTGCAGGTGATTGACGCCAAGCATGACGATGTGCTGCAAAGCGATGACGTGGTCTATGTCAAGGAAAGCCTGTTTTGACGTGGGATCCGGCGTCCCGCCACCCGCTTAGCCACACGCGCGGCACCCGTGCCGCGACCCGTTTTGAAAGCGAATCATGAATCTGAGCCAGTTGTTTCTCGCCTTGCGCGCCCGCTACCTGATCATCCTGTTGACCCTGGGTGTAACGGTGGCGGCGGCCGTCACCATCAGCATGATGCTGCCCAAGACCTTCCTTGGCAGCACATCCATGGTGGTCAACTACAAGGGCGTCGATTCGGTGACGGGCCTGCCTTTGCCGGCGCAGATGATGCCCGGTTATATCGCGACCCAGGTCGACATCATCAAGAGTAAAAGCGTCGCGCTGAGGGTGGTGGATGACTTGAAGCTGGCATCGAGCCCTGCGGTGCAAGAACAGTTCCGGGCCGCCACCGGCGGCGAAGGCACGGTGCGCGACTGGTTGGCCGATCTGCTGCTGGCCAAGGTCGATGTCGTGCCGGCCCGCGAAAGTAGCGTTCTGAGCATTATATTCAAGGGGAGCGATCCCCAGTTTGTCGCCGCCGTCGCCAACGGTTTCGCCAATGCTTACTTGCAACTTGAGCGTGCAACTGAAAACCGAACCGGCGCAACTGGCCTCG
>DMYQ01000072.1:22668-23481 GCA_003482555.1 Janthinobacterium sp. | reverse complement strand
CAGGACCAAGGGCAGGCACATCATCACCGTCAAGACGGAGCACAAGGCGGTGCTGGATACGGTGCGCGAACTCGAGCGGGTGGGCTTCGAAGCGACTTATCTGGAGCCGCAAGACAACGGCTTGATCACGATCGAGCAACTGGCGGCGGCGATCCGCCCCGACACCATCCTCGTTTCCGTGATGATGGTCAACAATGAAATCGGCGTCATCCAGCCGATCGCCGAGATTGGCGAACTGTGCCGCTCGAAGGGCATCATCTTCCACTGCGACGCGGCGCAAGCCACCGGCAAGGTCGTCATCGACCTGCAAAAGCTCAAGGTCGACCTGATGACCTTCACGGCGCACAAGACTTACGGCCCGAAAGGCATAGGCGCGCTGTACGTCTGCCGCAAGCCGCGCGTGCGCATCGAAGCGCAAATGCACGGCGGCGGTCACGAGCGCGGCATGCGTTCGGGCACCCTGCCGACCCATCAGATCGTCGGCATGGGCGCCGCCTTCCAGTTGGCCAAGGATGAGATGGCGACGGAAATCGTCCGCATCCAGGCCCTTAACGACCGCCTGGCCAAGGGCTTGCGGGACATCGAGGAAGTCTATGTCAATGGCGACATGGAGCACCGCGTGCCGCACAACCTGAACGTCAGCTTCAATTATGTGGAAGGCGAGTCGCTGATCATGGCGATCAAGGACCTCGCCGTCTCGTCCGGTTCGGCCTGCACCTCGGCCAGCCTGGAGCCGTCCTACGTCTTGCGCGCCCTGGGCCGCAGCGACGAACTGGCGCACAGCTCGATCCGCTTCACCATCGGCCGTTTCAC
>DMYQ01000072.1:20507-22497 GCA_003482555.1 Janthinobacterium sp. | reverse complement strand
AAGCTGCGCGACCTGTCGCCGCTGTGGGACATGTTCAAAGAGGGGATCGACATCAATTCGGTTCAGTGGGCGGCGCACTAATTCGCCCCGTCGCGCGGCACGCTCGCGCGCATTCATGGCCCCGCGGGGTCCGGTTTCAAATTTAGGAGCATCAAAATGGCATACTCGGAAAAAGTACTCGATCACTACGAAAACCCCCGCAACGTGGGCGCTTTCGACAAGGGTGACGACACGATCGGCACCGGCATGGTCGGCGCGCCGGCCTGCGGCGACGTGATGAAGCTGCAAATCAAGGTCGGCGCCGATGGCTTGATCGAAGACGCGAAGTTCAAGACCTATGGCTGCGGTTCGGCCATCGCTTCCAGTTCGCTGGTCACGGAATGGGTCAAGGGCAAAACCCTGGATCAGGCCCTGTCGATCAAGAACACGCAGATCGCCGAAGAACTGGCGCTGCCGCCGGTCAAGATCCACTGTTCCATCTTGGCCGAAGACGCCATCAAGGCGGCCGTGCTCGATTACAAGACCAGGCATCCGGCCGCGGTTTGAGTTTGTTGCCGGTTCCCGGGCGGGGGCCGGCGCGGAGGAATTTATGGCAATTACACTGACGGAAAAAGCGGCCAAGCATATCAGCCGCTACATCGAACGGCGCGGCAAGGGCATCGGCCTGCGTTTCGGCGTGCGCACGACCGGTTGTTCCGGCCTGGCGTATAAACTCGAGTATGTCGACGATGTCGCCGGCGAAGACAGCGTGTTCGAGTCGCACGGCGTGAAGGTCTTCGTCGACCCGAAAAGCCTGCCTTACATCGATGGCACCGAACTCGATTTCGCGCGCGAGGGCTTGAACGAAGGTTTCAAGTTCAATAATCCGAACGAAAAAGACGCTTGCGGCTGCGGCGAAAGCTTCCGCATCTGAGCCATTTACATTGCGCCGCGGTCATCTGATTGATCCAGTAGCGAACAGATAGACTTAGCCATGCAAAATCACTTCGAACTATTTCAATTGCCGACCCGTTTCGCGCTCGACGGGGGCGCGCTCGACGCCGCCTACCGCGAGGTGCAGGGCCGCGTCCATCCGGACCGCTTCGTCAACGCGACCGACGCTGAAAAGCGCGTCGCGATGCAGTGGGCCACGCGCGCCAACGAAGCCTATCAGACCTTGCGCAACGCGCAAAAGCGGGCCCGCTATCTGTGTGAGCTGAACGGCATCGACTTGCAGACGGAATCGAACACGGCCATGCCCATGGCTTTCCTGATGCAACAGATGGAGTGGCGCGAAGAGCTGGGCGACGCCCGCGCCGGCAAGGACCTGGCGGCGCTGGAAGCGCTCGACGCCCAGTTGAAGGCGGAGCGCGGCACCCGCCTCGAGGTGGTCGGCGTGCAACTCGACGCCGGTGACTTCGAACAAGCGGCGCAAGGCGTGCGCGCGCTGATGTTTCTGGAAAAATTCGGCGAAGAAGTCCGCTTCGCCTTCGAGGTGCTCGACGCCTAGCGCGTCGCGTAGCGCCTCGCCTAGCGCGCCGCACTCGGGGCAGGGCGGCGGACGGGACACTCACTTACATTCAGAGCCGCAAGGCATAAGACACTACATGGCACTTCTGCAAATTTCCGAACCTGGCATGTCGACCGCGCCGCACCAGCACCGCCTGGCCGTCGGCATCGACCTGGGCACGACCAACTCGCTGGTGGCCACCGTGCGCAACAGCATCCCCGAAGTCTTGAACGACGAAGAGGGCCGGCCGCTGCTGCCGTCCGTCGTGCGTTTCTTGCCGAACGGCCACGCCAACATCGGCTACAAGGCGCAGGCGGCCCAGACCACCGACCCGAAGAACACCATCGTTTCCGTCAAGCGTTTCATGGGCCGGGGCCTGGCCGACATCGCCCACGCGGAAAACCTGCCCTACGATTTCCAGGACACGCCCGGCATGGTGCAACTGAAAACCGTGGCCGGCGTCAAGAGCCCGGTCGAGATTTCGGCGCAAATCCTGGCCAC
>DMYQ01000072.1:20072-20338 GCA_003482555.1 Janthinobacterium sp. | reverse complement strand
GGCGTGTACGCGGTCTACGACCTGGGCGGCGGCACCTTCGACATTTCCATCCTGCGCCTGAGCAAGGGCGTCTTCGAAGTGCTGTCCACGGGCGGCGATTCGGCGCTCGGCGGCGACGACTTCGACCAGCGCCTGTTTTGCTGGATCAGCGAGCAGGAAAAGCTGTCGCCGCTGTCCGACGAAGACACCGCCATCCTGATGGTGAAGGCGCGCGAAGTGAAGGAATTGCTCTCGACCAAGGCCGAGATCATGGTGGACGCGGTGCT
>DMYQ01000072.1:456-19965 GCA_003482555.1 Janthinobacterium sp. | reverse complement strand
GATCACGGCGCACCTGGTGGCCAAGACCATGAACGCGATCAAAAAGGCGCTGCGCGACGCCAATGTCGACGCCGACGATATCGACGGCGTCGTCATGGTGGGCGGCGCCACGCGCATGCCGCACGTGCGGCGCGCGGTCAGCGAGTTTTTCCACACCATCCCGCACGCGAATATCGACCCGGACAAGGTGGTCGCGCTGGGCGCGGCGATCCAGGCCAATCTGCTGGCCGGCAACCGCGCCGCCGGCGACGACTGGCTGTTGCTGGACGTGATCCCGCTGTCGCTGGGCATCGAGACGATGGGCGGCCTGGTGGAAAAAATCATCCCCCGCAACTCGACCATCCCGTGCGCGCGGGCGCAGGAATTCACCACCTTCAAGGACGGCCAGACGGCCCTGGCCGTGCATGTGCTGCAGGGCGAGCGCGAGCTGGTGTCCGACTGCCGCTCGCTGGCCCGCTTCGAGCTGCGCGGCATACCGCCCATGGTGGCTGGCGCGGCGCGCATCCGCATCACCTACCAGGTCGACGCCGACGGCTTGCTGTCGGTATCGGCGCGCGAGCTGCGCTCCGGCGTGGAAGCGTCCATCAGCGTCAAACCCGCTTACGGTCTGGCCGATGACGAAATCGCCCGCATGCTGCAAGACTCGTACAAGTCGGCCGACGTCGACATGGCCGCGCGCGCGCTGCGCGAAGAGCAGGTGGAAGCCGAGCGCATCTTGCTGGCGACCCAGGCCGCGCTGGACGAGGACGGCGCGCTGCTGGCCGACGCCGAGCGCAGCGACGTCGACGCGCTGATGGAAGGCGCGCGTGCGGCGGTGGCCCTGTCGCTGTCGGGCGCGCTCGACCACAACGCCCTCAAGCTGGCCGTCGAGGCGCTCGCCAACGGCACCGAGGAATTCGCCTCGCGCCGCATGGATCGCAGCGTGCGCAGCGCCCTGAAAGGCAAAACCCTGGATCAGGTCGCATAAGCTGCTCCCCGACTCATTCGGCTCCCCGACTCATTCGGCTTTCCGACTCATTCAATACAGAGGTAACATGCCACAAATCGTTTTTCTGCCCCACCCAAAATTGT
The DNA here is from genome assembly GCA_003482555.1 of Janthinobacterium sp. Classification (GTDB taxonomy): domain Bacteria; phylum Pseudomonadota; class Gammaproteobacteria; order Burkholderiales; family Burkholderiaceae_D; genus Janthinobacterium. The sequence goes on along the minus strand of DMYQ01000072.1, from coordinate 18,894 downwards.
GCCCGGAAGGCGCCGTGATCGACGCCCCGGCCGGCAAGTCGCTGTGCGACATCATGCTCGAGCACGACATCAACATCGAGCACGCCTGCGAGAAATCGTGCGCCTGCACCACTTGCCACGTGCTGGTGCGCGAAGGTTTCGCCTCGCTGGGCGAAGCCGGCGAAACGGAAGAAGACTTGCTCGACAAGGCCTGGGGCCTGGAGTCCGTGTCGCGCCTGTCGTGCCAGGCCATCGTCGGCGAGACCGATCTGGTGGTGGAAATTCCGAAGTACACGATCAACCAGGTCAGCGAAGGCAGCCACTAATCATCGGGAGCCGGACATGCAATGGAACGACATTCACGTCATCGCGGAAGCGCTGTATGACAAATTCCCGGACATCGATCCGCTGACCATCCGTTTCACCGACTTGCACAACTGGGTCGTGGAGCTGGACGGTTTCGACGATGACCACACGCGCGGCGGCGAAAAGGTGCTGGAAGCGATACAGGCGGCGTGGATCGATGAAGCGCGCTAAGCCGGTGGCCGTGGCCACCCCGACGACGCCGACCACCGCGGCGATGCCCGAGATCAAAGAGGGCCAGTCGATCGCGCTGCTGCAAGAGCTGCACATCCTGACCCGCGACGGCAAGATGAACCAGGACAGCCGCCGCAAACTCAAGCAGGTCTACCACCTGTACCAGTTCATCGAGCCGCTGCTCAGGGAAATCCAGGCCGAACACGCGGCCATTTCCCTGGTCGACCACGGCGCCGGCAAGTCTTACCTGGGCTTCATCCTGTACGACCTGTTTTTCAAGGCCCTGAACGACGGTTCGCGCATCTACGGCATCGAAACGCGGGAAGAACTGGTGCAAAAGTCGCAGGAACTGGCCAAGAAGCTGGCGTTTCCCGGCATGTCCTTCCTCAACCTGTCGGTGGCGGAATCGACCGAGTCCGACCAGTTGCCGGCGCGCATAGACATCGTCACGGCTTTGCACGCCTGTAACACGGCAACCGACGACGCGATCGAGTTCGCCCTGAAAAAGCGCGCGAAATTCATGGTGCTGGTGCCCTGCTGCCAGGCCGAAGTGGCGTCCGTTCTGAAGAAGAACAAGGGGCAAGCTCTGGGCAAGAGCGCGCTCACCGAGTTGTGGCGCCACCCGCTGCACACGCGCGAGTTCGGCAGCCAGATCACCAATGTGCTGCGCTGCCTGCAACTGGAAGCGCATGGCTACCAGGTCAACGTGACGGAACTGGTGGGCTGGGAACATTCGATGAAGAACGAATTGATCATCGCCAGCTACAAGAACTTGCCGCGCCAGCGTCCCACGGAGCGCCTGCGCGAAGTGCTGGAAACCCTGGGCCTGGAAGAAATGGGGCACCGCTTCTACGCCGAGCAAGTGGCCAAGGCGCAAGCCACCGCATAAGGCCGGCCTGCGCCGGCACAGAGGAGTAGCGATGAACGAAGCGAACCAACAGTGGCTCGATGTACGCAGCGACACGGTGACACGGCCCGGCGCCGCCATGCGCGCGGCCATGCAGGCGGCGCCGCTGGGCGACGACGTCTACGGTGACGATCCCAGCGTGAACCGCCTGCAACAGCGGGCGGCCGAGCTGTTCGGCTTCGAAGCGGCCCTGTTCGCGCCGTCCGGCACGCAGAGCAATCTGATCGCCCTGCTGGCTCACTGCGGGCGCGGCGACGAATACCTGGTCGGGCAAGAGGCGCACACCTTTCGCTACGAGGCCGGCGGCGCGGCCGTGCTGGGCAGCATCCAGCCGCAACCCATCCTGAACCAGGCCGACGGCGGCATCGCGCTGGCCGACATCGAAGCGCAGATCAAGCCGGACGATTTTCACTTCGCGCGCACCCGGCTGCTGGCGCTGGAAAACACGATAGGCGGGCGCGTGCTGGGGGCCGACTACCTGGCGCGGGCCACCGCGCTGGCGCACGCGCGCGGCCTGGCCACCCACCTGGACGGGGCGCGCATCTGCAATGCGGCCGTCAAGCAAAACATCAGCCTGCGCGCCGCCGTGGCCGGCTTCGACAGCGTCTCCGTGTGCCTGTCGAAAGGCCTGGGCGCGCCGGTCGGCTCCGTCCTGTGCGGCAGCAAGGTCTTCATCGAGCAAGGCAAGCGCTGGCGCAAGATGCTGGGCGGCGGCATGCGCCAGGCTGGCGGGCTGGCGGCGGCGGGCCTGTACGCGCTGGAACATAACGTCGAGCGGCTGGAAGAAGATCACGCCAACGCCGCCTGGCTGGCCCAAGCGCTGGGCAAGATTGCCGGCCTGACGGTCAGCGCGCCGCAAACCAACATCCTCTACGTCGACTTGCCGGCGGCGGCCTGCGCCAGCCTGGGCCAGGCCTTGCTGCGCGAGCGCATCCGCGTGGCGATGGCGCCGCGCCTGCGCCTGGTGACCCACCTCGACGCCGCGCGCGCCGATCTGCAGCGCCTGGTCGACGTGTTCGCCGCCCACTTCAAGACCTGAGGGGCGGCGCGAAGCGGCCAGCCCTGAGAGCGACTCCAGGCGGAAGCTGGCGGCGGCGCAAGTTTGTCGAGACCTGACACCGCCGAAGACTTTGCTCCCTGTCCCCGTTATCCCGCAGCGGGTACAATACGCCTTTCCTTTGGCTGCGCCTTCCATGACTTCTTCCAGTACCGATTCCACTGTCCGCCTCGCCAAACGCCTGGCGGAAACGCTGCCCTGTTCGCGCCGCGAAGCCGAGTTGTATATCGAGGGCGGCTGGGTCAGCGTGGACGGCGAACTGGTGGAAGAGGCGGGCGCGCGCGTCGGCCCCGACCAGACCATTTTGCTGGCGCCGGACGCCACCCTGGAAGACATTCCACCGGTGACGATCTTGCTGCACAAGCCGGCCGGTTTCAGCGCCGGCCTCGACGCCGACGGCGCGCCCGCGCTCACCTGCCTGACGGTGGACGCCCTGTCGCAAGAGACGGGCCGGGGCGGTCAGCGCTTCTTGAAACGCCATCTGAGCGGCTTGACCCTCACCAATGCGCTGGATACCAAGGCCAGCGGCCTGCTCGTGTTCACCCAGGATTTCCGGGTCGCGCGCAAGCTGGTCGACGAGGCTTCCCGGGTCGAGCAAGAGTATATCGTGGAGGTGGCGGGGCAGATCGCGCCGGACGGCCTGGCGTTGCTCAATCACGGCTTGCCCTTCAATGGCAAGGCGCTGGCGCCGATCAAGGTCAGCTGGCAGAATGAAACCCGGCTGCGCTTCGCGCTCAAGGGCGTGCAGCCGGGCCAGATCGCCCACATGTGCCGCATGGTCGGTCTGTCCGTGGTGGCCATGAAGCGTCTGCGCATCGGCCGCATATCGATGGCGGCCTTGCCTTCAGGGCAATGGCGTTATTTGCAGGAATTCGAACGTTTCTGAGCCCCGGCGGAGCGGTCAAACGGCGGCGGCCAGCTTGCTCTTCTTGACCGGCTTGGGCAGCGAGATCAGGCGCGTGCCCACCAGCTTGTCATGCAGGAATTGGCGATCCTTGTCGAACAGGGCGGTGCAGGCCCAGGCGGCCATGCCGACCGCGATGGCGACGCCGACCTCGGTCTTGCTGGTGAGCTTGAAGACGTAGCAGACCAGCAGGGCCGGCAAGAACCATCCCCAGGCCAGCATGAAGCGGGCCGTCGCGACCTTGATCGGCAGGCGCGCGTATCCCGGTTTGACGAGCTTGATGCGCCAGGTCTTCATCGCCAGCGTATGGCCGCTGTCGGTCCAGAAATGGATGAAATAGGCGGCCGTGGCCAGGAACAGGGTGAATTGCCGCCCATGTTCGTAGCCGGGCGTTTGCCGGTTGCCGGTCACCAGCATGAAGATGACGAGCACCAGCGCTTCCACGGCGATCAGCAGGAAAGCTTCATAAATGATGCCGATCAGGCGGCGTCGAATGGTGGGCGTGGAGTAAGTCGGTGTGCCGGGCGTGCTATTTGACATTGGATGGTGCGGGAAGCGGGGTGGCGGTGGGGGCGCTCGCCGCTTGCGGGGCGGCGCCGGACGGAACGGCGTTCGCGGCCGTGCCGCCGGCAACGGGAGCGGTCAGCGGCGGGCCCGGAATCTTCGATTTGATCGGGGCGATGGTCTTGTGTTGCGACGATTGATTGCCCAGTTGCCGGCGCGCGGCGGCCTCGGCGCTCAGTCTTTGCTTTTCTTCTTCGGGCAATTGCTGGTATTGCTCCCACCGGGCCGATTTCCGCCTCGTCCCGATTTTTTTCGCGCGCGCGTAGTTTTCCCGCACGATACGGCGCTCGTCCGGCGTCAGCTTGATCCAGTCGCGCATGCGTTCATGCACGCGCCGCTGCTCGTCGGGTTTCATCGAACCGTAACGGCTGGCGATTTCCAGCCACTTTTGCTTGCGCAAGGGTTCCAGCTTGTCCCACTCGGGAGCCAGCGGCGCCAGGGTGGACTGTTGCGCGGGGCTCAATTCCTTCCAGGTCGACTTATCGTTGGCCTTGGTCTTGGCCTTGGCTTTGGCGGGCCGGCCGGCCATCTTGGCCGGGGCGGGCGTCAATGGCGCCGGGACTGGCGCCGCCGGCCGCGCGGAGGCGGGGGCCACGGGAACGGCCACGGGAGCCGCGGACGGCGCCGCTTGCCGCGCGCCCATCCAGGAAGCGCCCGCCACGACGAGCGCGCCCAAGCCGATCAATGCGGTCCGACCCTTGATGTGCGCCATGCTTATTGCTCGCGATTCGTGGTCAGATAGGCATTGAAGCCATGGTCAAGGTAGGCCGACAGTGGCAATTCATCGGACAGCACGGCGGCGTCGAGTTCGGCCAGTTCGGCGATCTTTTGCTCTTGCTCGAACTGGTAGATGCCGACCAGGCCGGCCGCCATCACCAGCAGCGGCACAACCACGCTCATGCGCATGACCCAGGAAAACGGCTGCGCGAAAAAGCGTCCCACGGTGCCGGCCACGACGCTGCGCGCCACGGCTTGCGGCGCGTCGGCTTTCTTGCGCGCCAGGGCGGCCGCGCGCGCGCCCGCCAGGCGACTCGTCGTCGCCGGCGGCAAGTGATCGAGCCTCTCGTTGAGTGCGTGCCGCACTTTGTAGGCGAAATTGATGTCTTCGGTATTCATAAGTTTATTCCCTTGGCTTTGAGCGATTCGGCGAGGGCATGTGTTGCCCTGGAGCAGTGCGTTTTCACGCTGCCCTCCGAGCAACCCATCGCTTCGGCTGTTTCAGCCACGTCCATGTCCTGCCAGTAACGCATGAGGAAGGCTTCCCGTTGACGCGCCGGGAGTTTTTGTACCTCTGCATCAATCAAATCAAGGATTTGCATGCGTTCCACCTGATCGGCGCTGGACTCGGACGCCTGGCTGCCCTGCTCGGCCTCGTAAGAGTCGAGCACGTCAAAATCCTCGTGCTCGTCGCCGGCCCGGCTCATGCTCGAAAAGAGGGTGACCCAGGTGCTGCGCACTTTTTCGCGTCGGAAATAATCGAGTATCGTATTCTGTAATATACGCTGAAACAGCATGGGCAGTTCGGCGGCCGGTTTATCGCCATATTTCTCGGCGAGTTTGATCATCGCGTCTTGCACGATATCCAGCGCGGACTCGTCTTTGCGGACGGCATACACGGCCTGCTTGAAGGCGCGCCGTTCGACATGTTCGAGGAAGTCGGATAATTCTTTGTCTGTTGCCATGCGATGTGGAGCGGGCTGCCGGGGCTGCGGTGGTTAAGGACACCGGGGTGCCAGAGAAGGTTGGGTTTGCGGCATTTCGCGAACTGAGCGCATGCTAGCAAAATTTGGCTCGTCCTGCATGTTTTTTACGACGTTTCCCGCCAGAAAAGTCCTTTTTCCATAATTTGCCTTGACCAGGCCGGCACGAGGCAGTAACGTATGGAAGCTTTGCACATCCCAAAGTCTATGGTCCCGGTCGCGCTCGGCACACAAAGCCCACAGCGACGGGACGCGCTTTCATATGTAGGCAGTTTGCTCTAACCCGCGCCACAAGCGCGAGCGGTTCGTGCCAGCGTCACAGAACACTCCGCCGAACGAGTTGCGTCCAGCGTCATTTTGTAAGATATCTATGGGTATCCAAAGAAGTGGCGTGACCGCAGAAAGAAGGGAAGCAGGAGCACTGTTGCGCAGCGCGCACTTCGTCAGGAAAGAGCATCCGATCAATCTCCAATGGACCTTGAAAGGAATGTTTTATGAATACCGAAGCAGCATTACCCATCACAGGCGCGGAAATACTGGTGCGCTGCCTGGCCGAGGAGGGCGTCGAGCACGTCTTTGGCTATCCGGGCGGAGCCGTTCTGTATATCTACGACGCCATCTTCCAGCAAAACAAGTTTCAGCATATCCTGGTCCGCCATGAGCAAGCCGCCGTGCACGCGGCCGACGCCTATTCGCGCAGCTCGAACAAGGTCGGCGTGGCCCTCGTCACGTCCGGCCCGGGCGTGACGAACGCCGTCACCGGCCTGTCGACGGCGTACATGGATTCGATCCCGATGGTGGTCATTTCCGGCCAGGTGCCCAGCCATGCCATCGGCCAGGACGCCTTCCAGGAATGCGACACGGTCGGCATCACCCGTCCCGTGGTCAAGCACAACTTCCTGGTCAAGGACGTCAAGGATTTGGCGCTGACCATCAAGAAAGCCTTTTTCATCGCGAAAACCGGACGTCCCGGCCCCGTGCTGGTCGACATTCCGAAGGATATCAGCATGCACAAGTGCATGTTCGAATACCCGAAAGAGATCGAGATGCGCTCTTACCGTCCGGTCGACAAGGGTCACTCGGGACAGATCCGCAAGGCGGTGCAATTGCTGCTGCAGGCGGAGCGTCCGATGATCTACGCGGGCGGCGGCGTGATTCTGGCGAACGCGGCACCCGAATTGAACAAGCTGGTCGACAAGCTCGGCTTTCCCGTCACCACCACCCTGATGGGCCTGGGCGGCTATCGCGCCTCCAGCGAGCTCTATCTGGGCATGCCGGGCATGCACGGCACCTATGAAGCGAACATGGCGATGCAGCATTGCGACGTCTTGATCGCCATCGGCGCCCGCTTCGACGACCGCGTGATCGGCAATCCCAAGCATTTCTCTTCCCATCCGCGCAAGATCATTCACGTCGACATCGATCCATCCTCGATTTCGAAGCGCGTCAAGGTCGATATTCCCATCGTCGGCAACGTCAAGGACGTGCTGATCGAATTCCTGGCCCAGCTCGACGCGGCCGAGGCCAAGGTCAACGCCCCCGCCGTCAAGTCGTGGTGGAAGCAGGTCGAGGAATGGCGCGGCCGCGATTGCCTGAAGTATCCCACTTCGGACCTGGTCATCAAGCCGCAATCGGTGGTGGAAAAAGTCTTCCAGTTGACCCGTGGCGACGCCTTCATCACCTCCGACGTGGGACAGCACCAGATGTGGGCGGCGCAATACTACCGCTTCGACAAGCCGCGCCGCTGGATCAATTCCGGCGGCCTGGGCACCATGGGTGTCGGCTTGCCTTACGCCATGGGCGTGCAAATGGCCAATCCGGACGCCACCGTTGCCTGCATCACGGGCGAAGGGTCGATCCAGATGTGCATCCAGGAACTGGCCACCTGCAAGCAATACCACCTGACGCCGAAAATCATCATGCTCAACAACCGCTTCCTCGGCATGGTGCGCCAGTGGCAGCAGATCGACTATGGCTCGCGCTATTCCGAATCGTATATGGATTCGCTGCCGGACTTCGAAAAGCTGGCCGAGGCGTATGGCCATGTGGGCATGAAAATTGAAAAACCGGGCGACGTCGACGGCGCCTTGAAAGAGGCGTTCGGCATGAAAGACAAGCTGGTATTCATGAATTTCATCACCGATCAATCGGAGAATGTGTGGCCGATGGTGAAAGCCGGCAAGGGCCTTTCCGAAATGATGCTGGGTTCGGAGGACTTATAAGATGCGACATATTATTTCTGTCTTGCTGGAAAATGAAGCGGGCGCGCTGTCCCGCGTCGTCGGCCTGTTCTCGGCCCGCGGCTACAACATTGAAACCTTGACGGTGGCGCCGACGGAAGACGCGACCCTGTCGCGCATGACCATCGTCACCAGCGGCTCGGACGATATCATCGAGCAAATCACCAAGCACTTGAACCGCCTCATCGAGGTAGTCAAGGTGGTCGATCTGACCGAGGGCGCCCACATCGAGCGCGAATTGATGCTCATCAAGGTGAGGGCTGTCGGCAAGGAGCGCGAGGAAATGAAGCGCACCGCCGACATCTTCCGCGGGCGCATCATCGACGTCACCGAAAAGACGTACACGATCGAATTGACCGGCAACAAGGTCAAGCTGGACGCGTTCATCGATTCGATCGACCGCGCCGCCATCCTCGAAACGGTGCGCACGGGCGGTTCCGGCATCGGACGGGGCGAGCGCATCCTCAAAGTGTGACACGGCAACACCAAGACCTTTTTCGCGCATAGCGCACCACCATATTCAATATCAGGATATACCATGAACGTTTTTTACGACAAAGATTGCGACCTCTCCCTCATCGCCGGCAAGAAAGTCGCCATCATCGGCTACGGTTCGCAAGGCCACGCCCACGCGCAAAATCTGAATGATTCCGGCATCGACGTCACTGTCGGCCTGCGCAAGGATGGCGCTTCGTGGAACAAGGCCAAGAACGCCGGCTTGAAAGTGGCCGAAGTCAATGAGGCCGTGAAAGCGGCCGACGTCATCATGATCTTGCTGCCTGATGAAAACATCGCTCAAGTCTACAATGAAAACGTGGCGCCTCACGCCAAGCAGGGCGCCGTGCTGGCCTTCGCCCACGGTTTCAACGTGCATTATGGCCAAGTCGTGCCACGCGCCGACCTCGACGTCATCATGATCGCCCCGAAAGCGCCCGGCCACACCGTGCGCGGCACCTACGCTCAAGGCGGCGGCGTGCCCCACCTGATCGCCGTCTACCAGGACAAGTCCGGCGTCGCGCGCGACATCGCCCTGTCGTATGCGATGGCGAACGGCGGCGGCCGCGCCGGCATCATCGAAACGAACTTCCGCGAAGAAACCGAAACCGATTTGTTCGGCGAACAAGCGGTGTTGTGCGGCGGTGCCGTGGAACTGATCAAGGCCGGTTTCGAAACCCTGGTCGAAGGCGGTTACGCTCCAGAAATGGCGTACTTCGAGTGCCTGCACGAGTTGAAACTGATCGTCGACCTGATCTATGAAGGCGGCATCGCCAACATGAACTATTCGATCTCGAACAACGCGGAATACGGCGAGTATGTCACCGGCCCGAAAATCGTCACCGAAGACACGAAAAACGCCATGCGTCAGTGCCTGAAAGACATCCAGACCGGCGAATACGCCAAGAGCTTCATCCTGGAAAACAAGGCCGGCGCACCGACCCTGATTTCCCGTCGCCGCCTGACGTCCGAGCATCAAATCGAAGAAGTCGGCAGCAAACTGCGCGCGATGATGCCGTGGATCGCTAAAAACAAGTTGGTCGATCAATCGAAAAACTAAGCACCACGGCGGCGGGTTCTCCGCCGCCTTGTGCAACATTCATCGAGGGCATGCCCATGCTCTCGATGAATTGCTAAACGACCGGTCAACGCTCCAGTCGCCATCACCTCCCGCGGCACCCACCCAATTCCATTATCCGCAAGTCACCGTTTGGGAAATAGCCGATCGCGGCAGCGGCGGGAAAGTTCCTGGCCCATTTCGACGGCCTGGCTTGATAGTACATCCCGATATTGCAACTGTTTGTGAGTTCAGCCCTGTTTTATGTAAATTCGGGTAAAGTTGATTTTACTGCCAGTTCTGGCGTCGCGCATGAAATGGGGCATACCTGCTCCATGTGCAGTTTCATCAACCGTGGAGTATCCCTATGACCGTATTGAAAACCCTCTTCGCCGCCGCCGTCGCTCTCGGTTCCCAGGCCCATGCTCAGTCCCCATCCCAATCGCTGCCGACGGCCGGCGCCCTGGTGGTGGTGCCCGCCTTCGGTGAAGTCACGCACGTCAACGACGAGGTTGTCGCCACCCTGGCCATCGAAGAACAAGACAAGGACAAGGCCGCCGCCGCTTCGCGCGTGAATCAAAAAATGAACAAGGGCATCGCCATCGTCAAGCGCGAAGACCCGCAAGCCATGCTCAAGACCCAGGGTTACTATACCTATCCCGTGTATCCGGAAGAGCGGCCGCAGGTCGCGGGCGTCGCGCCCAAGCCGCGCGTGCCGAGCGCCTGGCGGGTCGGCCAGTACCTGCAGGTGAAGACCAGCAATCTGGGCGCGTTGCCCAAGACCGTGGCGGCCGCGCAAGCCGTGCTGACCTTGAACGGCTTGCAATTCGGCCTGGCGCCGGCCACCGTCAAGAAACTCGACGACGAACGCATCGCCGCCACCTATCAAAACCTGAACGAGCGCATCGCCTCGATCGCCAGGGCGATGGGACGGCCGCTGTCGGACGCCGTGCTCGATACGATAGACTTCGAAGGCTCTGGCAACTACGCGCAGCGGGAAAACGCCCGCGCGCCCGCGCCGATGATGATGCGGGCCATGGCGAAAGACGCCGCCCCGGTGGAAGAGCCAAGTTTTGAGCCGGGCGAGACGACCTTGCAGATGCATCTGGTGGGCAAGGTCAAGTTCAAATAAGGCAAGCACCGGGATAAGATTTAAGACAACACTTGCGCCGTTTCGCTCCCCTGGCTCCTCTATAATGGGAGCGAACGCGCGGCCCCGCGGGAAGGGGCGGCGCGACTTGAACAGTTTGGTGTAAATTGAAATGGAATCATATGGCAAACTTTCCCCGTCGTAGAGTCAAGAATGGCGTGGCGCAAGCGCCGAAAGCCTCGCGCTTCAGCAAGTTCGCGCGTCAGCCGACCGGTGACGGGGCGGGCAAAAAAACCCTGCGCCGGCGCGGTATTTATCTGTTGCCGAACGCCTTCACGACGGCGGCCCTGTTTTGCGGTTTCTACGCCATCGTCATGGCCATGAACCAGAAATTCGAACACGCGGCCTGGGCCATCTTCATCGCCATGATATTGGACGGTCTGGACGGCCGCATCGCCCGCCTGACCAATACCCAGAGCGAATTCGGGGCCCAGTACGACAGCTTGTCGGACATGGTCTCCTTCGGCGCCGCGCCAGCCCTGGTGATGTACGAATGGTCGCTGCGCGGACTGGGCAAGCTGGGTTGGCTGGCCGCCTTCGTGTATTGCGCCGGCGCCGCCCTGCGCCTGGCGCGCTTCAACACCAACATCGAAATGGTCGACAAGCGCTTCTTCCAGGGCTTGCCCAGCCCGGCGGCCGCGGCCATGGTGGCCGGCTTCATCTTGCTGATGGTCGACCTCGAAGTGTCCGGCATGCAACTGGCGTGGATTTCCTGGTGCATCGCCCTGTTTTCCGGTTTGACCATGGTCACCAACGTGCCTTTTTACAGCTTCAAGGATGTCAATTTCCGTAAGTCGGTGCCTTTCATCGTCGTCTTCCTCATCGCGCTGGGCCTGGCGCTGGTGTCGATCGATCCGCCCAAAGTGCTGTTCCCCATTTTTGTCGTCTACGGCCTGTCCGGTTACGTCGTGTATTTCTGGCGCCTCGCGAAAGGCAAGCCGGTCAGTATCTTGCAGACCGGCAAGGAGCCGGTCGACCTCAGCGAGCGCCGTTAGCCGCGGCGGATGTCGAGCGTGAGTGGGACAGCCAATTTCTTTTAATGCAATCAGGAGCAGCCATGAGCAATGCCAACCGACTCATCATTTTCGACACCACCCTGCGCGACGGCGAGCAGTCGCCCGGCGCCTCGATGACCAGGGAAGAAAAGCTCCGCATCGCCAAGCAGCTCGAACGCATGAAGGTCGACGTCATCGAGGCCGGCTTCGCCGCCGCCTCGCAGGGCGACTTCGAATCGATCAAGGCCATCGCCAGCGTGGTGCGCGAGTCGACCATCTGCTCGCTCTCGCGCGCCAACGACCGCGACATTTCGCGCGCGGCCGAGGCGCTGGCGCCGGCCGAGCGCAAGCGCATCCACACCTTCATCGCCACTTCGCCGCTGCACATGGAAATGAAGCTGCGCATGTTGCCCGAGCAAGTGCTGGAGCAGGCCAAGAATGCCGTGCGCTTCGCCCGCCAGTTCACCGACGATGTCGAGTTCAGCCCGGAAGACGGCAGCCGCTCGGACGAGGATTTCCTGTGCCGGGTGCTCGAAGGCGTCATCGCCGAGGGCGCCACCACCATCAATTTCCCCGACACGGTGGGCTATGCCGTGCCGGAAATGTTTGGCGCGACCATCAAGCGCTTGCGCGAGCGCATCCCGAATTCGGACAAGGCGATCTGGTCCGTCCACTGCCACAACGACCTGGGGCTGGCCGTCGCCAATTCCCTGGCCGGCGTCATGATAGGCGGCGCGCGCCAGATCGAGTGCACCATCAACGGCCTGGGCGAGCGCGCCGGCAACACGGCGCTGGAAGAAGTGGTGATGGCGCTGCGCACGCGCGCCGCCTACTACAATTTGACGGTCGGCATCGATACCACGCAAATCGTGGCCGCCTCGAAGATGGTGTCGCAAATCACGGGCTTCGCCGTGCAGCCGAACAAGGCCGTGGTGGGCGCGAACGCCTTCGCCCACGCTTCGGGCATCCACCAGGACGGCATCTTGAAGGCGCGCGAAACCTATGAAATCATGCGCGCCGAAGATGTCGGCTGGTCGGCCAACAAGATCGTGCTGGGCAAGTTGTCGGGCCGTAACGCCTTCAAGCAGCGCCTGCTGGAACTGGGCATCGCGCTCGATTCCGAGGCCGACATCAACGCCGCCTTCGTGCGCTTCAAGGAATTGGCCGACCGCAAGTCGGACATCTTCGACGAAGACATCATGGCCCTGGTGAGCGACGAGCAGCAATCCCAGGATAAGGAATTCTACCGCTTCGTGTCCCTGTCGCAGCATTCGGAAACGGGCGAGATTCCGCGCGCCACCGTGGTTTTTTCCATGGACGGCAAGGAATACGCCTGCGAAGGGAAGGGCGACGGCCCGGTCGACGCCACCGTCAACGCCATCGAAAGCGAAGTGGTCAGCGGCGCCGAACTGGTGCTGTTTTCCGTCAACGCGATCAGCACCGGCACCCAGTCGCAGGGCGAAGTGACGATGCGCTTGTCGAAAACGGGGCGCATCGTCAACGGCGTGGGCGCCGACCCCGACATCATCGTCGCCTCGGCCAAGGCTTACCTGTCCGCGCTCAACAAGCTGCACTCCAAGATCGAACGCGTCAACCCGCAACTCTAAGGGTCGCTATTCCGGGTCGTCCCATTCGCAGTGGGCGTCAGCGAAAACGGTGCTCGTCCTTCATCGGGTCGGGTCCGTTGAGCATCTGGCGCACGATGCCGTCGTGGTCGAAGTGGACGTGCATCAGGGAATCCCAGACACCGGACTCCTTGTAGCGGTAAGACCATACTTCCAGTTTTTGCCGGGGCAGATAAGAGGTTTCGGCCGGCCGCCCCACGATGCGCAGCACGTCTTGCTTGGTGGAGAGGCCGATCTTGATGGTGGCGAATTTCTGCCCCGTCAGTACTTGCTCATACGATAGCAGGCGGCCGTCGGCGCCGATGCGCGCCATGAAGGTGTACTGGCCGAAGGGGCCGGTCGCATACTCCAGTTCCGTGCCGGCGCCGTCCGGGTAGATGGCCGTCGGCCGTCCCAGCGTCGCCTCGACGGCGGCGCGCGGGGTGCCGGGAAGGGGCGGCGGGGCGCCAAAGCCGGCGCAGGCGGCCAAGCCCAGGGCCGGCATCAGCATGCTCAATTTATACAATATTTTCATGAAATCCTCCGTAAAAGCATCAAAACCCCATGATGCGTCCAAGAAAAGCCGGCACGACAGGATACACGGCCCGAAATTTCCGCTATACTTCGCGTCTGGTCTTTTGACCGGTTTTTTAATCGTAGTTCACGGTGCTTCGGGTTCAGACTCTTTGCACCGCATGTGAAAGGTATATCATGACAGTAGAAAACATCAATAAAACCGCCATCATCGCGGACAATGCACGTGGTCAAAATGACACCGGCTCCCCTGAAGTGCAAGTTGCTCTGCTGACGGCGCGTATCAACGAGCTGAACGGCCACTTCAAGGCTCACGCCAAGGATCACCATTCCCGTCGCGGTCTGATCATGATGGTCAATCGTCGTAAGAGCCTGTTGTCTTACCTCAAGGCCAAAGACGCTACCCGTTATCGCGAACTGATCGCTAAACTCGGCCTGCGCAAGTAATTTTTGTCGCACACGGTTTAAACAGAAATGCCTGCGCCAGCTTACTGGCGCGGGCATTTTGTCATTTTTAGTACGGTTTTGGTTCTATCGAACAAGAAATATGCTGGTGCGGCAACGCCCGCATACCGACACACGCAACACTGAATTAGCGGTAAAGGAGGCGTTTCATGCGCCGCCTGTGGTGAGGTGAACGACAGCCCCTGAAAATCTGTCGGCAATTAGAAAGGGATTACCCATGTTTAACAAAGTTACGAAAACCTTCCAGTACGGCCAACACAAAGTGACCCTGGAAACCGGCGAAATCGCTCGCCAGGCTTCCGGCGCGGTGCTCGTGTCCATCGAAGATACCGTCGTTTTGGCAACGGTCGTGGCGCGCAAAGACGCCAAGCCAGGTCAGGATTTCTTTCCCCTGACCGTAGATTACGTTGAAAAAACCTATGCCGCCGGTAAAATCCCGGGCGGTTTTTTCAAGCGCGAAGGCCGTCCTTCGGAAAAAGAAACACTGACTTCCCGTCTGATCGACCGTCCTATCCGTCCTTTGTTCCCTGAAGGCTACCTGAATGAAGTGCAAATCATCATTCACGTGCTGTCGGTCAACCCGGAAATCGATCCCGACATCGCCGCCATGATAGGCGCCTCCGCCGCCCTGTGCATCTCGGGCATCCCGTTCAGCGGCCCGATCGGCGCCGCCCGCGTCGGTTACGCCAATGGCCAGTACATCTTGAACCCGACCACGACCCAGTTGAAAACCTCGGAAATGGATCTGGTTGTCGCCGGTACCGAAACGGCCGTGCTGATGGTCGAATCGGAAGCGAAACAATTGTCTGAAGAAATCATGCTGGGCGCCGTCGTCTTCGGCCATGACCAGATGAAAGCGGTCATCGACGCCATCCACGATCTGGTGCGCGACGGTGGCAAGCCGGAAGTCGAATGGGCGCCGGCGCCGAAAAACGAAGCGCTGATCGCCCGCGTCGCGCATTTCGCCGCCGCCAAGGTGAGCGATGCTTATCAAACCAAAGACAAGCAAGAGCGCACCGCCAAGCTGAAAGCGGCCACCTCGGAAGTGCTGGCCGCCCTGAACGCGGAAGCCGTCGCCGCCGGCGCCAAGCCGGTCGATGCCGCCGAAGTGAACAACATCCTGTTCGACATGGAAGCGAAGATTGTCCGTTCGCAAATCCTGGACGGCGAGCCACGCATCGACGGCCGCGACACCCGCACCGTGCGTCCGATCTCGATCCGCACCAGCGTCTTGCCGCGTACCCACGGTTCGGCCCTGTTCACCCGCGGCGAAACCCAAGCCCTGGTCGTGGCCACCCTGGGCACCGCCCGCGACAGCCAAAAGATCGACGCGCTGATGGGCGAGTTCACCGACAGCTTCATGTTGCATTACAACATGCCTCCGTTCGCCACCGGCGAAACGGGCCGCGTCGGCACCCCTAAACGCCGCGAAATCGGTCACGGCCGTCTGGCCAAGCGCGCTCTGCTGGCGGCCCTGCCGGCGCCGGAAGACTTCAGCTACTCCGTGCGTCTGGTGTCGGAAATCACCGAATCGAACGGCTCCTCGTCGATGGCTTCGGTGTGCGGCGGTTGCCTGGCACTGATGGACGCCGGCGTGCCGATGAAATCCCACGTGGCCGGTATCGCCATGGGCTTGATCAAGGAAGGCGGCAAGTTCGCCGTTTTGTCCGACATCCTGGGCGACGAAGATCACCTCGGCGACATGGACTTCAAAGTGGCCGGTACCGCGGTCGGTATCACCGCTTTGCAGATGGACATCAAGATCATGGGCATCACCAAGGAAATCATGCAAGTGGCACTGGCGCAAGCCAAGGAAGGCCGCGACCATATCCTGGGCGAAATGCAAAAAGCCATGCCGCACGTGAAAACCGAGTTGTCCGATTTCGCGCCGCGCCTGATCACCATCAAGATCAACCCGGAAAAAATCCGTGACGTCATCGGCAAGGGCGGCGCCGTCATCCGCGCGCTGACCGAAGAAACGGGCACCCAGATCGACATCAGCGATGAAGGCGTGGTCACCATCGCCTCCGTTGACGCCGCCGCCGGCCAGGAAGCCAAGCGTCGCATCGAAGAATTGACCGCCTCCGTCGAAGTGGGCAAGACTTACGAAGGCACCGTGCTGAAATTGCTGGACTTCGGCGCTATCGTTCAAGTCATGCCGGGCAAGGATGGCTTGCTGCACATCAGCCAAATCGCCAACGAGCGCGTCAACGCGGTCGCCGATTACCTGAAAGAAGGCCAGGTCGTGCGCGTCAAGGTACTGGAAACGGACGATCGCGGTCGTTTGAAACTGTCGATGAAGGCCGCCGAAGGCGACGCCGCCGCCGCCGCCCAGTAAGCTTCCCGGTAAGCGGGCCGCTCGTCGGCCCCGATAAAAACCGCCGGCGCGCAAGCCCGGCGGTTTTTTTACGCCTGCGCCGCCATCCGCGGCGGCAAATATCGGCCGCGAAGCGTGGTATGCCGACGACGCTTTGTGCTTGCCCTATGGATACACATGATAAGATCGGCCTTTTCCCCTAGGAGATTTTCATTATGTTTTCATCGCTCCGTAGGCGCCTGATTGCTATTTCCGTGTCGATCGTCGTCCTGGCCATGCTGGCCGTGGTGGTCGCCAATTTCGTCACCACCCGTTCCCACACGCTCGAGTCGCTCGACAGCCAGATGATGCAGCTGTCGCAAAGCCATTCCGTGGCGATCGCCGACTGGATGCGCTCGAAACAGGCGGCCGTGGCCGCCATCAAGCAGGCGGCCGATCTGCCCGATCCCGTGCCGATGCTGAAACTGGCCGAGCAGGCCGGCATCTTCGACATGGCTTACATCGGCTACACCGACAAGCACGCCATCTTTTCGCAGGTGCGCACGCGCGCCGCCGATTACGACCCGACCGCGCGCCCCTGGTATATCAAGGCCAACGACGCCGGCGCCCCCATCGTCACGGCGCCCTACATCGGCGCCAGCACCGGCAAGCTGGTGGTCACCTTCGCCGACCCGATAGGCGCCAAGGGCGGCGCCACCGCCGTCGCCGCCGCCGACGTCATGATGGATGTCGTGGTGCGCAATGTCGTCTCGATCAAGCCGACCCCGAACAGCTTCGCTTTCCTGCTCGACGGCAGCGGCAAGATCATCGCCCACCCGGACCAGGCCCTGACCCTGAAACCGGCGACGCAACTCGACGCCGGCCTGACGCCGGATGCGCTGCAAGCCATCGAACGCAGCAAGCGGAGCGGCGCGATGCGCATCAATGGCCGCGACGGCATGCTCTTCGTCACCAAGGTCGAGGGCAGCGACTGGCTGCTGGCCACCGTGCTGGATCGGGCTGAAGCGACCCAGGCCCTGAGCGCCATGCTGATGACCTCGGGCGTCACGGCGGCGCTGGTGATCGCCCTGGCGGCCCTGGTGCTGACCTGGCTGGTGGCGCGCGCCCTGAAACGCCTGGAATTGGTGCGCGACGCCATGGCCGACATCGCCACCGGCGACGGCGACATGACGCGCCGCCTGGACGCCCACGGCGGCGACGAGCTGGCCCAGATCGCCGAAGCCTTCAATCTCTTCGTCGACAAGATCGCCCACGTGCTGGTGGATATCCGCGGCATCAGCGGTTCGGTGCGCATCGCCTCGAGCGAAATCGCGGCCGGCAACGCCGACCTGTCGGCGCGCACCGAGGCGCAAGCCGGTTCGCTGGAAGAGACCGCCAGCTCGATGGAAGAGCTGACGTCGACCGTGAAGCAAAACGCCGACAATGCCCGCACCGCGCATCAACTGGCTGTGTCGGCCTCGTCGGTCGCCGTCACGGGCGGCTCGGTGGTCTCGCAAGTGGTCGGCACGATGGCGTCGATCAAGGAAAGTTCGCGCAAGATCGTCGACATCATCGGCGTCATCGACGGCATCGCCTTTCAGACCAATATCCTGGCCTTGAACGCGGCCGTTGAAGCGGCCCGGGCCGGTGAGCAGGGGCGCGGCTTCGCCGTCGTCGCCTCGGAAGTGCGCAATCTGGCCCACCGTTCGGCCAGCGCGGCCAAGGAAATCAAGGAATTGATCGGCGATTCGGTGGAAAAAGTCGACGCCGGCGGCAAGCTGGTCGACGAGGCCGGCCAGACCATGGGCTTGATCGTCAATTCGGTCAAGCAAGTGGCCGATATCATGAGCGAAATCACCATCGCCAGCCAGGAGCAGAGCGCCGGCATCGAGGAAGTCAACACGGCCATCTCGCACATGGACGAGATGACGCAGCAGAACGCCGCCCTGGTCGA
>DMYQ01000072.1:0-203 GCA_003482555.1 Janthinobacterium sp. | reverse complement strand
GCCCTGGTCGAGCAAGCGGCGGCCGCCGCCGAGAGCTTGCAGGAGCAAGCCGTGACCCTGTCGCAGATGGTGGGCGTGTTCCGCCTCGGCGACGACGCGGCCGCGCCGGCGGTGGCGCGAGCGCAGGTTGCCGTCGCCCAGGCCGCCGCGCCGCGTGCGCTGGCGCCACGCCCGGCCGCGCCCCGCGCGGCGCCACCCCGGCC
>DMYQ01000151.1:4514-9615 GCA_003482555.1 Janthinobacterium sp. | reverse complement strand
GCGAGCGCGCATTCGCGCACCATGGCGCTGGTGGCCACGTTACAAATGGTCAGGGTGTGCTGCATGCCGAGGCTGCGCGCATGCTTCAGCGCGGCCAGGGTATCGGCCGTTTCGCCGCTCTGGGAAATCGTCACCACCAGGGTGTTCGGGTGCGGCACGCTGTCGCGGTAGCGGTATTCGCTGGCGATTTCCACGCTGACCGGCACCTTGGCGATCGATTCTATCCAGTATTTCGCCGTCAAGCCGGAGTAATAACTGGTGCCGCAAGCCAGGATCAGCACACGGTCGATTTCCTTGAAGATCTTGTAAGCGCCGTCGCCAAACAATTCCGGCATGATGCCGGTGACGCCTTCGAGGGTGTCGCCGATGACGCGCGGCTGCTCGAAGATTTCCTTTTGCATGTAGTGGCGGTACGGGCCCAGCTCGGCCGCGCCCGTGTGGGCGTGCACGGTCTTGACTTCGCGCTGCACCGGCTTGCCGTCGGCGTCGACGATCCAGCAGCGCGCCAGTTGCAGGTCGACCACGTCGCCTTCTTCCAGGTAAATGATCTGGTCGGTGGTGCCGGCCAACGCCATGGCGTCCGAGGCAACGAAGTTTTCGCCCTTGCCGACGCCGACGATGAGCGGCGAGCCCTGGCGGGCGGCGACGACGCGGTGCGGTTCATCGCGGCAAAACACGGCGATGGCGTAGGCGCCGTGCAAGCGTTTCACGGCTTGCTGGACGGTGTCGAACAGGTCGCCGTTATACATATGGTCGACCAGATGGGCGATCACTTCGGTGTCGGTCTGGCTCTGGAACACATAGCCGAGGGCGCTCAATTCGGCGCGCAACTCGTCGTGGTTTTCGATGATGCCGTTGTGGACCAGCGCGATGCGGGCGCTGTCGTCGCTGGGCGAGAAGTGCGGGTGGGCATTGTGCGACACGGGCGCGCCATGCGTGGCCCAGCGCGTGTGGGCGATGCCGGTGAAGCCGCTCAATTGCGCTTCGTCGATCTGGACTTCCAGGTCGGTCACGCGCGAGGTGCTGCGCGAACGCTGCAACTGGCCATCCACGTGCAGGGCGATGCCGCAGGAATCATAGCCGCGGTATTCCAGACGCTTCAAGCCTTCGAGCAGGATGGGAGTGATATTGCGTTGCGCTACTGCGCCGACGATGCCGCACATGGGAGCCTCTTGTATGGGAGTGAGTTAATGCAGGCATCGTAAAGCAGAGTCAGTGAAATATGCGGATTAAATTAACCATATTATGAAAGAATATTTCATGTATATTTATGCGTGAAATATCCTTTCAATTAATTAATTTTTCTTTCTCGATTCACCAAAACCCTCATGACAGACAACACTGTAGTACTGGATGAACTCGATCGTCGCATCCTCAACGCCCTGCAAATTGACGCCTCGCAAACGAATAGCGAGCTGGCGCTGGAAGTTCATGTGTCGGCGCCAACTTGCTTGCGGCGCGTCAAACACTTGACGGAAGCGGGCGTCATCGAGCGCCAGGTCGCCATCGTCGCACCGGCCATGGTGGGCGCGCGCCTGACCGCCATCGTCGAAATCACGCTCGACGTGCAGGCGGCCGAGCGCATGGACGAGTTCGAGCGACACGCGGGCGCCGACGCCGCCGTGCTGCAATGCTACCGGGTATCGCCGGGGCCGGACTTCGTGCTCATCATCCAGGTGGCCGACATGCCGGCCTATCACGCGCTGGCGCATCGCCTGTTCGCGGCCCAGGTCAATGTGCGCAACGTGAAGAGCTATTTCTCCACCTTCCGCAGCAAATTCGAGACCCGCATCGCCGTTTGAGGCACTTGTCCCGCCCACTTGAGGCACTTATCCCGCCTTTTCCGTACGCTTACCCACAAAGTTATCCACACAATGGAGCGGCGGGCGAGGGTGGCCGGCCACGCTTTCCCGCGATTAAGCGCCCAGGGCAAACTTATACACCGCTTATACAGCCTTGTCCCGCACTTATTCAGCGCTTATCCGAGCGGTTTTACACAGGTTTATCCACAAAACGGCATCATCAGCCAAATCGACCTGTCGGAAAACCTGCTGCAAAAACAAGTACTTAAGACTTATCCCGGCTTATCCCCAGGCTTACCCACAGACTTATTCACAAAGCGCGAACATCGCGACCCGGCCAGGAATCGTATCGATTAATTCAATGAAAAGACGGCGCGGCGGCCGAAAATGTGTGCGCGCAAAGCCGCGCCGGACGAGTTATCCCGCGCTTTTCCCCCGCTTATACCGCACTTATCCAAGGCATATTAACCGGCTTTTCCACACACTTATCCACAGCGACGGCGCGCATCGCATGCTGTTGCAAACCGGGGGGGTAGAGTGGAGCGCGGGTTATCCCGACTTTTCAGCCGGCTTTTCCACACGCTTATCCACAGGAAGGGCGCGCCGGCGCCGCGATGGCGCCGACGGCAGAGGCTTACTTCGGCGCTTTGAGCGGTCGTTTCCAGCCGTCGATGGTCGCTTGCCGGGGGCGCGAAATGGTCAGTTTCCCGGCCGGCGCGTTGCTCGACAAGGTGGTGCCGGCGCCAAGGGTGGCGCCCTTGCCCACGGTCACGGGCGCGATCAACTGGCTGTCGCTGCCGATGAAAACGTCGTCCTCGATCACGGTGCGGTACTTGTTGACGCCGTCGTAATTGCAGGTAATGGTGCCGGCGCCGATATTCACGCGCGAGCCTATCGTTGCGTCGCCCACATAGGCCAGGTGGTTGGCCTTGCTGTGCGCGTCGACCTGGCTGTTCTTGATTTCCACGAAATTGCCGATATGGACGTCGTGCGCCAGCACGGTGCCCGGGCGCAGGCGCGCGTACGGGCCGATCACCGAGTCGGCGCCGACGACCGCGTCTTCGATATGACAGAAGGGCTTGATCTGCGCGCCGGCCGCGATGCTGGCATTGACCAGCACGTTGTGCGCGCCGACCCGCACGCCGTCGCCCAGTTCAACCCGGCCCTCGAAGACACAGCCGACGTCGATCGTCACGTCGCGTCCGCAAATCAATTCACCGCGCACGTCGATGCGGGCCGGGTCGAGCAGGGTCACACCGCGCTCGAGCAGGGCGTGCGCGATATTGCCCTGATGAATGCGTTCCAGCTGGGCCAGTTGCACCTTGCTGTTCACGCCCGCCACTTCCCACTCGGCCGCCGGCTGCGCCGACACCACCGCCACGCCGTCGGCCACGGCCTGGGCGACGATATCGGTCAAGTAAAACTCGCCTTGGGCATTGTCGTTCTCCAGTGCCGCCAGCCAGCGCTTCAACTGGGCCGTCGGCGCCACCATGATGCCGCTGTTGATTTCGCCGATCGCCCGCTCGGCCTCGTTCGCGTCCTTTTCTTCGACGATGCGGACGATGGCGCCGTTTTCGCGCACGATGCGGCCCAGGCCGAACGGATCGGCTTGCACCACGGTCAGGATCGCCAGCTTGTCGGCACCGGCCGCCGCCACCAGGCGCTGCAGCGAAGCGGCACTGGTCAGCGGCACGTCGCCGTACAGGATCAGGGTGGGAACGCCGTCGTCCAGCATGGGCGCCGCTTGCATCACGGCGTGGCCGGTGCCCAGTTGCTGTTCCTGCAAGGCGGCGACGATGGGCGCGGCCTGGCCTTCATTTTGCTTTTCCAGCAACTTCAGCACGGCTGCGCCGCCGTGCCCGTAAATAACGCATAATCGGGACGGAACAAGCGTGCGCGCAACATCGATCACATGCGACAACAGCGGCTTGCCAGCCAGGGGATGCAACACCTTGGGGAGCGCGGACTGCATGCGCTTGCCCATGCCGGCAGCGAGAATAACAACGTTCATAGGCCGTGTTTTAAATTGAGTGAATAATATGAAAAATTTTACCACGCAAGCCTCTTGCTTTCGGCGGATTCGCCTGTTTTTCCTGATCGCGCTTGTGGCCCTGAGCACCGGTTGCAGCTCGCTGCGCCTGAGCTACAACCACGGCGAAACCCTGCTTTACTGGTGGTTGAACGCCTACGTCGACGTCGCTTCCGACCAAAAAGACTGGGTCAAGAAGGATCTCGACAATCTCTTTGCCTGGCACCGCAAGACCCAGTTGAAGGATTATGTGCAAGTGCTGGCCGGGGCGCAGAAGCAATTGCAGGGCAATGTTTCGGCCGCCGACCTGCTGGCCGACTACGCCGACGTCAAGAAGCGCAGCGAAGCGCTGCTGGTGAAGATGCAGCCGGAACTGGCCGAGCTGGCGCGCGCCCTGCGCCCCGAACAGATCGCCCAGCTGGAAAAGAAATTCGCCTCGAACAATGACGACTACCGCAAGAAATTCTTGCGCGGCGACGTGGAAAAGCGGCAAAAGGTGCGCTATCAAAAATCGATGGAACAGTTCGAGCTATGGTTCGGCAATTTCAGCAGCGAACAGGAAGCGCTCATCCGCAAGGCTTCCGACGCCCGCCCTCTCGACAACCAGATCTGGCTCGACGAGCGCATGCGGCGCCAAAAGAACATCCTCACCCTGGTGAAAAAAGTACAGCAAGAAAAACTCGGCAAGGACGCCACCGTGACCCTGATCCACAAGCTGATCGAGGATACCTTCGATCGCATGGAGCATTCCGAGCGCAAGAGCTTTTTCGACGCCTACGACCTGGGCACGGCGCAAATGGTCGCCGGCGTGATCAAGATGGCCACGCCGGCCCAGAAAGCCCACGTCAACAAGCGCATGCAGGGCTGGATCGACGATTTCAACAGCCTGGCGGCGGAAGCCAGCTGAGGCCGCGGCGGCCGATTTGGCGGCGTCCCATATGCTATAGTGGCCGCCAATAAATCAGAGTAGCCGCCCCATGCAAAAGCCTAAAAAACCCGCCAAAGTCCCGGTCCACCACGCGCCCCACTCGAACCAGGTGCGCATCATCGGCGGCGCCTGGAAGCGCACGGCCCTGCCGGTGCTCGACGCCCTCGGCTTGCGCCCGACCCCGGACCGGGTGCGGGAAACCGTCTTCAACTGGATCAATCACTTGCGCGATGGCGCCTGGGCCGGCGCCGAATGCCTGGACTTGTTCGCCGGCAGCGGCGCCCTCGGTTTCGAGGCGGCCAGCCGCGGCGCCCTGGGCGTGACCATGGTCGATTCGCTCAC
>DMYQ01000151.1:0-4362 GCA_003482555.1 Janthinobacterium sp. | reverse complement strand
TGGATGGCGGACTGGGACGTGATCCGCGCCGACAAGGCCGGCACCGTCTTCTATCATTTGCTCACTTATACGAAGCCGGCCGAGAAGAAGTCGGCGGCCGAAATCGCCCCATAAAGGAGGCGGCCGGGCCCGGCCTTGGCGGCGGGCGCCCGTTTATCAGGCATAATGCGCCTTCCATATTGATGCATCAGCAGGGAGCCGCAATGGTTGTAGCCGTCTATCCGGGCACGTTCGATCCACTCACGCGCGGTCATGAAGACCTGGTGCGGCGCGCCTCCGGCCTGTTCGACAAGCTGATCGTCGGCGTCGCCGACAGCAAGAACAAGAGTCCCTTCTTCTCGCTCGATGAACGACTGACGATCGCCAGGGAAGTCCTGGGCCACTATCCGAACGTGGAAGTGGAAAGCTTTTCCGGCCTGCTCAAGGATTTCGTGCGCGCGCACGACGCCCGCGTCATCGTGCGCGGCTTGCGCGCCGTGTCCGACTTCGAATACGAATTCCAGATGGCCGGCATGAACCGCTACCTGCTGCCCGATGTCGAAACCATGTTCCTGACCCCGTCCGACCAATACCAGTTCATTTCCGGCACCATCGTGCGCGAAATCGCGATACTGGGCGGCGACGTTTCCAAGTTTGTTTTCCCCTCGGTGAACCGCTGGCTGCAACAGAAGATCGCAGCCAACGGGGCGACCGAATAAGCGAGTCCCATCATGGCACTACTGATCACCGACGACTGTATCAATTGCGACGTATGCGAGCCCGAGTGCCCGAACGAAGCCATCTACATGGGCGCCGAAATCTACGAAATCGACCCCGACAAATGTACCGAATGCGTGGGCCACTTCAGCGAGCCACAGTGCCAGCAAGTGTGTCCCGTCAATTGCATTCCGTTCAATCCGGCCTGGCGCGAGAGCGAAGCCGAATTGCGCGCCAAGTACGACCGCCTGCAAGCCGAACAAAAAGCAAAATAAGCCGCCGCCGGTCGCGTTCGCGTGGCCGGCACGGACAGCGGCATCGGCACGGGTTTTATAGGGCACCGCTTTAGCACACCCATCCATCGTGGAGACAATATGACCAACAAGAAAATCCAGCGCATCCAGCGTTTGCTGGCGAGCGCCTGCCTGGCCGTCGCCTTTGCCCAGCCCGCCCTGGCGGTCGAGGTGTCCGGCATCAAGCTCGACGACACCGTGCACATCGCCGACAAGGACTTGAAACTGAACGGCGCCGGCGTGCGCTACAAGGCGATTTTCAAGGTGTACGCGGTGGGACTCTACCTGCTTGAAAAGAAAACCACGGTGGCCGAAGTCCTGGCCGCGCCCGGTCCGCGCCGGGTCACCCTGGTGATGATGCGCGATATCACCTCGGACGCCTTCGGGGAAGCTTTCATGAACGGGCTGAACAACAACTCCGACAAGGCGGAAAAAACCCGGATCTTGAACCAGACCATGCAGTTTGGCGAAATGTTCGCCCAGATTTCCGGCCTGAAGAAGGGCGATGTCCTGGCCTTGGACTGGATTCCCGGTTCGGGCACGCATTGCCAGTTGAACGGCAAGCCCATCGGCGTCGTCATGACGGACCAGGTTTTTTACAATGCGATATTGAAAATCTGGATAGGCGACAAGCCGGCGGACGTATCCCTGAAACCGAAGCTGCTGGGCACGACGAGCTGATCAAGCGCGGCCAGCCGACCGATCGCTCGAGAGCGGGCCGCTCAAGCCCGCGAAGCGAGCGCGCGCAACTCGGCGGCGTGGCTCGGTGAAGCACCATCCATCGCGTTGACCATGCGGTTGAGCATCATCGCGTCGCGCATCTGGCGCCGCGCCAGCCGTTCTTCCTTGCTCGGGCGTGGCTTCACCAGCAGGACGAAGGCCCGTCCCAGGCCCAGCAGCAAGGGCTTGAACAAGACCAGCAGGGCCGCGATCACGATGGCGGCCAAGACAATTTGCACGGCGTTCAACAGGGACAGATCCAGCACCGGCGAAAACGCGGTTTGAACCAGGGAGATGACGGTAGACATGATGTTCCAATGCATTATAGAATCGATAGTCGAACTATAGTGCAGTGCAACATATAAATCTAATTCCATTTTCTGATACCAATTATATGAATCATGAATGGAATAGTGTAGTATTTCATGGATACCCCTCGGGCCGTGAATCTCTCGCGGCTTGCCCTCCCACACACTAGGTCACCATGAGCTTTCTGACGCTGGATTTGAACTTGCTGCGGGTTTTCGACGCCGTCATGACGGAGCAAAACCTGACCCGCGCCGCCGGCCACCTGGCGATGACGCAACCGGCTGTGTCGAACGCCATCAAACGCTTGCGCGAAAGCCTGGGCGACGAATTGCTGATCCGCACCGCCTACGGCGTGAAACCGACCCCGCGCGCGGAAGCGCTGTGGCCGGCGGTGCGCTCGGCGCTGGCCGTGCTGGAGGCCGCCGTGACGCCGGAAACCTTCGACGTCGGCAAGGCCCACGCCACTTTCCGCATGGCCATGGCCGACGCCACCGCCGCCTTTTGGCTGCCATCGCTGATGCGTTCGATCGAAAGCGAAGCCCCGGGCGTGAACGTGCGCATGGTGCCCCTGACAACGCGCGAACCGCGGCCCATGCTGCTGCGCGGTGACATCGACCTGGCCGTCGGCTTCTTTCCCGGCGTGGCGGCGCAACTGTCGGGCGAAACCGGCTCGCCCATCCACCACGAACGCCTGTATTCGGGACAATATGTGTGCGTGATGCGGCGCCAGCATCCGCTCGCCAAGGACGAGCTCACTGTCGACAACTATTGCGCCGCCAATCACTTGCTGGTCAGCTTTTCCGGCCGCGCCCACGGCCTGGTCGACGAAGCGCTGGCGCAAATCCACCGCGAACGCCGCATCTTGCTGACGGTGAATCAATTCTTCACGGCGGGACGGGTGGTGGCCAATTCCGACTTGCTCACCGTCTTGCCGCGCCACTTGATCGCCTCGACCGGCATGACCGACGCGCTGATCCACAAGGAATTGCCGTTTTCGCTGCCGGCCGTCCACCTGGACATGCTGTGGCACGAACGCGACGCCCGCGGCCCCGCCCACAAATGGCTGCGCGCCCACCTGGAAGGCATGAACACCGTGACCTTGCGCAATGCCACGGCGGGCGGGGGCGGCATCGCCGCAAAAAGCGAACTCGACTAGTCGAATAAGTCGGTCCGCCGCTGGAGCGGTAGCCGACCCGGAAGCCGCCCCAGCGTTTGCCGTCGACATGGATATATCTGATGAGCGCAGATACTAGTAAATGTCGGCAACCGACAGCTTATTCATCCCACCAATAGGATAATCGATTTTTTGAGGATTTTCTGAAGCTTTAACAGGCATCGTAGCATTTCTTGCAGCATTGATTATTGATGGTGCCATCAACAGCGCAAGTACTAAATCGAGCAACGAACCGATCGGATTCCCCGTAAGAATTCGCGCCGACAGTTGGCGATATTTTAGACCATTGATTTCTGGGATTCCGATGGCAAATTTGATTAAACCTGAACTATGACAATACCAATGGATTTGCGTCACAAATACGTATTGAATTGTATTTCAAAGCATAGCTGGATCCAATGCTAGTTATCTCGTTTGCGGATTCAGAGACCATCCTCCATGAGTATCGTGATTTACTCAAAATGTGTGTCGGTCTTGCATTGGCGACGCTGCTGATTGGTGCTCTTTTGGTTAGATCTCAACGCGAACGTTTTTCGTGGTTTCAGGTAGTGCTTCTGCCAATGATCGCATTCGTGATATTACAGGCACTGGCGCGAAGTGGAACGGTAAATAACTTCATCAAAGCAGCGATTGGCTCTGATCGGGTGGAACTTACCTATGCCGAATCGAGTCGAGGTATTGTGGTTCTGCGTCGGGAGGACATCTCGGCGGTTACGTTTGGCATACCGGATAAGGGTAGCCGTTCATGTTATTTGAATTTCACGCTGCATTCGGGCAAAAGCTATTCCAGCGCTTCAGTGACTGGACTGATATGCAAAGAGTATCGTAGCAAAGCAATGCTCGCATTGGATTTGTAAAATAAATGCCTCTGGCACTGCTGGCACATCCGATGCGAAGAAGGTAATGGAAATAATTAATTTTCTCTCCTGCCATGGTGATAAAAGATATGAGTTTGTTGAAATCGCCATTTCGGCGAAAGCACCTTGATCAGTAGTTATCCAGAGACAATATCGATCTGAAGGTTCAGTCGCGTTGTTGATTCAACGGCGGAATTTCCCTGGAAGGGCACTGCGCCGCTTATACCGGACGAACCATTCCTGCCAGTGCAGAAAATGGTCGGCGAACGACATCGCATCCGCGCCGTCGATCGCGAACTGGCCCTTGCGGATC
>DMYQ01000026.1 GCA_003482555.1 Janthinobacterium sp. | reverse complement strand
ATTGCCTGAACATTGCCTGAATATACGGCGCGCTTGCGTCCGGGCGGCGCCTCCCTTACTATAACATTGCACGACATGACAGCATCGATGCCCGGCCGGCGGCGGCGTCGCGGCCATGCCACGAGCACGCACCCTCACGCCCGCGGCCCAATTCTACCGCATACCCCGCTTGCGCGACGCCGTTTTGCCCAACCATGCCAACCTTTTCCAGGCCCCGATGAGCCATTCCCCCCTGATGTCCGCTTCCCGCTTCTACCAGCGCTGGCTGGCTGCCGCCCCCGGGCGCGCCGCCAAGGTTGAGCAACTCAGCCGCCACTGCCTGGCGGACGCCGATTTTTCCGCCCTGCTGGCGCAAGAGGGCGCCGACGGCGTGGCCACGCCGCGCGCCATGCGGCGCCTGCGCAATCTGCTGGTGGCCGGCCTGATCCAGCGCGACCTGGACGGCCTGGCCGACCTGGCCGAAGTGGTCGCCTGCATGACCGCCTTCGCCGACTTCGCCATCCAGACCCATTTGCGGGAGTTGATGGCCGAGGCGGTGGCCGCCCACGGCATGCCGGTCGGCCACGAATCGGGCCAGGAGCAGGAATTGATGGTGCTGGCCATGGGCAAGCAGGGCGGCGGCGAATTGAACGTCTCTTCCGACATCGACTTGATCTTCGTCTACCCGGAAGATGGCGACACCGTGCCCGCCGAAGCCGGCCAGCGGCAACTGTCAAACCACGAATTTTTCATCCGCCTGGGCAAGAAGCTGATCGCCGCCCTGTCCGAGATCACGCAAGACGGCTTCACCTTCCGCGTCGACATGGCGCTGCGCCCGAACGGCGGCTCCGGCCCGCTGGCGGCCAGCCTCTCCATGGTCGAGCAATATCTGATCGTCCAGGGCCGCGAATGGGAGCGCTACGCCTGGGTCAAGGCGCGCGCCGTCAGCGGCAAGGCCGAAGACATCGCCGTCCTGGACGCCATCGTGCGCCCCTTCGTCTTCCGCCGCTACCTCGATTTCGGCGTCATCGACGCCATCCGCAACATGCACGCGCAAATCCGCGCCGAGGTCGGGCGCCAGGAGCGTCTGCACCCCGACCGCAGCAACAACGTCAAACTGGGCCGCGGCGGCATCCGCGAAATCGAATTCCTGGCCCAGGTGTTTCAACTGATACGGGGCGGGCGCGATTGCGCCCTGCGCGACCGCTCCACCCGCGGCACCCTGCGCGTGGTGGCTGAAAAAGCCCTGCTGCCGGCTGCCATCGTCGAGCAACTGTTGGCCGCCTACACCTTCTTGCGCAATCTCGAGCACCGCCTGCAATATCTGGACGACGCCCAGACCCACACCCTGCCGGCCAACGAGGGCGACCGCCTGATCGTGGCCCGAATGATGGGCTTGCCCGACACGGCCAGCCTGCTGGCCAGCCTGGAACAACAGCGCGCCTTCGTGGCCGGCCAGTTCGACGCCATCTTCAGCGACAAGAGCGCGCCCCCGGCGGACGGCAACCTCGACCCGCAGGCCAGCAATGACTGCGCCGACCCCGACAACCTGGAAGCGATCGAGGCCCGTTTCGCCGCGCTCGGCTTCGCCGATCCGGCCAGCGCCGCGCGGCGCTTGACCGTCACCTGGCGCGCGCCGCGCCTGCAGTCGCTGCCGGAAGCGAGCCGGAACCGCCTGGTGGCCCTGGTCAACGCCGCCCTGCCTCTGATCGCCAAGCACGCGCGCGAGGTGGGCGGCGGCGACCAGTTGCTCAGCCTGGGGCGCTTGCTGGACTTCCTGGAAACCATCGCGCGCCGCTCGGCCTACCTGTCGCTGCTGACCGAGTACCCGCATACGCTGGAACGGGTGGTGCGCATGGTGTGCGCCAGCGGCTGGGCCGCCACTTTCCTGACCCAGCACCCCATCTTGCTCGATGAATTGCTCGACGCCCGCATCCGCAACGACGTGCCGGACCCGATCGCCCTGGCGGTCGACCTGCGCCAGCAACTGTCCGGCGCGGCGGGCGACACCGAGCGCCAGATGGATATCTTGCGCGAAGTCCATCATGCCCAGTTGTTCCACTGGCTGGCGCAAGACCTGGCCGGCGACTTGACGGTGGAAAAGCTGGCCGATTACCTGTCCAAGCTGGCCGACATCATCGTCGGCGCCACCGTCCAGGCGGCCTGGCAGACGCTGGCCACGCGCCACCGCGAAGTGCCGAAGTTCGCCGTCATCGCGTACGGCAAGCTGGGCGGCAAGGAACTCGGCTATGTCTCCGACCTGGACGTCATCTTCCTGTTCGACGACGACGACCAGGACGCGCCCGCCCTGTACGCCAAGCTGGCGCAGCGCTTCATCACCTGGATGACTTCGCATACCTCGGCCGGCATCCTGTTCGACATCGACATCGCGCTGCGCCCGGACGGCGCCTCCGGCATGCTGGTCTCGAGCGTGCAAGCCTTCGAGCGCTACCAGGGCAATTCGGCCTGGGTCTGGGAACACCAGGCGCTGACGCGGGCCCGTTTTTGCGCCGGCGACGCCGCCATCGGCGAGCGCTTCGAACAGATACGCGAAAACGTGCTGCGCCGCGAACGCCCGGAAAACGGCCCCCTGCGCCAGGAAGTGCTGGCCATGCGCAAGAAGATGCGCGAAGCCCACCCGAACCGCTCCGCCCTGTTCGACTTGAAGCAAGACGCCGGCGGCATGATCGACGTCGAATTCATGACCCAGTTCCTGGTGTTGCAATACGCGGCCCGCTACCCCGAGTTGACCGTCAATACCGGCAATATCGCCCTGCTCAAGTTGTGCGGCGAACTGGGCCTGATCGACGCCGACCTGGCCGCCAAGGTCGGCGACGCCTACCGCGCGCTGCGCAAGCTGCAGCATCAGATGCGCCTGCAGGGCCAGGATCTGGCGCGCGTCGCTCCAGCCGCGGTGCGGGTCCACGCCGACCATGTGCTGCAATTGTGGAACGCGATCTTCGGCCCGGCCGACACCTGATTCTGTACAAGGGCAGCCATCCTCCGCTATGATGTATTTTGCAAACAGGCAAACGCCGCGCGCAGGCGCCCGGCGCTCATTCAGACATAGCGGAGAGAACGATGAAAGTATTGTTAACAGCGGTGGCCATGGCCGCCACCATGGTTTGCCTGCCGCAGGCGGCGCTGGCGGCGTCCAAGGGCACGGCCGACGAAGCCGTCGCCATGACCAAGCGGGCCGTCGCCCTGATCCACTCGGCGGGCCGTGAAAAAGCCTTCGCCGAAATCGCCAACCCGGCCAACACCAGCTTTCACGACCGCGACCTGTATGTCTACGTCTACGACATGAAGGGCGTGACCCTGGCGCACGGCAACAATCCCAAGATGGTGGGCAAGAACTTGCTGGAGTTGAAGGATAGCGAAGGCAAAGCCATCGTCAAGGGCCTGATCGAGACGGCCAACGGACCCGGCGGCAAGGGTTGGGTGGAATTCAAATGGCCCAATCCCGTGACCAAGGTGGTGGAGCAAAAATCCGGCTATGTCGAAAAAGTCGACGACATGATCGTCGGCTCGGGCATTTACAAATAAATTTCGGCGACGCAAGGCGGCGCGGCGCCCGCCCCGTCGCCTTGCCCCGCACACCGGCCACAGAATGCCTTTTCATTACCTGTCACACCTGAGCAGCGACAAGCGCGACAGCCGCTCCGACCGTCACCTCGGTTGCATGCTGGCCTTCGTGGCCGGCGCCGTCAACGCCGGCGGCTTCCTGGCCATCGGCGGCTATACCTCGCACATGACGGGCATCGTCTCGAGCATGGCCGACGACCTGGCGCTGGGCAATATCACGGTGGCCCTGGCCGCGCTGGCGGCCTGGCTGGCCTTCGTCACGGGCGCGGCCAGCACCGCCCTACTGATCAACTGGGCCCGGCGCCGCAGATTGCACAGCCAGTACGCCCTCAGCCTGATGCTGGAAGCGGCGCTGCTGCTGCTGTTCGGCATGGCCGGCACCCATCTGGCCGCCATGCACGACTTATTGGCGCCCGTCACCGTACTGCTGTTGTGCTACATCATGGGCTTGCAAAACGCCATCATCACCAAGGTTTCCGGCGCGGTGATACGCACCACGCACCTGACCGGCATGTCGACCGACATCGGCATCGAGTTGGGCAAGCTGTTTTACTATAACCGGCGCCCCCTGCCGGACATGGTGGTGCGCGCCAACCGGACCAAGCTGAAACTGCATGCCCTGCTCATTTTCTTCTTTTTCACCGGCGGCGTGTCCGGCGCCCTGGGCTTCAAGCACATCGGCTTTTCAGCCACCATTTTCCTGGCGGGAGTGCTGGCCATGCTGGCCCTCGGCCCCATCCTGCACGACATCCGCCTGACATGGCGCTTTTACCGGCGCCGCAGCTGAGCGGCGCGCGTCATACTCGAACACAAGTTTCTTTGAGCGGGGCCCGATCGAGGGCCGAAAAAAAACGCCCCGTAGGGCGTTTTTCATGGCGACCAAGCGTGATGCTTATTTCGCCGTCATCAGCGCAACGGTGGTGTCGAGCATGCGATTCGAGAAACCCCACTCGTTGTCGTACCACGAAGATACCTTGACCAGGCGGCCAGAAACCTTGGTCAGCGTGGAATCGAAGTTCGACGAAGCCGGGTTGTGGTTGAAGTCGATCGAGACCAGCGGTTCGGTCTGGTACGTCAAGATGCCGTTCAGGGCGCCTTCCGACGCCGCCTTCATGATCGCGTTGACTTCTTCAACCGTGGTGTCGCGCTTGGCAACGAAGGTCAAGTCGACCAGGGAAACGTTGATGACCGGCACGCGGATGGCGAAACCATCGAGCTTGCCGTTCAATTCCGGCAGCA
>DMYQ01000027.1 GCA_003482555.1 Janthinobacterium sp. | reverse complement strand
ATCGGGATTCAATCCCTGCTGTGACGCGTCGCGCAGATGAACTGCCCCAGGTGTCGGCGTCGCGATGTTCGGCTGCGGCAAGCAGGTAGCAGTCAGTCGACCTGGCATCGACGCCGGCCAGCACGGGCTGGGAACCCTGGAAGATTTCGTCGTGCAGGCCGACACAAATCGCCGACAGGTCCTGGCCCCGGTTGATTTCGCCAGCCTGTCGCGCGGTCGCCTGATGCACATTGTGAACGGTGCCCTCGCCGACGGACACGCCCAGCAAATCGCGCATCAATTCCACGACGCCACGATAGGAGCTGTGGCAGATGAGCGTCAAGCCCAGCGTCATCTGGCGCAGCCACGTTTTGGTCAGCGGCAGCGCGAACAGCGCCTCGTCGTCCGGTGCCGCGGATGCGAACACCTCGTCCAACGCGACGCGGGCCTTGTCCGCCTGCTGGTAGAAGAACTTGCAACTGACGTTGTGCTGAGCGGCCAGGTTACTGATCGTCGCCGTTCCCGCCAGCGCTAAAATGGCCAGGTCCTTTCGGTCAACTTCGGGCCGCCTGGCTGCAGGACAAGCGGATGGGCTCATGGGTGGGCCACGGTTCAAATGATGGGGCAACAGTATCGCTCAACCGCAGATACTGGATCCCGAAGTGCTACCCTGGTTTGAACCACGTCACTCATTGTCCCATTAATGCGCCGGCCTGTGCCCTGAAGTCCTTGGGCGCCAGGCCGATGTGACGCTTGAAAAAGCGCGTGAAGTAGGCCGGATCGCCAAAACCCAGCGCGTACGACACCACGCTCACCGTCATGCTCGTGTATGCCAGGTTGCGTTTTGCCTCCAGCAATACCCGTTCATGGATCAGTTGCAGCGCGGACTTGCCACTCAAGCCGCGGGCGATCGTGTTCAGGTGCGCGGATGTGATACCGATGCGGCCGGCGTAATAGCCCACCGGGTGATGGCCGGTGTACTTTTCCTCGATCAGCAGTTCGAATTGTGCGAAGTGCTGATTGCTTCTCCCCGCGAGTTGCGTTGGCTGGAGTTGCAGTGTCTGGCGGCTGGCCCAGATCAGTATGGCCGTCAGCAGGGCTTCGATACGTCCGTGGCGTTGCGCCGCCCGCTGGCGATACTCGATGGCCAGCGCCGTGAACATCGAATGCGTCAGCCGGCTGTCGGCGTCGTCGCCCAGCGTGTGCTGACTGGGCGCGCCGAGGCCGGCAAGCTCCTCGCCCAGGTGATGCGCGATTCTGCTCAGCAGCGGATAAGCAATCGTGATCACGTGACCTTGCGCCCCATGCTCGAACTGGAAGCCGTGGATGAAGCGCTGTGGCACCAGCAAGACCTGGCCCCCGGCCATGTCGCGCCGCGTGTCGTCCAGCGTAATGCGGGCCCGGCCATGCTCCAGGTAGAGGATCTGAAACAGGCCGTGGTGCAGGTGCGGCATGATATGCCAATTGTGCAAGCTACTGCGCGTGGCGATCGACTCGCAATGAACCAGGTCCGGCGCGATCCATTGCTCCAATTCGCCGTACAGTTTGAAAACCCGGGCCTCGTTGACGATGTTCATGGCTTCGACCGTTTCGAAAAAATAGCGGAATCGGAATGGTGGATTTCCGGACAATCCCCGAAAAGTACAATATTTATACCCGATTGTCCATTCCGCGAAGATCCCTCAGACCTGATCATGAGTCCGGTTCCCCGCCGCATGGGGTCGTTCCGCACCATCAGGAGACACACACTATGAGAACACAAGTTGCCATTATCGGCGCCGGGCCTTCGGGATTGCTGCTCGGCCAACTGTTGCATTTGCAGGGTATCGATACCGTCATTCTTGAAGCGCGCACGCCGGACTATGTGCTGGGGCGTATTCGCGCCGGCGTGCTGGAACAGGGCTTCGTCGACCTCTTGCGCCAGGCCGGCGCGGGCGAACGCATGAACCGCGAAGGCCATGTGCACGAGGGCTTCGACCTGTGCTTCGACGGCAGGCGCGAACGCATCGATCTGACCGCGCTCACCGGCCGCGGCGTGATGGTGTACGGTCAGACCGAAGTGACGCGCGACTTGATGGCCGCGCGCGCCGCCGCCGGCGCTGTCACGATCTATGAGGCGCAAGAGGTGCGGCCGCACGATTTTTATTCCGACAATCCCCGCGTGAGCTTCGTCAAGGATGGCGAGATGGTCACGCTCGAATGTGACTACATCGCGGGTTGCGACGGCTACCACGGCGTGTCGCGCAAGTCGGTGCCAGCGGACGCGATCAAGACCTTTGAGCGGCTCTATCCCTTCGGCTGGCTGGGCGTGCTGTCGCACACGCCGCCGGTGGCCGACGAGCTGATCTATGCCAACCACGCGCGCGGCTTCGCTCTTTGCAGCATGCGCTCCCCCACCTTGAGCCGCTACTACGTGCAGTGCGCGCTGGACGAAGACTTGAGCCTGTGGTCGGACCAGCGCTTCTGGGATGAGCTCAAGGCCCGTCTGCCGCAAGACGTGGCCGGCAAACTGGTGACCGGTCCGTCGATCGAAAAGAGCATCGCGCCGCTGCGCAGCTTTGTGGCCGAACCGATGAAATTCGGCCGCATGTTCCTGGTGGGCGACGCCGCCCACATCGTGCCGCCGACCGGAGCCAAGGGCTTGAACCTGGCGTCGAGCGACGTCTATACGCTGTATCACGCGCTGCGCAAGACTTACCATGAAGGGCGTGCCGACCTGCTGGAAAAATATTCCGAGATCTGCCTGCGCCGCATCTGGAAGGCCGAACGCTTCTCGTGGTGGATGACATCGCTCTTGCACAAATTCGACGACGACGGCTTCAATAACCGTATTCAGCAGGCTGAATTGAGCTACTACACCGGCACGATTGCCGGCCGTACCACCATCGCCGAAAATTACGTGGGCTTGCCTTACGAAGTCGTCGGGTAGACGCTTCCCGGCCCGCGGCCAGCATCACGCGCGCCCGCCGTGCGCGCGGTGTCCGGAAGTTACATCAGCGCGTTGAGCTCGACCTGCGCCTTGATCAGGGCGGGCAGGCAGCGCTCGACCATTTGCTCCAGCGACATGCGTGAGGCATGCACGCTGATGTTCATCGCCGCCACCACTTCGCCACGAAAATTCTTCAGCGGCACCGACATGGTGCGCAAGCCCAGTTCCAGCTCTTGATTCACCAGCGCGTATCCGTGGCTGCGCGCGCAGGCGATTTCTTGCGCCAACAGCGCCGTATCGACGATGCTGTATTCCGTGATCGGCTCGGGCCGCACGCGCGCCAGAAAGGCATCCAACTCCCGCGGCGCCAGACTGGCCAGCAGCATGCGCCCGTTCGCCGTGCACCAGGCGGGCACCCGGGTACCCGGCTGCAAGGTGGCCGACACCAGTTGCCCGGCGCTGACCGCGGCAACGCACACCAGTTCGTCCTGATCGAGCACCCCCACCGAGGCTGCCTCCCCCAGCACATAGGCCAGCCGGTAGAGCAGCGGCTGCGCCAAGCGCGGCAGGCGCGCCGAGTGCAGATAGGACTGCGCCAGCCGCAATACCATGGGCGTCAATGAAAACAGTTTGTTTTCATGCCGCATATAGCCGAGATGCGTCAGGGTGATCAGGTAGCGCCGCGCCGCGGCCCGCGTCAAACCCGTACGCGCCGCCACGTCGGCGATGCTCAGGCGGCCGCTCTGCTGATCGAAAATCTCGATCACTTGCAAGCCCTTTTCGAGGCCGGCGATCAGGTCGCGCGGGGCGGGAGGCATATTCAAAGCATCCATGAGAATTCGAGGCGAAAAATAAAGAAGAAATTGGGCGATATCCGCACACTTTGTGCGCATACCGAATATAGCACGCCAGCCCTTCTTGTGCGCGGCCGGCTTGTTTCATACCATCGTGACATACCACTGGAGGAGACTTGTTGTGAAATTCGATGCCATCCCGCCCGGCGTTTATCCGGAACCGCTCTACCCGCCCTACAAGTCCACCGCCAAGCGCGGCCCGACGCAAGCCGCGTTGCGCCTGGCCGCCCGGGCGCCGGTGGCGGCCGGGATCGTGGCGGCGCCACGCATCCTGCCCCACGACATGGATTTGACGGCGCATGGCGCTGGCGAACCGCTGGGCGAAAAGATCGTCGTCAGCGGCCGCGTGGTCGATGAAGACGGCCGGCCGGTGCGCGACTCGCTGCTGGAAGTGTGGCAATGCAACGCGGCCGGTCGCTACCGCCACAAGCGCGACCAGCACGACGCGCCGCTCGATCCGAACTTCAACGGCTGGGGCAAGATGATGACGGACGCCGATGGACGCTACCGCTTCATCACCATCAAGCCCGGCCCCTATCCCTGGGGCAATCACGACAAGGCCTGGCGTCCCGCGCACATCCATTTTTCGCTGTTCGGCAACGTCTATGCCCAGCGGCTGGTGACCCAGATGTATTTTCCCAGCGACCCGCTGTTCGACTACGACCCCATCTTCCAGAGCATCGCCGACCCGGCCGCGCGCCAGCGCCTGATTTCGCGCTTCAGCCTGGAGCACACGGTCGGCGACCAGATGCTGGGCTACGAATTCGATATCATCCTGCGCGGCCGCGACGCCACGCCGACGGGCATTTAAGGAGCACGCATGAGCATGATCACCTCCTCGCAAACGATAGGCCCGTTCTCGCACGAAGCCTGGCAATGGGCGGCGACTCCTGGCGCCGCGGCGCCAGCCGGCGCGGCCTGCATCACCGTCGGCGGCACCCTCTACGACGGCGACGGCGTGCCGGTCGGCGACGCCCAGATCGAAGCCTGGCAACCGGCCGCCGCCGGCGCCGAGGCGGCCGCCGCGATGCCCGGCTTTCGGCGCGTGCCGAGCGGCGATGCCGGCCAGTTCAGCCTGTGCCTGTCCGCCGTTGCGCGGGCGCCCGGCGAACCGCTGGCCTATATCACCGTGTTCGCGCGCGGCCTGGTCAAGCACCAGTTCTGCGCCGTCTTCCTGGCCGACGACGCCGGCCTCGCCGCTTCCACGATCCTGGAACAACTGCCTCCCGCGCGCCGCGCCACCCTGCTGGCCAGCCGCGACGCCAATGGCGGGTACCGCTGGGACATCCGCTTGCAAGGCGAGCGCGAAACCGTGTTCTTCGACTATGTGTAATCCCGCATCCCGGCGGCCAGGGAGGCCGCGATGAGCGTGTCCCTCTTCGACAGCTTCCTGAGCGGCGGCGAAATGATCGCGCTGTTCGACGACGCGGCAATCGTGCAAGCCATGCTGCGCTTCGAGCAAGCCTTGGCTCAGGCCCAGGCCGACGAGGGCTTGCTGGCGCCATCGTCGGCGCGCGCCATCGCGCATGCCTGCGCCGTGTCGCTGTACGACATCCCCGCCCTGATCGATGCCGGCCGCCGGGCGGGCAGCCTGGCGATCCCCCTGGTGAAGGCGCTGACCCGCGAGGTGGCCCTGGCCGACGCCGACGCCGCCGACCGCGTCCACTGGGGCAGCACCAGCCAGGATGTGATCGACACGGCCATGGTGCTAGCCACGCGGGGCGCCCTGCGATTGCTGGACGACGGCTTGCGCGAGCTGAGCGGCCACCTGCTGCGACTGGCCGAACTGCACCTGGCCACGCCGGTGCTGGCGCGCACGCTGCTGCAGCCAGCCCAGGTAAGCAGCTTCGGCTTCAAGCTGGCCGGCTGGCTGGCGCCCCTGGTGCGCGCCCGCGCGCGCCTGCGCCAGTGCGCCGCGCACGCGCTGCAATTGCAGCTCGGCGGCGCGGTCGGCACGCTGGCCGCGATGGGCCCGCGGGGCATGGCGGTGGCGGCGCGCATGGCGGCGGCGCTCGGCCTGAAGGTGCCGTTGGCGGCCTGGCACACCCAGCGCGACGAATGGGTTCGCCTGGGCCTGGAAGTGGCGCTGCTGAGCGGTAGCCTGGGCAAGGTGGCCACCGACCTGAGCCTGATGGCGCAGGGCGAAATCGCCGAACTGGCGGAACCGTCCGGCGCTGGCCGTGGCGGCTCCTCGGCCATGCCGCACAAACGCAACCCGGTATCGGCCATGATCGCGCTGGCGGCCGCCATCCGCACGCCGCAGCGCGCCGCCGCCCTCCTGGCCAGCATGGGCCAGCAGCATGAGCGCGGCCTGGGCAATTGGCAGGCGGAACTTGCCGAGTGGCCCGGCCTGTTCCTCAGCGCCCACGGGGCGCTACGCGCACTGAACGAAGCTTTTGCCGGCCTCCAGGTCGATCGCGCCCGCATGCTGCGCAACATCGACGCCTTGCAGGGACTGGTGTATGCCGAAGCCGCGTCCGTCCACCTGGCCGGCGCCATCGGACGCCCGCAAGCCCATGCGCTACTGGAAAAGATGAGCGGCGCTACCCTGGCCGGTGACCGCCAGTTGGCCGACGTGCTGGCCGAAGCCGTGCAAAGCGATGCCGCGCTGCGCGAGCGGATCGATCCCGTCCAGCTGGCCGCGCTGTTCGATCCAGTCGCGGCGGCGCTGCCCGCCAGGCGCCTGGCGCAACAGCAATTGCGGGCGCTGCGCGAAGACATGGCCCATTTCAACGACACCCTTGCTTATCCTGAATGAATGCAACCATGAGCCACGATCCGATCGACCACGCCTTCGAGCGCGGCCTGCACCAGCGCCGCGCCATCCTGGGCGATGCCTGGGTGGACCGTTCCCTCGCCAACACCAACAACTTCAATGCCGATTTCCAGAATCTGATCACGCGCTTCGCGTGGAATGACATCTGGGGCCGGCCTGGCCTGGAGGCCAAGACGCGCCGTGCCATCGTCCTGTCCATCACCATCGCGCTCGGGCGCTGGGAAGAATTCGAGCTGCACGCGCGCGCCGCGCTGCTGGGCCAGCACCCCGACCATCTGACGCCGGATGAACTCAAGGAAGTGCTGATGCAGTCGGCGATCTATGCCGGCGTGCCGGCCGCCAATACCGCCTTCACGCATGCGCAAGCCATCCTGCTCGAAGTCGGCCCGCGGATCGGCTATGCGCTCGAAGCGCTGCCGCCGGCCGCCGCCGCGCCCCCCGACATCGGCGGCCTGGGGCGCAGCGCCAGCCTGCCCGCGCTGCGCTACAGCGTGCGCGAGCCGCGCAACGGCAAGGCGTCCCGCCGCACCGTGGTGCTCAGTCACGCGCTGGGCTGCGACTTGAGCATGTGGGACGAACTGGCCAATCTGCTGGCCGAAGACTGCCGGGTGATCGCCTACGACCATCGCGGCCACGGCGGGTCGGATGCGCCGCCCGGCCCCTACAGCATGGCCGCGCTGGCCGACGATGCCGCGCGCCTGCTGCGCGCACTCGACACCGGACCGGTGCTGTGGATCGGCTTGTCGATGGGAGCAATGGTCGGCCAGGAACTGGCGTTGCGCCATCCGGCATTGGTGACGGCGCTGGTGGCGGCCAACACCTGCTGCGGCTATCCGGCGCCGGCGCAGGCGATGTGGCAGCAGCGTATCGCCAGCGTGCGCGCCGACGGGATGGCGGCGATCGCCGAGGCTGTCATGCACCGGTATTTTCACGAAGGCTACCGGGTCGCCCATCCGGCCACGGTGGAGCGCTTTCGCCACCGCCTGCTCGGCACCGACGCCGCCGGCTACGCCGCCTGCTGCGCGGCCGTGGCCGGAATCGATACCGCCGCCCGCCTGCCGCGCCTGGAGATCCCGGTGCTCGTCATCGCCGGCGAGCTCGATCTGGGTACGCCGCCGGCGATGGCCGAACGGATGGCGGCGCTGCTGCCGCGTGCGCAACTGCGCATGATTGCGCAGGCATCGCATATCAGCGCGATTGAACAGCCGGCGGCCTTCGCCGCGCTGATCGTGGAATTTTTGCTCGGCCTATAGCTCCCCAACTGGGCGCGATCGGCAGGTGTTCGATTCTCGCCCCTCACCTCGACCTGAACTTGCGGCCCGCCCGCGCACAGAAAGCGACATCGTGATTAACAAAATTTCCCAGTCACTGGAAGCGGCCGTGGCCGGCATTCCCGATGGCGCCACCGTCATGATCGGCGGCTTCGGCAACGCCGGCATGCCGTCGGCGCTGATCGATGCGCTGATCGCCCAGGGCGCGCGCGAACTCACCATCGTCAACAACAACGCCGGCAATGGCGATACCGGGCTGGCCGCGCTGCTCAAGGCCGGCCGGGTGCGCAAGATCATCTGTTCCTTTCCGCGCCAGGCCGATTCGCATGTGTTCGACGCGCTTTACCACGCCGGAAAAATCGAGCTGGAACTGACGCCGCAAGGGAATCTGGCCGAGCGCATCCGCGCCGCCGGCGCCGGTATCGGCGCCTTCTTTTCGCCCACCGGCTACGGCACCCTGCTGGCCGAGGGCAAGGAAACGCGCCTGATCGATGGCCGCCACTACGTGCTCGAGTCACCCATTCATGCCGATTTCGCGCTGATCAAGGCGCTGCGCGGCGACCGCTGGGGCAACCTCGTGTACCGCAAGACGGCGCGCAATTTCGGCCCCATCATGGCCATGGCCGCCGCCTGCACCATCGCCCAGGTGAGCGAAGTGGTGGAACTGGGAGAGCTCGATCCGGAAACGATCGTCACGCCGGGTATTTTCGTACAGCGCCTGGTGGCGCAAGGGAGTCTGCAATGAAACGCATGAATCGGGACCAGATGGCCGCCCGCGTGGCGCGCGACATTCCGCAAGGCGCCTATGTCAACCTCGGCATCGGCCTGCCGACCATGCTGGCCAACCATTTGCCGCGCGAGCGCGAAGTCTTCCTCCACAGCGAGAACGGCGTGCTCGGCATGGGGCCCGCGCCGGCCCCCGGTGACGAGGATGAAGACTTGATCAACGCCGGCAAGCAGCCCGTGACCCTGTTGGCCGGCGGCTGCTACTTCCACCACGCCGATTCGTTTGCGATGATGCGCGGCGGC
This sequence comes from Janthinobacterium sp., assembly GCA_003482555.1. Taxonomy (GTDB): domain Bacteria; phylum Pseudomonadota; class Gammaproteobacteria; order Burkholderiales; family Burkholderiaceae_D; genus Janthinobacterium. The sequence continues at coordinate 26,441 of DMYQ01000027.1, read as the reverse complement.
CACCTGGATATCTGCGTGCTGGGCGCCTTCCAGGTGTCGGCCGGCGGCGACCTGGCCAACTGGCACACCGGCGCGGCTGGCGCCATCCCTGCCGTGGGCGGCGCCATGGACCTGGCGATCGGCGCCAAGCAGGTATTCGTGATGATGGAACACTTGACCAAAGCCGGCGACAGCAAGATCGTTGCGCACTGCACTTACCCGCTGACCGGCGTCGGCTGCGTGTCGCGCATCTACACCGACCTGGCGGTCATCGACGTCACGGCGGACGGACTGGAGGTGCTGGAAATGATCGACGGCCTGAGCCTGGACGAACTGCGGCGCATCAGCGGCGTGCCCCTGCGCGCCGCCGCCCGGCTTTCCACTTCCCCAAGGAGTCTTTGACACATGAACCATGCATTGATCTGTGACGCCATCCGTACCCCGATCGGCCGCTACGGCGGCGCCCTGAAAGACATGCGCGCCGACGACCTGGGCGCCGTTCCGCTGCGGGCGCTGATGGCCCGCCACCCGCGACTCGACTGGACTCAGGTGCAGGATGTCATCTTCGGCTGTGCCAACCAGGCCGGCGAGGACAACCGCAACGTGGCGCGCATGTCGGCCTTGCTGGCCGGCCTGCCACTGGGAATCGGCGCCACCACCGTCAACCGCCTGTGCGGTTCGGGCATGGACGCGGTGGGCACGGCGGCGCGCGCCATCCGGGCTGGCGAAGCGGACTTGATGATCGCCGGCGGCGTCGAATCGATGACGCGCGCCCCCTTCGTCATGGGCAAGCACGACAGCGCCTTCGCGCGCCAGGCCACGCTACAGGACACCACCATCGGCTGGCGCTTCGTCAATCCGCTGATGCAATCCATGTACGGTGTCGACGCGATGCCGGAGACTGCCGAGAATGTCGCCACCGACCATCGCATCAGCCGCGCCGACCAGGACCGGTTCGCGCTGGCCAGCCAGGACAAGGCCGCGCGCGCCCAGCGCGACGGCAGCTTCGACGATGAAATCACCGCGGTCCGTATCGCGCAAAAGAAAGGCGAGCCGCTGATCCTGAGACGCGACGAGCATCCGCGCGCCACCACGCTCGACACCTTGGCCAGGCTGAAACCGGTGGTGCGACCGGACGGCAGCATCACCGCCGGCAACGCGTCCGGCGTCAACGATGGCGCTTGCGCGCTGCTGCTGGCCAGCGCGGCGGCGGCGGTGCGGCACGGCCTGGAGCCGCGCGCGCGCGTCGTCGGCATGGCCAGCGCGGGCGTGCCGCCGCGGGTGATGGGCATCGGCCCGGTTCCGGCGGTGCGGAAAGTGCTTGCGCTGACCGGGCTGCGGCTCGATCAGATGGAGGTGATCGAACTCAACGAGGCGTTTGCCGCGCAGGGCCTGGCCGTGCTACGCCTGCTGGGACTGGCGGACGACGACCCGCGGGTCAATCCGAATGGTGGCGCCATCGCGCTCGGCCATCCGCTCGGCATGAGCGGCGCGCGCCTGGTGACGACGGCCATGTATCAGCTGCGGCGCACGGGCGGACGCTACGCGCTGTGCACCATGTGCATCGGCGTTGGCCAGGGTATCGCGTTGATCATCGAACGCATATGAGCCGGCAACGCGGCCGGCGGCATCCCAGCCGGCCGGCGAGTAGCAAGGAACTCGCGGCATGCGGTAGTGCGTAGCGGGTGGGAGCGCGGCGAATTCCAAGGGCCATAAAAATCCCTTGTTCTAAACCCGGTCCGAGCCGGCCGACCGCGTCGCCCACTTCACCATTGCCGCCGCCCTGAAAGAAAAAGCGCATATTTCAGAGCCGGCGGCTCGGCGCTGGAATGACTGACAAGGGCGCGTGCCGACACAAGCATACGGCGCGATCAGACGCCGCATTTTTTAGGAGTCCAAGCCCATTGGCCGTGGATTTTCGTCAAGGTGGACAGCCAATTCTTGGGGCCGGGCGCCTCCCTGTCGCAACTCACCCGCGCCGTCAATTCACCGTTGCGTGTCCATGCCGGCTCGCTCAGATAGGCAGTGGTCTTGCTGCGCTTCGATCCGCGAATAAAATCATACCCCCCCAGGAAATACGTCCATCCAAGGCATATACTTGCCAGAACTCACCATCGAGCCCGTCCGGTTGCTCGGTGGCAAGGTAGGCGTGCCGGTCCGGCGAAAACAGCACCTTTTGGCCGCCCGGCATGATGGCGCCGGTTTTCTCGTCAATCAAGATGCCGCTCATATCCCCGTCCGCCTTTCTCAGCAGAAAATAGCCATCACTATGGTCGCAATACGTGTAGAACACGCCTTCCAATTCTTCGCCAGGGGTATCGATAAACGCCATCCATTTTCCACCGGCAAAAACCATCAGCTTGAGCGGGGACTTGCGCAACACCGCTTTCGCCTGCGCCTTGATGGCGGGCGCGTCCGTGCGCTCGCTCCCGGGGCAGTCAAGGGTCAGCGATGCGGCCCGACCGGAGACGGGCGCCAAGGCGCATGCCAGAGCGAAGGGGATGAAAAAGCGTTGCATGTGATTTTCCTGTAAGTGAAGCCGACCGCAATCAATGCATCGCTTCATCCTTGATTGCGAGTTCAAGCAATTGAGGAGGCAACATTGCTTCTGCGATGCGGCGCCATTCGACTTCATGGGACACGATTTATCCGCCAGCGATGCAATGCGCTTGAACCTTGGCAGGGGCCGGGCCCAGAACCTGGCGCTGCTGGCCGAACTGGCCCGCCTGCAAGGGGAAGTGGGACAGCGATAAAGCCGGATGATTTCCTCGGGGGGACGCCTGCAGGCGGGTCCACCAGCCCTCGATCTCCAGCTCCGGTACGATCAAGTATTGCCCTTTCTTGTCGATGATGCGCTCGGCGACCGATACGACCAAGCGTATTGCCCGGTGTGGCGCCGCTGTTATCCATGACGAAGGTGTCGATGTCGAGACACACGTGGGCGCCGCGCCGCTTGGTCAAATCAAGACCCTTCGTCACGCGACCGCGATTACAGGCATGCTGCAACAGCTGTGCTTCAACAGCTATGCTCCAACTACAGGTCCAGCACCAGCAGCGGGCTTTTCGCACGCGAGCAGCACGGCGTGAACTGGTCGTTGGCGGCGCGTTCCTCGTCGCTCAGGTAGACATCGCGGTGCTCGGGCACGCCGTCCAGCACGCGCGTGAGGCAGGTGCCGCACACGCCCTGCTCGCACGATACCGGAATGTCGACGCCCTGCTCCATCAGCACGCTGGCCACGCTGCGCCCGGCCGGAATGGCGATCACCTTGCCGCTGGCCGCCAGCTTGACCTCGAAGGCCCGGTCGGCGCCACTCTCCACCGGCGCCGCGCCGAAGTATTCAAAGTGCACCTGGCCGGGCGGCCAGCCCCGCGCCTTGGCGGTACTCGTCACGTGTTCGATGAAGCCACCCGGACCGCACACGTAGACATGGGTGGCCGGATCGGCCGCGGTCAGCAGCGCGGCCAGGTCCAGCTTTTGACCCGCGCTGTCGTAGTAAAAATGTACCTGCCCGGCGTAGCTCGATGCGGCGATGCGCTGGCGGAAGGCGGTGCGTTCCGGCGCGCGGCTGCAGTAGTGCATGTCGAACGGCCGGCCCGCCGCCGCCAGCGCTTCGGCCATCGCCAGTATCGGCGTCACGCCGATGCCGCCGGCCAGCAGCAGGCTGCGTCCGGCCGCTGCCAGCGAAAAATGGTTGCGCGGCGCGCTTATCCGCAGCACGCTGCCGACCACCAGGTCGTCGTGCACCGACTGCGAGCCGCCACGCGAGGCCGGGTCGCGCAGCACGCCGATCAGGTAGCGCTGGCGCTCCTGCGGCCGGCCGCACAGCGAATACTGGCGCACCAGTCCCGCGCGCAGATGCAGGTCGATATGCGCGCCGGCGCTAAAGGCCGGCAGCGGCTGGCCATCGACGCGTTCGAGCGCGATGCTGCAAATGTCGTCGGCCTCGCGCTCTTTACTCACCACCTTCACCCGCAGCATGCTCATGGCGCCACCTCTTGCGCCATCCACTTGTCGAGCACGCGGCGCGACTGCACGCCGCCGGCGTCGATATTGAGCATGAGCAGCTTGCGCTCCGGGTGGCGCAGCAGATTGGCCTGCTGCAGTTCAAGCATGGCGCGGTCTTCGGAAAAGATATTGCCCTGCCCTTCGCGAATGGCCTCCGTCAGCGCCGCATCGTCCGGCTTGAAGTTGCGCGCCATGCCCCAGAAGTAGTGGTGCGAGGTTTCTGTTTCTGGCGTGATGAAGTCGACCACGATGCTCGATACCTTGTGCCGCGGGTCGGCCTTGTGGCCGCCCTTGCCCGCGTGCGCCACGCCCACCTCGATCATCACGTGGCTGGGCGCCGTGAAGCGGCAGATCTGCCAGCGGTCGACCGGCACGTCGTCGGCCAGGCCGTTGCCGCGCAGCGCGGCGCGCCAGAACGGCGGCGCGGCGATGTTTTCCATGAAGCGGCTCGTCACCACCTGCTCGCCTTCGGTGCGCGTGCTCACCGGCGCCTCGTCGATTTCCTTCTGGCCGATGCTGCTCGCGTGGACGTAGGTTTCGTGGGTCAGGTCCATCAGGTTGTCGATCATCAGCCGGTATTCGCAGTGGATGTGATAGCGCCCGCCACCGTAGGCCCACTCGGGATTGCCGGCCCATTCCAGGTGCTGGATCAGCGATGGATCGGCCAGTTCCTTCTCGCCCGGCCAGACCCAGATGAAGCCGTGGCGCTCTTCGACGGCATAGCCGCGGATGCAAGGAAAGCCGCGCACGCGCTGGCCCGGCATGCCGATCACCTTGCCGTCGCGGTCCATTTCGAGGCCATGGTAGCCGCACACCAGTTGGCCGTCGCGCACGAACCCGAGCGACAGCGGCGCGCCACGGTGCGGGCAGAAATCCTCGACCGCGGCGACCTTGCCACCGGCGCCGCGGTAGAACACGATTTTCTCGCCGCAGATCTGGCGCCCCAGGGGCTTGTCCTCGATTTCATCGGGCGTGCATGCCACGTACCAGGTATTTTTAGGGAACATTTTGTCTCCGTCGTTTTATTGTTCAGTACACTGAATGTTATAAAATAGTATTATCTATTCGCGGCTCGATGTAAACTACTCTTTCTTAATTATTTGTGTGAAGCGAATCCGATGCCAGAAGCCGACAAGCAGTTGACCGACTTGTACGAACATCCGGGCCACCTGTTGCGCCGGGCGCAGCAGATCTCGGTGTCGATTTTTTATGATGAAATGGGCGGCGAGCTCACACCCGTGCAGTACGCGATGCTGCGCAGTCTGGCCGAGCATCCGGGCATCGATCAAGTGTCGCTGTCGGGTCTGGCGGCGATCGACACCTCGACCGGTGCCACCGTGTGCGCGCGGCTGGAAGAAAAGGGACTGTTGGAGCGCAAGGTCATTCCGAGCAACCGACGCCAGCGGGCGCTGAATATCACGGCGGCCGGCGCGGCGCTATTGGATGAGATGGCGTCGGGGGCGCAACGCCTGCGCGAGCGCCTGCTGGCGCCGCTGACCGACAGCGAACGGCGGCAGTTCATGCGCTTGCTGACCAAGCTGGTCAGGACCAACAATGCGGAAAGCCGGGCGCCGCAGGCCGCGCATTGCCAGCCACGCCAGAGCGCCAAAGAGCTTGATTCCGGACCTGGATAGCCGACGTCGGGAAGCGCCGAATCCAGCGCCCGAATCCGTTTTCATGTGCCCCGCGGTTCAAATGAATGAGAGCGCCCTACCCTGAACGCTCGCTTCCACTCGATCACTGCCCATCGTGGCGACGCGCCGCCAGTCAACTTGACAACGCTTCGCCGCCAAGCCCTTGCGCCAGCGCCGCCTCCTGAATCTTCTTCAAGCGATAAGCCAGTTGCGGCCTGGTCAAGCCCAAGGCCCGCGCCGCCGCCGACAAATTCCCGCCAGCCAGTTCGACCGCCGCGCCGATCAGCGTGTGCTCCAGCTGATCCAGCGACCATCCCCCCGCATCCCGCTTGAGCAGCCCCGGCAGCATGGCCAGCAAGCGCTGCCCGCTTGCCCCCTCGTCGCTATCGGCCGCGGCCTTGCGCAACTGCCCCGTCACCGACAGCGAAAACGACGATTGATCCGCCTCCTCGCCGCTGGTAAACAAATGCGGCAAGTCGATCGGCCCATCCTCTTCGGCATAGATGGTGCCGCGCTCGACCAGGTTTTGCAGCTCGCGTATATTTCCCGGAAACGCATAATTCAACATCGCGTCGGCGGCCCGCGCCGTAAAGCCCGTCACTCGCCGCTCGTGCTTTTGCGCATAATATCGCAAGAAATAGCTCATCAACAGAGGAATGTCGTCGCGCCGGTCGCGCAAGGGCGGCAAGTGGATCGGAAACACGTTCAGCCGAAAAAACAAATCCTCGCGAAACCGACCCGCCCTGATCTCTTCACGCAAATTGACGTTGGTCGCCGCCACCACACGCACGCTCAGCTTGATGCAGCGCGTCCCCCCCACCCGCTCCAGCTCGCCCTCCTGCAGCACGCGCAGCAGCTTGCCCTGCGCCACCAGGCTCAAGGTGGCGATCTCGTCCAGGAACAGGGTGCCGCCGGCGGCGCGCTCGAAGCGTCCCGCGCGCGCTTCCACCGCGCCCGTATAGGCGCCGCGCTCCACGCCGAACAGTTCCGATTCGATCAAGGTCTCGGGTATGGCGGCGCAGTTGACCGCGACAAACGGCTGGTCCTTGCGCTTGCTGACCTGGTGCAGCATCGCCGCGAACAGCTCCTTGCCTACCCCCGATTCGCCCGTAAACAGCACCGTGGCCTCGGTCGGCGCCACGCGCCGCAGCATGTGGCAAGCCGCGTTAAAGGCCGACGACACGCCCACCATCTGCTTGGCCTGCCCTTCCGGCGCGGCCACGGCCGGGAACAGCACGGCGGTATTTTTCGACGTCGGGCGTGAACCGTAGGCCTCGGCACCGACAAAGGCTTCCGCGTTCAGGTAGCTCAGCTCTTCGTCGGCGTCCGGCCATTCGTCGGCCGGCTTGCCCACCAAACGGCATTGCTGATGGCCCATCGACAGGCATTCGGTTTCGCGGTACAGGATCAAGCGCCCCACCAGCGCACTGGTGTAGCCGATCGCATAGCCGGTCTGCATCCAGCAGGCCGGCTCGCTGCCGATGCCGTAGTGGGCGCTGTGGCCTTCGTCTTCACTCGAGTGTTGCCACAGGAATTCGCCATGATACGTGCCCAGCTCGACATCGAACTCGAAATGCACCGGCTCGACCTTGACCGCGCCTTCCAGCGAATGGATGCGCGGTCCGGCCGCGAACAGGGTCAAGGGGTCGGCGCCGGGCCAGCGCGCCCGTATCAGTTGCGCGTCGCGCATGCCGGCCGAGTAGCCCACGCGGGTCAGCACGCCGCGCGCGCTTTCGATGCCCAGGCTGTCGATCAGCTCGCGCCGCAATTCGCCCAGCGACGCCGTATGGATCAGTTGCATGCGCTGGCCATTGAGCCAGATGCGGCCATCGCCAGGCGAAAAATGCAGGCTCTGGGTGAGGTCGTCCAGGGTCGGCGCGGCGCCCTCGTTGAGGTGCAGGCTGTCGCTGCGGCTGAGCATTTTCCCGGTCGACTTCGCCATTTCGGCAAGTGAGACGTGTTCGGCTTTCTTCATCGCGCCCCCCTGTGGATTTATCAAATGGTACATCCTTATCTTGGCGAGCTACTCATTTGATCAAAAATATTCGCCAGCCCCGCCCCGGCCGCCGCAGCACAGGATCGCCGCGCTTTCGCAAATTAGTTATTAAATATAAGCATTTACCGCGATGCCGCGGCGCAGCATCGCGCGCCCCGGCACAACTGGCACGGAACTCGCTACTACAGCCGTGAAGCCCGATAAAACATCTCAATGAAGATGGGCTCATCCCACCACCCGACAATGGAGACAAACATGGGCGCCCCACAAGCCATCGCATTTTTGCACGACACCATTTGGCACGATAAAATCTTCAACGGCGGCTGGATCAGCGCCGCCGGCGGCAAGCACGCCATCATCGAACCGGCCACCGGGCACACCCTGGGCAGCAGCGGCAAGGCCGACGCGGCCGATGTGGCGCGCGCCGCCCTCGCCGCCCGCGCCGCCCAGCCCGCCTGGGCCGCCACCGACTACAAGGCGCGCGCCCTCATCTTCCGCAAGGCCGCCGCCCTGCTCGAACAGCACCACGCCGAACTGGTCGGCTGGATCGCCCGCGAAACCGGCGGCATCATGCCCAAGGCCGAGCTGGAACTGCGCGAAGCGGCCGCCCACCTGCACGAAGCGGCGGCCATGCTGACCCAGCCCCAGGGCCAGCTGCTGGCCTCGCAGCAAGACCAGCTCAGCATCGCCCGGCGCCGCCCGCACGGCGTGGTCGGCGTGATCTCGCCTTTCAATTTCCCGCTGATCTTGTCGCTGCGCTCGATCGCCCCCGCGCTGGCGGTCGGCAACGCCGTGCTGCACAAGCCCGACCTGCAAACGCCGGTCAGCGGCGGCGTGATCATCGCCCGCATCTTTGAAATGGCCGGCCTGCCGCCAGGCGTGCTGCACGTGCTGCCGGGCGGCGCCGACGCCGGCGAAGCCTTGTGCCTCGATCCCAACGTCGCCATGATTTCCTTCACCGGTTCGACCGCGATCGGCCGCCGCGTGGCCGAACTGGCCGGCAAGACGCTGAAGAAAGTCGCGCTCGAACTGGGCGGCAAGAACTCGCTCATCATCCTCGACGACGCCGATCCCGACATCGCCGCCGCCAACGTGGCCTGGGGCGCCTACCTGCACCAGGGCCAGATCTGCATGGCGTCCGGCCGCATCCTGCTCCAGCGCGGCATCGCCGCCGCCGTCACCGAACGATTGCTGCAAAAGGCCAAGCACTTACAGGTGGGCGACCCGATGAGCGGCAGCGTCGCGCTCGGCCCTTTGATCAACGCGCGCCAGGTGCGGCGCATCCACGCCATCGTCCACGATTCGGTCGCGGCCGGCGCCACCCTGCTGGCCGGCGGCAGCTACGACCAACAGTTTTACCAGCCGACCGTGCTGGCCGACGTCAAGCCCGGCATGCGCTGCTTCGAAGAAGAACTGTTCGGGCCGGTCGCCTCGATCACCGTCTTCGACAGCGACGCGGACGCCATCGCCCTTGCCTCGCAAACCGACGGCTGCCTGGCGCTGGGCGTGATTTCGCCGTCGCTCAGCCGCGCCATGCACATCGTCAACCGCGTCCCTTGCGGCCACGCCCACGTCAACGACCAAACGGTATTGGCCGAAGCGCACGCGCCGTTCGGCGGCAGCGGCAGTTCCGGCAACGGCGGGCGCCATGGCGGGCCGGCCGACTGGGACGAGTTTTCGCAATGGCAATGGCTGACCATCAAGAGCGAAGCACCGCGCTACCCCTTCTGACTTACCCCACCACGAGAGATACCACATGGATTTGCTCAACAAGACCATCGTCGTCACCGGCGCCTGTTCCGGCATCGGCGCCGAAGTCGTCCGCCTGGCCAGATCGCGCGGCGCCATCGTCATCGGCATCGACCGCAATCCTCCGTCGCTGACCCTGGACGGCTTCGTCCAGGCCGACCTGGGCGAGCGCGTGTCCATCGACGCCGCCGTGGCCCAGTTACCGGCCCGCATCGACGCGCTGTGCAACATCGCCGGCGTACCCGGCACCGCCGACGCCGACCTGGTGGCGCGCGTCAACTACCTGGGCTTGCGCCACCTGAGCGAACGCGTGCTCGAGCGCATGCCGGCCGGCGGCGCCATCGTCAACATCGCTTCCATCCTGGGCGCCGAATGGCCCAGGCGCCTGGAACAGCACAAGGCGCTGGCGGCCGCGCAGGGTTTCGAGAACGGCCAGGCCTGGCTGCGCGACCACCAGGTGCCGCAAGAGACTTGCTACCAGTATTACAAGGAAGCGCTGCTGGTATGGACTTTCGCGCAGTCGCAGCCATGGTTCCTGGAAAAATCCGTGCGCATGAACTGCGTCGCGCCCGGCCCCGTCTTCACGCCGATTTTGGGCGACTTCGTGACCATGCTGGGCCAGGAACGCGTGCAGCGCGATTCGGCGCGCATGAAGCGTCCAGCCTTTGCCGACGAGATCGCACCCGTGGTCGCCTTCCTGTGTTCGGACGCCGCGCGCTGGATCAGCGGCGTCAACATTCCGGTCGACGGAGGGCTGGCCTCGACCTTTATCTGAAGCACTTCATATACCAATAAAAAAACTGGGGACACACATGAAATACCACACCGCAACCCGATTGCTTGCCGTCGCCGTGGCCGCCGCCTTTCCCGTCCAGCATGCGCTGGCCATGGAATTCGAAACCGGTTCCGATCTGAAAGTCACTTGGAACAACACGTTCAAGTACAGCAGCGCCTACCGCATCAAGGATGCCGACGCGGGCCTGTTGGCCGGCGCCTATCCGGGCGCCGGCCCGGCCGACTTCAGCGGCGCCAATCTGGATGACGGCAACCAGAACTTCCGCAAGAAAGGCATCGTCTCGAACCGCGTCGACTGGCTCACCGAACTGGACATCGGCACCCGCACCATGGGCATGCGCGTCTCGGGCGCGGCGTGGTACGACGCGAGCTACAACCGCGGCAACGACAACGCTTCGCCAGCCACCAACGCCGCCGTCAATACCGGCATCGCCACCAATGCATTCACCGAAGGCACGCGCAAGCTACACGGCCGCAAGGCCGAACTGCTGGACGCCTTTGTCTTCGCCAGGGGGAGCCTGGGCGACATGCCCGGCACCGTGCGCCTGGGCCGCCACACCTTGCAGTACGGCGAAAGCCTGTTCTTCGGCGCCAACGGCATCGCCAATGCCCAGGGGCCGGTCGACCTGGTCAAGCTGCTCACCGTGCCCGGCGCCCAGTTCAAGGAAATCCTGCGCCCGGTCACGCAGCTTTCGGGCCAGTTGCAAATCCTGCCAAATGTCTCGATCGGCGCCTACTACCAGCTGGCCTGGGAGGCCAGCGTGCTGCCCGGCGCGGGCAGCTACCTGAGCAGCTACGACGCGGCCGGCGCCGGCGCCAGCGGCTTTTTGCTCGCCCCGGCCGGATCGGGCGCCCCGGTGTTCCTCACCCAGCCCGACATGAAGCCCAGGAACGGCGGCCAGGGCGGCATGCAGATCAAGTTCACCCCCGCCGGCAGCGACGTCGAATATGGCCTGTACGCGGCGCGTTACCACGACAAGACGCCCTATTTCTACCTCGGTTTCGCGCCCGGCTTCCCACCCGGCGCGCCCGCCACGGTGCAAGCGGTGTACGCCGAAGGCATCAAGACCTTCGGCGCCAGCGCCAGTACCGTGCTGGCGGGCTTTAACGTCGCGGCCGAAGTCTCGGTGCGCCGCGACACGCCGCTGGTCAGCGATCCGACCCCGAACTTCTTGTCGGCCAAGGGCGTCGGCATGTTCGCCAACAACAGCGACAACCCGGCCTACGCGACCGGCAACACGGCTCACTTGAACTTGTCGGCGATCTATGTGCTGCCAACCAGCAGCCTGTTCCAGGGTGGCAGCTTGCTGGGCGAACTGGCCTGGAACCGCCGCACCAGCGTCACCAACCAGGGTTCGCTGGACCCGAACACGACGCGCGACGCAAGCGCGATCCGCATGATCTTCGAGCCGGCCTACTACCAGGTATTGACCGGACTGGACCTGACGATCCCGATCGGTCTGGGCTACAACATCGATGGCCGCTCGTCGGCCGTGATGAACTTCAACGGCGGCAGTTCGCATGGCGGCGACTTCAACATCGGCGTGAGCGGCAGCTACCGGCAGGAATGGAAATTCGGCCTCAGCTATGTGCGCTTCCTGGGCGGCGAAGGCACCTTCCTGAAGAACAATCCGGCCACCAACACGCCCATCCTGAGCTATGCCCAATCGCTCAAGGACCGCAACTACATCTCGTTCAACGTCAAACGCGCCTTCTAAGAACATGGAAATCAAAATGAAAAACATCAGCCTCTGCGCCATCGTCCTCGCATTCGCGTCCATCCCCGCATGGGCCGGCAGCGCCGAGGACGCCGCCCTGCTCAAGGGACCGTTGACCCCGCTCGGCGCCGAACGCGCCGGCAACAAGGAGGGCACCATTCCCGCCTGGGAAGGCGTGTACAGCAAGAGCCCGGCCGGCTACAAGCCGGGCGACGCGCGCGCCGACCCGTTCGCGGCGGAAAAGCCGCTGCTGTCGATCAGTGCCAAGAACCTCGACCAGTATTCCAGCAAGCTGTCGGCCGGCACGATCGCCTTGATGAAAAAATATCCGGCTTACCGGATCGACGTCTACCCGACCCACCGCACCGGCGGCGCGCCGAACTGGGTCTACGAGAACACCGCCAAGAATGTCACCCGCGCCAAGACGGTCGACGCCGGCTATGGCGTCGAAGGCGCTTACGGCGGCATTCCCTTCCCGCTGCCGAAAAGCGGCTACGAGGCGATCTGGAACCACCGTCTGGCCTGGATCGGCGAAACGGCGATGTATGCCACCCGCACCTGGATCGTGACCCCGGACGGCAAGCGCTCGCTGGCCAACGAGGCCGAGCAGACCGTGCAGCGGCCTTACTACTTCAAGGATGGCAGCCTGGAGAAAATGGGAGGCACCTACCAGTACGGCCGCTTGATCACGCGCGCGCCAGCCTCCAAGGCGGGCGAAGGCATCCTGGCCCACGATGGCCTCAACAGCGGCTCCCCGCGCGCGCTGTGGCAATACCTGGTCGGCCAGCGCCGCGTGCGCCGCGCCCCCTCCGTGGCCTACGATACGCCCGACTCGGTCACCTCCGGCATCGGCCTGTTCGACGAAGCGTTCATGCTGTTCGGGCCGATCGATCATCACGAGCTCAAGCTGGTCGGCAAGAAGGAAATGTATATCCCGTACAACAACAACCGCGCCGCCGCCGCCAAGATCGCCGACCTGGTCGGCCCGCAATTCCTCAACCCCGACCTGGTGCGCTGGGAACTGCATCGCGTGTGGGAAGTGGAAGCCAACGTCGCACCCGGCAAGCGTCATGTGGTGGCCAAGCGCCGCTACTACCTGGACGAAGACACCTGGCAAATCATCCAGGTCGACGGTTACGATGCCCAGGGCCAGATCTGGCGCAGCAACTACACCTTGACCTTGCTGGCGCCGGACCTGCCGGCCCTGGTCGGCAGCGTCATGTGGGGCACCTACAACGTGCAGACCGGCGCCTACCTGCTGAACGCCGCGTCGAACGAAATGCCGATGCAGTACAAGTCGATCGCGCGCCTGCCGGTCAGCTATTTCGGACCCGAAGAACTGGCCAACCAGGGCTCGCGCTGAGGACATCATGGCAAACCTGACCAAGATCGTGGCGGCGCTGTGCGGCGCCCTGCTGCTGGCGCCGGCCGCGGCGGCGCCAAGCGCCCTGACCCAGCCGGCCATCATCAGCGCCAAGGCCGGCACGGCCGTCATGCTGGCATTGGCGCGCGCCGGAACCCGCCTGGTGGCGGTGGGCGAACGCGGCATCGTCCAACTGTCCGACGACAACGGCAACAACTGGCGCCAGGTGGCCACGCCGGTCCAGGTGAGCCTGGCGGCGGTGCGCTTCGTCAATGAGCGCAGCGGCTGGGCGGTCGGACACCTGGGCGTGGTGCTGCACACGGACGACGGCGGCCTGACCTGGCGTAAGCAGCTCGACGGCATCGAGGCGGCCGAGCTGATGGCGCGCGCCGCCGTCAGCCCCGAAGACAAGGCGGCCGCCGCCCACATGCGCGAGGATGGCCCCGACAAGCCCTTCCTGGACCTGTATTTCCTGGACGAGAACACCGGCTACGTCGTGGGCGCCTACAACCTGGCGTTTCGCACCACGGACGGCGGCAAGCACTGGCAGCCGTGGCAATCGCACCTGCCCAATCCGAAGAGCTTGCACCTGTACGGCATGCGCGGCGCGGGCGCGGCGCTGTACCTGGTCGGCGAACAGGGCAGCCTGTTTCGCTCGGCCGACGGCGGCGCCAGCTTCAAGGCGCTGACCTCGCCCTACAAGGGCAGTTACTTCGGCCTGGTGACGGCGCGCGGCGGCGAAATCGTGGTGTTCGGTCTGCGCGGCACGGCATTCTGGTCGGGCGACCAGGGCCGTAGCTGGCAAGCGGTCGACACCGGCGTGCAGCAAGCCATCACGGCCGGGATCGAACTGGCCGACGGCACCCTGGCCCTGCTCAGTCAGGGGGGCGACCTGCTGTTCAGCGACGACCGCGGCCGCACTTTCGCGCGCCAGCCCAATGCGCAGCCCTGGCCCTCGGCCGCGCTGGTCCAGGCCGCCGACAAAACGCTGGTCCTGGCCGGCCTGCGCGGCCTGCGGCGCCAGCAGCCATTCACCAAATAAGCGGAACTGACATGCATACAGATAACAATATGGATCAGCAGCCGGTCATCGCCCGGCTGCGCGACTTCGACCGCAGCTCGGGCAAGCTGGCCGAGCGGGCTCTGTTCAACCACCGCCCCGTGGTGGTTTTACTGTGCCTGATGGTGACGCTGCTGCTGGGCTTCCAGGCGATCCACCTCAAGCTCAACGCCAGCTTCGAAAAAATGATCCCGACCACGCACCCCTTCGTGCTCAATTATTTGCAGAACAAGGCCGCACTGAGCGGCCTGGGCAACTCGCTGCGGATCGCCGTCGAGGCGCCCAAGGGCAGCATCTTCGACGCCCGCTACCTGGCCACCTTGCAAAAGATGAACGATGAAATCTACCTGCTGCCCGGGGTCGACCGTCCGTTCATGAAGTCGCTCTGGACCGCCAACACGCGCTGGACCGCCGTCACCGAGGATGGCCTGGATGGCGGCACCGTGATCCCGGACGACTACGACGGATCAAAGCGCAGCATGGACGTGCTGCGCGCGAACGTCCAGCGCTCGGGCGAGATCGGCCAGATCGTCGCCGCCAACTACCGCTCCAGCATGTTGTTCGTGCCGCTGCTCGACACCATTCCGCAGACCGGCCAGGCGCTCGACTACCGCGCCTTCTCGCACCGGCTCGAAACCATCCGCGCCAAGTACCAGCGGCAAGGCGTGGCGATCCACATCACGGGCTTCACCAAGATCATGGGCGACCTGATCGACGGCTTGCGGCAGGTGCTGCTGTTCTTCGTGGTGGCCATCGGCATCGCCAGCGCCGTACTGTACTGGTACACGCGCTGCTGGCGCAGCACCGCCCTTGTGATGCTGTGTTCCCTGGTGGCGGTGCTGTGGCAGTTCGGCCTGCTGTCCATCCTCGGCTACGAACTCGATCCGTACTCGGTGCTGGTGCCCTTCCTGGTGTTTGCCATCGGCATGAGCCACGGCGCGCAAAAAATGAACGGCATCATGCAGGACGTCGGCCGCGGCACCCACAAGGTGGTGGCGGCGCGCTACACCTTCAGGCGCCTGTTCGCGGCCGGCATGTCGGCCCTGCTGTGCGATGCGGTCGGCTTCCTGGTGCTGATCATGATCCAGATTAAAGTGATCCAGGACTTGGCGGTCATCGCCAGCATCGGCGTCGCCGTGCTGATCTTTACCAACCTGGTGCTATTGCCTATCTTGCTGTCTTACACCGGCGTGGGCGCCAAGGCCGCCGCGCGCACCCTGCGCGGCCAGGCCGCCAAGCCGCGGCTGTGGATACTGCTCGAGCGCTTTACCGAACGGCGCTGGGCCAGCGTGACGGTGGCCGCCAGCGTCGCGCTGGCCATTGCCGGCTTCATGGTCAGCCTGCAGTTGCAGGTGGGCGACCTTGACCCGGGCGCGCCCGAACTGCGCGCCGATTCGCGCTACAACCTCGACAACGCCTTCATGGTGAAGAACTATGCGGCCAGCGCCGACGTGCTCGTGGTCATGGTCAAGACCGCACCCGACCAGTGCACCAACTACCAGACCCTGGCCAAGGTCGACGCGCTGGCCTGGCAGCTGGAGCAGTTGCCGGGCGTGGAGTCGAGCAATTCGATGGCCCAGCTCAGCAAACTGGCGGCGACCGGCTATAACGAAGGCAACTTCAAGTGGTACAACCTGATACCGAACCAGAGCGCGCTGGGCGCGGTGCAGACGCGCGCGCCGCGCGAACTGTTCAATCAGAACTGCTCGATGCTGTCCCTATACGTCTACCTGCAAGACCACAAGGCCGCCACATTGAGCCGGGTGGTCGGCACGGTCGAGCGCTTCGCCGCCGCCAATAATTCGCCGCAAGAGCAGTTCTTGCTTGCCGCCGGCAGCGCCGGGATCGAGGCGGCCACCAATATCGTCGTCAAGAAGGCCACGCACGATATGCTGTTCTGGGTCTATGGCGCCGTCACCTTGCTGTGCTACCTGACATTCCGCTCGTGGCGCGCGGTGGTGGTCGCGGTACTGCCGCTGGTGCTCACTTCCATCTTGTGCGAAGCGCTGATGGTGTGGCTGGGCATGGGCGTGAAAGTGGCTACCTTGCCCGTCATCGCGCTCGGGGTCGGGATCGGCGTCGACTATGCGCTGTACGTGCTCAGCGTCGTGCTGGCGCGCCAGCGTGCCGGCGACAGCCTGGCGCAGGCATTTCACCACGCGCTGCAGTTCACCGGCCGCGTGGTGATGCTGACCGGAGTCACCCTGGCCATCGCCGTGGCAACCTGGACCTTCTCGCCCATCAAGTTCCAGGCCGACATGGGCGTCTTGTTGGCCTTTATGTTCCTGTGGAATATGGTGGGCGCCCTGGTGCTGCTGCCGGCGCTGGCGCACTTCCTGTTGCCGGGCGCGCGCAAGACGCCGCCGGCGCGCGCCGCCGCCCCCGCCATCGAAAAGCAAGCGCTGCCGTGCTGACCGCCCTGATCAACCATCTGGCGCGCCGGCCGGCCCCGCCCGCCCCCGTGGCCGACCCGGATGCGCTGCGCGCGACGCCACTCGGCCCGCTGGTCGGCTTCGCGGACCAGCGCGGCACCCATGCCTGGTTGGGCATTGCTTACGCCCAGCCGCCGGTCGGCAGCCTGCGCTGGAAGGCGCCACGCGCGCCGCTGGCCTGGCGCGAGCCGAAGGCGGCGCTGGCCTACGGTCCCATCGCCATGCAGTTTGCCGGCGAAACCATCGGCGCGCCGGAAAGCACCTGGGGCAGCATTGTCGGTTCGGAAGACTGCCTGACCCTCAACGTCCGTGCGCCGCGCATGACGCCCGTCGAGGCGCGGCTGGCGCGCCTGCCGGTCATGGTCTGGATCCACGGCGGCGGCAACACGGTCGGCACGGCGGCGGCCTATCCGGTGCTGCGCAACCTGGCCGGCCACGACCAGGTGCTGGTGGTGTCGCTCAACTACCGGCTCGGCATCTTCGGGTGGTTCAGCCTGGCCGAACTGGCCAGCGACGGCGACACGCCCGAAGACCGCTCGGGCAATTTCGGCACGCTCGACATCATCGCCGCGCTCAATTGGGTACGCCAAAACATCGCATCCTTCGGCGGCGATCCGGACAACGTGACCGTGTTCGGCGAATCGGCCGGCGCACTGAACGTGTACAGCCTGCTGGCCAGCCCACTGGCCAAGGGCCTGTTCCACAAGGCGATCGCGCAGTCGCCGCTCACCTTGAGCAATACCGTCGAGCAGGCGCGCAGCGGGCATGCACTCGGCTCGCGCGCACTGCTGGAGCGCTGGCGCTGCGCGCCGGACGCCTTGCGCGCACGTCCGGCGGCCGAGCTGCTGGCCGCCATCGTGCCCGGGCCGCTCGGCTTCTACGATACGCCGCAGCTGTTGCGCGACGGCGTCGTACTGCCGCTGGCGCCCATGCAAGAGCTGTTCACCGACACCAAGCGCTACAACGCGGTGCCGCTCATCATCGGCTCCAACCGCGACGAATACAAACTGTTCATGGCCAAGAATCCGGAATTCGTGCGCATGGTCTTCGGCAAAGTGCCGCTGATCCGCGACCGCGCGGCCTACGAGCGCTATGCGCGCTACATGTCGGACCTGTGGAAGGCCGCCTGCGTCGACCAGCAGGCCGCCAGCATGGTCGCCTCGGGCAACGCCGACGTCTGGGTCTACCGCTTTGACTGGGACGAGCATCCCGACCTGCCCTTCATCCACCCGCCCGTGCTGCTGGGCGCCAACCACGCGCTCGAGATGGCCTTCGTCATGCGCGACGTGGATGGCGAACTCGATCCTTTCCGCTGCGTGAGCAAGTCCAACCGTGCCGGGCGCCAGCAGGTGTCGGACGCGATGGGCGACTACTGGACCAGCTTTGCCCGCCATGGCGCGCCCAAGGCCGGGGCGGCGCTGCCCGCGTGGCGGCGCTGGCGCAACCAGGCCGATGCCGACAAGCTGATGCTGTTCGACAGCGACGCCGGCGGCGGGGTGCGCATGGACCGGCTGCAGCTCGACCCCGAGGCCCTGGGGCGCGCGCTGGACGCCGATCCAGCCTTCCAGCCGCAAGAACGGGTCAAGCTGTATGCGCGCATGTTCCGCTGGTCGGCTTTTGTCGAGCCGATTAGCGCGGCGCAGTTTTCCAGCTTCGCCCGTCGGCACGGGCAAGACCGCGGCGCCGACGAGTTTCGTCCCACGAGCTGGCCGTAAGCCGGGCTTCGCAAGAGCGCGGCGCTGCGTCGCTTGCCACACCGCCCAGGCACAGGCCGCCGTAGCGGATGGCGCCCGTCAAGGCGTCGGACGCGCGCGCCCCTGGCGTCATCGATGCCGACCCGGCCCCATGAGCGGCAGGCCGATGTTGTGTAGCCAGAAGTGCGCCCGCGCTGGCTGAAAGCAGTCCGCGAAACCAAAACCCGCCTTACCTCGCCCTTGCCCACGCAAGGGCGATGCAGGCTTTCGTGCTCGTCGACTAGCTCATCTTCTGCAACAGGTGGATCAGCTGGGCCCGTTCGGCATCGCTGAGCGCGTTCGAGGCCGCCGCTTCCACCGCGACCGCGGTCCGCTCGGCCTGGTCGCACAGGCGCGCGCCTTCGGTCGTCAGCACCAGCGACTGCGATCGCTTGTCGAGCGGATTGCGCTGGCGTACCAGCAGCTTGCGCGCTTCCAGCCGATCGAGCAGGGTCGCCAAGTTGGGCGGCGAAACATTGATCGCGCCCGACAAACGCTTTTGCTGGACGTTGGGATTGGCCTTGAGCAGGCTGAGCACGGTAAATTCGGCCGCGCGCAGTTCGTACTGCGCCATCCGCTCGTCGAACATGGGCTTGATGTGCAGATAGGCGCGCTTGCAGTTGTAGCCGACCAGGCTCAAAAGCAGGCTCTGGTCGAGTTCCTGCTCGGCGGTTTCCTGGATGGCGTCGATCAGTTGTTGGGATTTTTTTTGCGGCATGGAAGTGCTTCGGGGCTGCGATGGGCGAAATGGTAACACGCAGCCCGCTTCCTAGCGCGGCGGCAGGCGCAGCGCGCCGTCCAGGCGGATCACTTCGCCATTCAGCGACAGGTTGCCCACGATATGCAGCGCCAGTTGGGCGAATTCGCCAGCCTTGCCCAGCCGCTTGGGGAACGGTATCGAGGCCCCCAGCGATTGTTGCACTTCCTCGGGCAGCTGGAACAGCAGCGGCGTCAGGAACAGGCCCGGCGCGATCGTCATCACGCGCACGCCGAACTGGGCCAGGTCACGCGCGAGCGGCAAGGTCAGCGCCGTGATGCCGCCCTTGGACGCCGCATACGCGGCCTGGCCGACCTGGCCATCGAACGCCGCCACCGACGAGGTGCACACGATCACGCCGCGCTCATTGTCTTCCAGCGGCGCGAGCGTCAGCATATCGGCCGCCGCCAGCCGGATCGCATTGAAGGTGCCGACCAGGTTGACGTTGACGATGCGGCTGAAGTCCGCCAGCGGCATGGCCTTGCCGTCCTTGCCCACCAGGCGCCTGGCGCCGCCGATACCGGCGCAGTTCATCAGGATGCGGGCCGGCCCGTGCGCCGCGCGCGCCGTGGCCAGGGCCTGCGCCATGCTATCCTCGCTGGCGATGTCGCAGCGCACCGCGAGCGCGCCGATTTCCTTGGCCAGCGCTTCGGCCGCCTCCATGTTCAGGTCCAGAATGGCGACCTGGGCGCCGCCGCGCGCCAGTTGCCTGGCCGTTTCCGCGCCCAGTCCCGATGCGCCGCCCGTTACCAGCGCCGCTTGTCCTTGTACTTGCATGATGTCTCCTTTGATTAGTTGCCAGCTTGCGTGTTCTCGACCAGCAGCGCGATGCCCTGCCCGCCGCCCACGCAGGCCGACGAAATGCCATAGCGCTTGCCGCTGCGGCGCAGTTCGCGCGCCAGCGTCAGGGTCAGGCGCAAACCGGTCGCGGCCAGCGGATGGCCCATCGCGATTGCGCCGCCGTTCACGTTCAGGCGCGCGCGGTCCAGTCCCAGCTCGCGTTCAACCGCGATCACCTGGGCCCCTTGCGCTTCGTTGATTTCAAAGACGTCGATGTCGTCCAGATGCAGGCCGGCGCGCCGCAGCAGCAAGCGAATCGCCGCGGCCGGGCCGATGCCCATGATTTCCGGTGCCACGCCCACCGCGGCGGCGGCAACGATGCGCGCCAGCGGGCGGCGGCCATGGGAGCGCATATACGCACCCGAGGCGAGCACCGCGCCCACCGCCCCATCGACCAGGGCCGAGCTGTTGCCGCCGGTCTGGACCCCGCCCTCGTAGATCGGACGCAGTCCGGCCAGCACTTCCCGCGGCGAAGGGCGCGGGTGGGTGTCGGCCGCCACCTCGGCCACCTTGGACGGCAGCTTGACGGCGCGTGTGGCATAGCCGTCGAGTGTGAACTGTTCATTGCGCACGGCGACGATTTCGCCGGCGTGGAAGCCTTCGCCCTGGGCCCGCAGCGCGCGCTCGAACGACAGCGCCGCGTATTCGTCGACCTCGGCGCGGCTGATGCCGTACTTGACGGCCAGGTTCTCCGCCGTTTGCGGCATCGTCACGCCGGCGGCCGGATCGATCAGGGCTTCCCACATGAAGTCCTTGAATTCGACCGGCGCGCCGAGTTTGAAGCCGGTGCGGTGACTAAAAGCGGCAATCGGATTGCGCGTCATGTTTTCGGTGCCCACCACCAGCACCGCGTCGGCGTAACCACGCTCGATCTGGTCGCCGGCCTGGCGTATCAGCTCGAAGCCGGTGCCGCAGATGCGCTGCACGTTGATGGCCGGGACGTCCATCGGCACACCCGAGTACAGGCCGATATGGCGCGGCAGGACAAATTGGAAGAAGTCTCCTGGCGCCATATTGCCGGTGATGACGGAGCCGATGTCGGCCGCCGGCACGCCGCTGCGCAGCAAGGCTTCGCGCGCCACCTTGATACCCAGGTCGGTCGGTGAAATGGCGCCGAAATGGCCGCAGTAGTCGACCATCGGCGTGCGTACGCCATCGATCATCCAGACGTCGTCGAAGGCGCCGTAAAATCCTTTTTTAGTCATGTCCAGGTCCTGTTCATAGTTGAATCGGCTTGATGACGCCAGCATCAAGATCGTCGTACAGGGCCGCCACCAGCGCCGCCCGGTGGGTCAGCACCGCGCGCTGGTTGATTGAACCCTTGTCGGTGATTTCGCCCTTGTCGACGCTGGGCGGCTCGCGCAGCACCAGCGCGCGCGCGACCCGGCTGGCGCTGCCGGTGCCCTGCTCGAACAAGCGCTGCACCATGGACTGGAAAAAGCCGCGCACGGCCGGCGCTTGCAGCACCTCGTCGTCGGTCGCGCCTTCCCCCAGCGCGGCCAGGCGGCGGCAATGCTGGCGATTCGGCAGGATCAGGATGCCGACTTCGCCGCGATCATGGCCGGCAACGACGACGTCCTGCAGGTAGGGCGCGCCTTCCTGGACCACGCGTCCGCGCAAGGGGCCGACGCTGACCCAGGTGCCGGTGTAGAGCTTGAAGTCTTCAGCCACCCGGCCGTCGAACACGAAGCCCAGGTCGTGGCGCTCCGGGTCGACCCACTTGACCGCGTCGCCCGAGCAGAAAAAGCCTTCCTCGTCGAAGGCGGCCGCGCTTTGCTCGGGGTCGCGCCAGTAGCCCGGCGTGACGTTGGGGCCCCGGTAGCGCACTTCGGTCTTGTCGCCATTGGGGACCAGCTTGACGGTCATGCCGGGCAGCGGCACGCCGATCTGGCCGGCGCGCACCTGTTCCTGCACCACGAACATGGCCGACGGCGCCGTCTCGGTCATCCCCAGGCCGCAATTCATGACGATGCGCTCGCCGATGGTCCGCTCGGCCAGCGCGTGCAGCTTGTCCCAGATCGCTTGCGGCAGGGCCGCCGCCGCGTAGAACTGCAGGCGCAAGCGGCTGTGGAAGGTCGCGCACAGCGCCGCATCGGCTTCAAGCGCATAGGCCAGGTCTTCCCAGCCCTTGGGCACGTTGAAATACACGGTTGGAGCGATCTCGCGCAGGTTGCGCAAGGTGGTCGCCATGCCTTGCGGGGTCGGGCGGCCGTCGTCGATGTACATGGTGCCGCCGTTGTAGAGCACCAGGCCGACGTTGTGGTTGCCGCCAAAGGTGTGATTCCACGGCAGCCAGTCGACCAGCACCGGCGGCTCCTCGCCAAGGAAGGGCCAGGTCTGGCGCATCATCTGCAAATTGCTGCATACCATGCGCTGGGTATTGATGACGGCCTTGGGCATCTTGGTCGAACCGGACGTGAACAGGAACTTGACGACCGTGTCGGGACCGGTGGCGGCACGCGCCGCTTCCACGGCCGCATCCGGCGCGGTCGCGGCCAGGTCGGCGTACAGGGTGGCGGCGCGCCCTTGCGGCGGCGCCTCGGTGACCAGCAGTTCCACCTCGTCCGGCACGCAGGCGTGGATCGCCGCGCCGAACTGTTCACCGTTGGCGGCAAACACCAGGCCCGGCGTCAATACCTTGAACACATGGCGCAGCTTGTCGAAGTCCTTCGACAACAGCGAATAGGCCGGCGAAACGGCGGAGAACGGGATGCCCGCATACTGGCAGCCCAGCGCCAGCATGGCGTGTTCGAGGTCGTTATCGGACAGGATCAGCAAGGGGCGTTCGGCCGACAGCCCGCGCGCCAGCAAGCCCTCGCCGATCCGGCGCGCGTAGTCCAGCGCTTGGGCGTAGCTGATGTGGCGCCATTCGCCGTCCGGGCCGCGCCTGGCCATGTAGCTGCGCTCGGGCGCCGTGGCGGCCCAGTGCAGCAGCTTGTCGGTCAGGCGATCCGGGTAGGCTTCCAAGGCTTGCGGCACGCGCACGTGGGTGGCGCCGCCGTCCTGTGCTTCGACCACCACGCCGCTGATGCCGAAAGTGAAGCTGCGATAGCGCGCCGGTGAAATTGCATGGTTCATGCGTGTCTCCTGTTTTTATGGTCGGCTCAGGCCTTGAACTGCACCTTGTTGGCTTTATGGTCCAGGAAGGCGAGCAGCCGCCCGCGCGTATCCGGGTCGCTCACCGCCACCGCCGCCATCAGCGATTCCGTAATCATGCCATCCTGGATCGACTGGTCGGCGATTCGCGGCAGCACGTGCATGACACCATAGTTGGTCATGGGTGCGTTGGCGGCGACCTTGCGCGCCAGTTCCATCGCCTTGGCCATGCCCTCGCCGTCGCCGACCAGGTACTGCGAGACGCCCGCACGGTGACCGTCCCGGGCGTCGAGCACGCGCCCGGTCAGCATCATGTCCGTCATCGCCGCCACGCCCACCAGGCGCGAAATGCGCACCGAACCGCCGCCGCCGACGAACAGCCCGCGCTGGCCTTCAGGCAGTGCATAGAAGGCCGACTCCTCGGCCACCCGGATGTGGGCCGCCGCCGCCAGTTCCAGGCCGCCGCCGACCACTGCGCCGCGCAGGACCACGATCACCGGCACCAGGCCGAACTGGACGCGTTCGAAGGCGGCATGCCACATGCGCGAATGGTGCATGGCTTCGCCGGTTTCGCGCTCGCGCATCTCGGCCAGGTCGAGGCCGGCGCAAAAATGCGCGCCCTCGCCCGCCAACACCACCGCCTTGACGCTCTCGGGCAGCGTCTCGAAGCAGTCGCGCAAGGCCTTGACCAGGGCGTCGCTGAGCGCATTGCGCTTGGCCGGACGGTTGATCGAGATGCAGGCCACCGCATCGTGGAAGGTAATTTGTAACAACTCGCTCATGATCTGGATCGCCCGAATTTAGTTTTAAAATATAACTATTATTTAGTATAATTAAATCTCGAAAAAAAGCAAGCCTTTTGAAGGAGTCAACAATGAAGATCATTCGCGTCGATGAAGTGGGTTCCCTGATAGCCGACGGAGCCACCCTGTTCCTGGGCGGCCTGGCCATGACCGGCCTGGCCGAGGAAGTACTCAAGGGCCTGGAGCAAAGCTTCCTGGCCAGCGGCCACCCGCGCCAGCTCAGCACCTGGGCTTGCGGCGCGATCGGCAACAGCGGCACGGGCGGCATGGTGCACTTCGCCCACCCCGGCATGATCAGGCGCACCGTGGCCGGCCACTTCGGTCAGACCGGCAAGGAGATGATGAAGATGGTGTTCGACGGCGAGGTCGAAGCCTACAACTTCCCGCAAGGCTCGCTGTCGCACCTGACGCGCCACATCGCCGCGCGCACGCCGGGCTTGCTGACCAAGGTCGGCCTGGGCACCTTCGTCGACCCGCGCATCGAGGGCGGCAAGCTCAATGAAAGCTGCAGCGAAGACCTGGTGCGCCTGGTGGAGTTTGGCGGCGAAGAGTGGTTGCACTACCCCTGCCCGAAAATCGACGTGGCCATCATCCGCGGCACGCTGGCCGATGAAAACGGCAACATTACGCTGGACAAGGAAGGCATGCTGCTCGAGCAACTGACGATAGCGCAGGCGGCGCGCGCCAGCGGCGGCATCGTCATTGCCCAGGTCGAGCGTATCGTGCAGACCGGCAGCCTGCATCCGAAATCCGTGAAGATACCCGGCCTGATGGTCGACTACATCGTGCTGGGCCAGCCCGAAAACCACATGCAATCGATCGCCACCCAGTTCAATCCCGCACTGTGCGGCGACCAGCGCGTGCCGCTCTCATCCCTGGTACCGATGGTGCTCGACGAGCGCAAGGTGATCGCGCGCCGCGCCGCGCTGGAACTGAAGGCAGGGGCGATCAGCAACCTGGGCATCGGCATCCCGGCCGGCATTCCGTCGGTGGCCGCCGAAGAAGGCGTGGCCGACCTGCTCACGCTGAGCATCGAGAGCGGCATCAACGGCGGCGTCCCGGCGCAGTTTGGCGACTTCGGCCTGGCCTACAATGCCGAATCGATCATCGAGCAAGCGGCGCAATTCGACTTTTACGACGGTGGAGGCCTGGACGCCAGCTTCCTCGGACTGGCCCAGGTCGACGCGCGCGGCAACCTGAACGTGAGCAAATTCAACGGCCGACCGGTCGGCTGCGGCGGCTTCATCAACATCACACGCTCCACGCCCAAGCTGGTGTTTTGCGGCACCTTTACCGCCGGCGGGCTGGAAGTGAGCGTGGCCGACGGCCGCCTGACCATCGTGCGGGAAGGCCGCTCGCGCAAGTTCATCGAACGGGTCGAGCAGATCACCTTCAACGGCGCCGATGCGATCGAGCGCCGCCAGCAGGTGCTATTCGTGACCGAGCGCGCGGTGCTGGAACTGAGCGCCGACGGCCTGGAACTGATCGAAATCGCCCCCGGCATCGACCTTGAACGCGACGTGCTGGCGCACATGGGCTTTAGGCCGGTCATGAACAATGTGCGGCTCATGGATGCCGGGCTGTTCCAGGCCGTCTGGGCCGGCGGGCTCAAGGAAGCCCTGATGCGCGGCTAGGATCCGCCGCGCATTTCCAGTCACATAAGGCGCCCCCTGTGCTGGGCGGAGCGCTGAACATCAAGGGCTTGTTCAACACCGAATGGGGCGGGCGATGGCATCGCGCTCGCGGCCGAAATCGCTGCAGACGGCAAGCAGCTTACGCGTGTCATCAGGCAAGACGGTGCCTTTCATATTGAAATATTCACTACTGTAGGCAAGACGAATCCGACAGCGAACCTGAACCCGCACCGGCGCGGTGCAGTCTCAGCCCGGCCGCATGAATCGCATGGCAATCGGCCCGGAGGATCGCAATGCATGGCAGGTATCGACCAGCCCGGCGGCCGATCGTCCGTTTGCTCTTCCGGTCCGGATGCGAATTCAAGGCGTCCAGGACAACAAACGCCATTCGGCGAAAATCACAGAATGGACACCGTCGGCGTCGGTGTCGGTGACGCTGGCCAGATGGCCGGTCTCGTCGTAGCCGTAGGCGACCAGGGAACCGGCCGGCCGCCGGCGACGCAGTCGATGCCGGCCAGGCGGCTAGCCGCGCAGGCGCCGTTGCTGGCCGCCGCTGGTGTGGGTGGTGTGCGTGCGGCCTTTGGCGTCGCGCTCGAAATGCTGCCACTAGCCGGTCCGGTCTTCGCCATGGTCAGGTGTACTGTCAAAGGCAGACGCTCGACGGAGCGGCCAAATAGTCGTCAAAATTGCGCGCCCCCAGAGCGGCTCGGTGCTGCGGGTAACGACGATGGCGCACGTGACACACATCAAACCCTAAAACAAAAAACCCGCATGATCACTAGGACGATGCGGGTATTTGCAATACTCGGAAAATGTTTCCGTATGTTAATGGCGGAGACGGTGAGA
>DMYQ01000078.1:69193-69551 GCA_003482555.1 Janthinobacterium sp. | reverse complement strand
ACTACGCCGATGCCTGCCATTGAATCACGTCGATTCTTCCAAACCCCGTCCCCAACCCTACCCTGCTCCGCAACCAGTGCGCCCGCAATATGGGCCAGTTGTGGCGCATCAAGAAGGCACCGCTTTGAGCAGTTTTCTAAAAGCTGCCGCCGTGACTGCGGGAATCATTGTTGTAGGAGCTATTGTCGTTGTAGCTTTGCCCGTTGAGGCGATTGTCGCCGGGATTTCCCTTGCTGTTGTTGGTGGCGCAGCCGCAGCAGCCCCAATCAAAAAAAAGGAACGCTAGAGTGAATCCGCATTTTGAAGAAATTGAGACTCTACTACCCGATTTTCAGTACCTCGAATCAGACGATGATCG
>DMYQ01000078.1:68561-68981 GCA_003482555.1 Janthinobacterium sp. | reverse complement strand
ATTCGATGTAGCCACACGTTTTTTAGCTCTATATGCAGACAGTTTTGTCATTGATTCAATTCCAGCGCCGCACGGAATCAAGGGCGCAAACTGGCTTACATTCGTCAGCAATACCCTATCCGAATGTCTTGGTGGGCCAGCGTCATTCGTCAACTATTGTCGGAGGTTCGGTGTCGAGCCGATTCCGAGCGGCGCTGGCTTTTTGATTCGAGCGGGAGAGTATCCGCAACTCGGCCCCGTTGGGTTGCCGCCTCCTGAAGAGTATGTGAAGGCCAACGCCGCGTTACGGCCTTTGAGGAACGGGAACTTCGGTTCCATGGGAACAGGCTCCATTAGTGGCGAATTGCGCTTCGATAGATGCACCTCCGATCTGTGGATACGCCGATTCGATGTGCCCGGCACTTGGCCGCCCAAGACGCT
>DMYQ01000078.1:58225-68384 GCA_003482555.1 Janthinobacterium sp. | reverse complement strand
CCCGGCGATGTGGCTCCTTACCTGTTGAAGTTAGGATCACACGGCGAGTTTCTAAGCCGCGATATCGTGAAGTGGGAACTTGTGGCCGAACTATGATCCAGCAGGAGAAGTTGGAGTGACGGCGGGGATCGTAATTATTGCCACCAGTGTCATTGCGATGTTGCCCGTTGATGAAATTATCACTGGGATTTTCCTTTCTGTCGTTGGTGGTGCAGTCGCCGGAACCCCAATCAATAAAATGGAATGCTAGAGTGAATCCGCATTTTGAAGAAATTGAGGCGCTATTACCCGATTTTCAATACATCGAATCAGACGATGATCGGATCGTCCTCACCGTTGGTTTTACGGCGACGTTTTATTTTTGGAACGGTCACACGCCCAAGATCCGAGAGGCACTGGTAAAATGTTTTGAAGCATTTGAAGTAGCGTTCGGAAGCCACCTCAAGTGGGGCTTTGATGCAGACAAAGCACGCTGGATTAAGCTTTCTGAAGGGACGATGCCATCATTAAGGACGTATATCAAACCATTAGATGAAGACGATTGCATTGAGTGGTACGTAACCTCCAGTAATGACAAGGAGGCCGTAGGCGAATATGTCGCCTCTTGCTTAACAGAGCGCGGGTGGATGGATGGAGAGTGTTCATCCTTCCGTTTTCAAGTGCCTCGATCCTTGGTCTTTGAAAGCGATGGCAACAAGTCGCTCCTTAACCTCATATCGCTTTGCAATGAACAACTCACTCCATTTCACGGAAATGCTGGACTCACTGCTATCAGCCCACGCGACGAAATTGATTGGGAAGCGGAGAAATTTGATTTAGCAACCCGCTACAACGCATTATATATAGATGATCGCGTAACAGATGAAATTTCAGCACCGCGCGGAATCAAGGGCGTAAACTGGCTTACATTCATCAGCAACACCCTATCTGAATGTCTTGGTGGGCCAGCGTCATTCGTCAATTATTGCCGGAGGTTCGGCATCGAGCCGATTCCGAGCGGCGCTGGTTTTTTGATTCAAGCGGGAGAGTACCCCCAACTCGGCCCGATTGAATCACCAGCCCCCGAAGAATATGTGAAGGCCAACGCGGCACTGCGGCCCTTGCGGAATGGGAACTTTGGTTCCATGGGGACGGGCTCGATTAATGGCGAATTGCGTTTCGACCGATGCACGTCCGATCTTTGGATACGCCGGTTCGATGTTCCCGGCACTTGGCCGCCCAAAACGCTCATTGGCCTGCCTCGGGTTCCGCTGGGTGCCGCGCCGAGGAAGAAGATCAATCTCAAAACTGGTGAGGTCTGCACTATTCATGGCCGCTATCGAGAGTTTGGCTTCGTGACCCCACCTGATTATGGGGATGACGAAGATATTGCGCCAATGGTTGTGCTTCTACCCGGCGATGCGGCTCCTTACCTTTTGAAGTTGGGATCACATGGCGAGTTTCTAGGCCGCGATATCGTGAAATGGGAACTTGTGGCCGAACTATGACAACTAAACGGTAGAAGTCCGTACTGACGCACGGCCGCCCGGAAGGCGCCCTGTCGGCGGACGGGCAAATCCTCGGCACCTATCTGCACGGCCTGTTCGACACGCCGCCCGCCTGCGCCGCGCTGCTGCGCTGGGCCGGCCTCGATTCCGCCGTCGTCGTCGACACGGCCCAACTGCGCGAAGACAGCCTGGAGCGCATCGCCGACGCAACCGAGCCGCTGTTCGCGGCGCTCATGGCCTTGGGCCGCGTGAGTCCCCCGACCGCGTCCCGCAAGGGCTAGACTTCGACGATCCCGCGCCCGCCCGGCCCGGCCAGGGTGCGCAGGCTGCGCTCGGTGGCGGCGCTGAACTGGCGGCTGTGCACCGTGTCGACGAAGCGCCAGTCGCAGCGTACCTCGTCTTCGGCGGCCGTGATGATCATGTAGCCGCGTTTGCTCGTCTGCGCATAATACAAAGGTTCGATCAACTGCTCCATCATGCGCGCCACCTGCTCCGGCGCCTGCCCGGGGTGGCTGCATTCCATGCCCGGCGAGGACACTGAAGCGCCGGCGAATTCGACCCCGACCTGGCGCCCCGCGCGGTCGCGCAAGTCGCTGGCCCAGGCGTTGTGGGTGTCGCCGGCCAGCACCACCAGGTTCTTGCGATGTTTTTGCATCAGCGCGAACAATTGCTCGCGGTCGTTCTGGTAGCCGTCCCAGGAATCCAGATAGCAGGGCAGGGTCGGCGCCGCCAGACAAGCTTTTTCCTTCTCGCTCAGGGACGCCGGCTCGGCCCGGGCGCGCGTTTTCAGGGCGACGTAATCGACGCTGCCGATCTGCCCCAGCGCGACCGGAGCCGGATACTCCATGCGCGCCATCAGCACCTGTTGCCCGAGAATTTGCCAGCGCGCGCGCGAGGCCGCGACCTGCCCCTCGAGCCAGTCGATCTGCGTCTGCCCCATCATCTGACGGCGCGGCGAGTCGATGTCGCGCCTGAATTTGTCGGCGTCGAAATGGCCATCCTCGGCGTAGTACGAGGCCATCAGCAATTGCTGGTCGCGCGCGATCAGGCGCGTGTCGAGCATGTGCAGCGACACCAGCTTGCCGAAATCGAAAGAGCGGTAAATGCGCTCGGGATTGTTCGGCTCGGGCGGACGGATCGGCAGCCACTCGTGATAGGCCCGCACCGCCGCCGCCTTGCGTAGCGAGAACGGGCCGTCCTCGGCGTCGACATGGTCGACCGAGCCGTTGCGCCAGGCGTCGTCGGCGAATTCATGGTCGTCCCAGACGGTGATGAAAGGCAGGCTGGCGTGCAGGGCCTGCAAGTCCGGGTCGCCGCGGTACTGGGCGTAGCGGCGCCGGTAGTCGTCCAGCGCCATCAGCATGTCGGGCGGTACCGACACCCGTCCCAGCGCGACCGCGTCGTCGCAGGCGTAGCCGGCGCTGTCGTACTCATATATGTAGTCGCCGATGTGCAGGGCCGCGTCCAGGCCGTTCTGGCGGGCGGCGTCAAGGTACACATTGAAATAACCGGCCGGGTAGTTCGAGCACGAGAACACGGCCAGCCGCACCTGGCGCGCGTCCGCCCCGGGCAGCGTCTTGGTACGCCCGAGCGACGACTTGCGCCCGGCGGCGGCGAAGCGGTAAAAATACACGTGGCCGGGCAGCAGGCCGCCGGCGTCGACCTTCACCGTGTAGTCTTGCGCGGCGCCGGTGCTGACGCTGCCGCCACCCACCAGTTGGCGCATCCCGGCATCGGTCGCCAGTTGCCACTCGACGACGACGTCGCCCGCGTCGGCCCGGCGCGGCGTCACCCGGGTCCACAGCATGATGCGATCGGCCAGCGGATCGCCGCTGGCGACGCCGTGCAGGAAGTCGAGCTCGGGATTGGGCGTGGGCGCGGCCGCGCTACTGCCGCAACCGGCCACGCCGGCCCCGGTTGCGCCCAGCAGGGCGCCGCCGCAGACCTGGCGCATGAAGCGCCGCCGGTGCGGCGACTCGCCGCCGTGCGCCGCCGCCACCCCGGAAAAAAACGATTTCATGCTCATGAAAACCCCCTTCTCGATGCCGATGTCCACAACTTACCGCAGCCGGATGACCGCGGGATGACCACGGGATGGGCGCGGGATGGGCGCCGCAAAAAAAAAGCGCGCGCCAGCGCGCACGCGTCATTTGTGTGACAATCCCTGCTCGACGGTCGGCACCGGCCCGGCACAACCCGGACACATTCCATGACCAGTAACGCCACAAAAAGTTATCTGCCCTGGGTGGTCGCCACCGCCCTCTTCATGGAGCAGCTCGACTCCACCATCGTCAACACCGCCATCCCCAGCATGGCCGCCAGCCTGCACGTGACGCCCCTGAGCCTGAAGGCCGTGGTCACCAGTTACATCCTCAGCCTGGCCGTCTGCATTCCCATCAGCGGCTGGATGGCGGACCGCTTCGGCACCCGGCGCGTATTCTCCAGCGCGATCACCATCTTCACCGTGGCTTCCATCCTGTGCGGGCTGTCGCTCAATTCGCCGATGCTGGTGGCGGCCCGCCTCCTGCAGGGCATGGGCGCGGCCATGATGATGCCGGTCGGGCGCCTGACCATCATCCGCACCTTTCCCAAGTCGGAACTGCTGGCGGCAATGAACTTCGTCATCATCCCGGCCCTGATCGGCCCCCTGCTGGGGCCGACGGTCGGCGGCTTGATCGTGCACTGGCTGTCGTGGCGCGAAATTTTCTTCGTCAACGTGCCGGTCGGGGTGGCCGCCCTGCTGCTGGCCTACCGCTACATGCCCGACTACCACGGCGACACGTCGCGGCCGCTCGACCTGATCGGCCTGGTGCTCTTCGGCAGCGGCACGGCGCTGCTGTCCTGGTTGCTGGAAGTGTTCGGCGAACACCACCTGGACGTCACCTCGGCCGCCATCCTCCTGCTGCTGTCGCTGAGCCTGCTGGCCGCCTACGTCTGGCACGCGCGCGACGCCCTCCATCCGCTGCTGCGCCTGACCCTGCTGCGCATCCGCACCTTCCGCGTCTCGGTGGCGGGCGGCTTCGTCACCCGCCTCGGCGTCGGCGGCCTGCCCTTCCTGCTGCCGCTGCTGTACCAACTGGGCCTGGGCTTGCCGGCCTGGCAATCGGGCCTGCTGATGATGCCGTCGGCGGCCGCCGCCATGGGCATGAAGTTCATTTCGGCGCGGGTGCTGGCGCGCTTCGGCTACCGTCAGGTCTTGATCGTCAACACGGTGCTGATCGGCGCCACCATCTCCATGTATGCGCTGGTGGGGGCCGGCACGCCGATTTTCGCCATCGTCGCGCTCAGCCTGTGCCTGGGCTTTTTCAACTCGCTGCAGTTTTCCAGCATGAACAGCATCGCCTACGCCGACATCGACGGCGCCGATTCCAGCATGGCCAGCACCATCGCCAGTTCGATGCAACAGTTGTCGATGAGCTTTGGCCTGGCTTGCGGTTCCCTGATCACCGGCTGGTACCTGGGCGACATGCCGCAAACGGAGCGCCTGCCGCTGACCGGCGCCCTGCATCACGCCTTCCTGACCCTGGCCGCGCTGACCGCCATCTCTTCGCTCACCTTTTGGTCGCTGCGCCGGAAAGATGGCGAAAGCATCAGCAAGGGCGGGCCGGTGCCGGCCGAGCCGGGGAAATAGCGGCGGGCGCGGGCGTGGGCGCCCGACTTGCACGGAAACGGCGCTTGCCTTAAAATCCCTAGCTCAGGGGCGGGACAACGCCCCGCCGCTCTGGGCCGGCCGTTTTCGCCGCCGACCAGTTTCCCCACGCAAGTTTCTTTACGGTGAGCCCTCTGGATACCGTACCGTTTTGGGCGCAACTTCTTGCGCTCGCCCTCCTGATCCTGTGTTCGGCCTTTTTCGCGATGGCCGAGACGGCGCTGATGGCCGCCAACCGCCACCGCCTGCGCCACATGGCAAAGCGGGGCAACCGGCGCGCCGCCACCACCCTGTGGCTGCTCGACCGCACCGACAAACTGCTGTCGCTGGTGCTCATCGCCAACACCCTGATCAATGCCATGGCCACCGCCCTGGTCACGGCCATCGCCATCGCCAGCTTCGGCCATGATGAAAATGTCATCACGATTTCCACCGGCGTGGTGGCTTTCTTGCTGATCGTCTTCGCTGAAATTTCGCCCAAGGTGATAGGCGCCACCTATCCCGAAAAGATCGCCCTGCCCACCAGCGTGATATTGAAACCCTTGATGACCCTGGCCAAGCCGGTGATCTGGTTCGTCAACCTCTTCGTTGGCATCGTGCTCAAGCTGTTCCGCATCCGCCGCGGCGGCAATATCCACGACGCCCGCCTGTCGCCCGAGGAATTGCGCTCGATGGTGCTCGAGGGCGGCAATTTCATTCCGCAAAAGCACAAGAGCATTTTGCTCAATCTGTTCGACCTGGAAACCATCTCGGTCGAAGACATCATGACGCCGCGCTCGCAGATCGAGGCCCTGAACCTGGCCGTGCCGGTGGCGGAAATCAAGCACCAGCTCACCACCTGCTACCACAACAAGCTGCCCGTGTACGAGGGCGAGATCAACCGCATCGTCGGCATCTTGCATGTGCGCAAGGCGATGGCCTTGCTGAACCAGGACGACGAACTGACCGTCGAGCACTTCCGCGAACTGCTCAGCGAACCTTATTTCATCCCGCAAGACACGGGCGTGTTCACCCAGTTGCAGTATTTCCAGGAAAACCGCGAACGCCTCGGCATCATCGTCGACGAGTACGGCGAAGTGCAGGGCCTGGTCACCCTGGATGACATCATCGAGGAAATGATAGGCGAATTCACCACCTCGATGCCGGGCGCGGCGCGCGCCGACTCTTTCGGCTGGAACGAGCAGGGCGAATGCCTGCTCGAGGGCGCCACCGCCCTGCGCGATATCAACAAGCGCCTGGGCTTGAGCTTTCCCCTGGACGGCCCGAAGACCATCAATGGCTTGCTGCTCGAATTGCTGCGCGACATACCGGAGGCGCCCATCAGCGTCAAGATCGGCGCCTGCGTCGTGGAAGTGGTGCAAGTGCAAAACCAGGCCATCAAGATGCTCAAGTTGAAGCGCCCCGCCCCCGCCGCCGCCGATTAAACTCAAGCGCGCCGCCGTTTGTCGGGGGCGACGTTGTTTCAGCACGTCCCGATAGCGACAAAAGCTTTACAAATATGATGCCTGAAGGCATGATCGGGAGAATCTGCGGGATCGCTCACTTCCGATCGCGCTCGTTTTCCAACAATATGATTTTTCCTGGCAGCACCTATATGGCAGCAGTCCTCCCCAGCTCGACCTCAGGCACCCCCATGTCGGGCTTGGCGCGCGCGCTGCTGCAAGCGGGCCGCCTGAGCGGGCCCCAGGCCGAGGCCCTGCAAAAAAAGGCCGGTAACGAAAAAATCCTGTTCATCGATGTGCTACTGTCGAGCGGTACGATCAATCCCGCCGCCCTGGCCGCGTTTTGCTCGGAAACTTTCGGCTATCCACTCCTGGACTTGCAGGCGTTCAACATCGACGCGCTGCCGCACAAGGTCATCGATAACAAGCTGATGCAGGGCCAGCGCGTCATTCCCCTGACCCGGCGCGGCAACAAGCTGACCGTCGCCATTTCCGACCCGACCAACACGCAGGCGCTCGACCAGCTCAAGTTCCAGACCGAGGCCCAGGTCGAACCGGTCGTCGTGGCGCACGACATCCTGTTACAACTGCTCGCCAGCCTGAACAAGAGCACCGAACAGAGCCTCACCGAGATGGCCGGCGACGAGCAAGACATCGAGTTCGCCGACGACACGGTCAGCGCGGCACCGGAACCGGGCGCCACCGAGATCGACGATGCCCCCATCGTCAAATTCCTCAACAAGATATTGATGGACGCCGTCAACATGGGCGCCTCGGACATCCATTTCGAACCGTTTGAAAAGTTTTACCGCATCCGTCTGCGCGTCGACGGCGTCTTGAAGGAGCACGCCCAGCCGCCCGTGTCGATCAAGGAAAAACTGGTCTCGCGCATCAAGGTGCTGGCCAAGCTCGACATTTCGGAAAAGCGCGTCCCGCAGGATGGCCGCATGCGCCTGATCCTGTCGGCCACCAAGACCATCGATTTCCGCGTCAGCACCCTGCCGACCCTGTTTGGCGAAAAGACCGTGATGCGGATTCTGGACGCGACCCAGGCGCAGATGGGCATCGACGCCCTCGGCTACGATCCGGACCAGAAAGCCACCCTGCTGGCCGCCATCGAGCGCCCCTACGGCATGGTGCTGGTGACGGGGCCCACCGGTTCGGGCAAGACGGTGTCGCTGTACACTTGCTTGAACGTCATCAACAAACCGGGCATCAACATTTCGACGGCGGAAGACCCGGCCGAGATCAACTTGCCTGGCGTAAATCAGGTGAACGTCAACGACCGCGCCGGCCTGACCTTTCCGGTGGCCCTCAAATCCTTCCTGCGGCAAGATCCCGACGTCATCATGGTCGGCGAGATCCGCGACCTGGAAACGGCCGACATCGCCATCAAGGCGGCGCAGACCGGCCACATGGTGTTTTCCACCCTGCATACCAATGACGCCCCGTCGACCCTGACGCGGCTGATGAACATGGGCGTGGCGCCCTTCAATATCGCCTCTTCGGTGATCTTGATCACGGCCCAGCGTCTGACGCGCCGCCTGTGCATCTGCAAGCAGCCGGCCGACATCAGCGACGAACTCTTGCTCAAGGCCGGCTTTCTGGAAGAAGAGCTCGATGGCAGCTGGAAACCGTACGGGCCGGTCGGCTGCGAACGCTGCAACGGCGGCGGCTACAAGGGGCGGGTCGGCATCTACCAGATCATGCCGATCACCGACGCCATCGAAAAGATCATTTTATCAAACGGCAACTCGATGCAAATCGCCCGCCAATCCGAGAGCGAGGGCGTGAAGTCCCTGCGCCGCTCCGGGCTGATGAAGGTCAAGCAGGGATTGACCAGCCTGGAAGAAGTCCTCGGCTGCACCAACGAATAGGAAACACATCATGGCAACATCAAGCGCGGGACATCAAATCAAGGAATCGGTTTTCGCCTGGGAAGGCAAGGACAGGTCCGGCAAAACCGTGCGCGGCGAGCTGCGCGCCGGCGGCGAGGCGATCGTCAACGTGACCCTGCGTCGGCAAGGCATCATGGTCACCAAGGTCAAGAAAAAGGCCTACCGCAGCGGCAAGAAAGTCACCGACAAGGATATTTCCCTGTTCACCCGCCAACTGGCCACGATGATGAAGGCTGGCGTGCCGCTGCTGCAATCGTTCGACATCGTCGGCAAGGGCCACTCGAATCCCTCGGTGTCGAAGCTGGTCATGGATTTGCGCGCCGACATCGAAACGGGTACCAGCCTGAACCAGGCCTTCCGCAAATACCCGCTCTACTTCGACCCCCTGTTCTGCAACCTGGTCGGCGCCGGTGAACAGGCCGGTATCCTGGACGACTTGCTGACCCGGCTGGCGATCTACAAGGAAAAAACCCTCGCCATGAAGGCGAAGATCAAGTCGGCCCTGATGTACCCGGTGTCGATTCTGGCGATCGCCTTCATCGTCACGGCCGTGATCATGATCTGGGTGGTGCCCGCCTTCAAGGAAGTGTTCAAGAGCTTCGGCGCGGCGCTGCCGGCACCGACCCTGATCGTGATGGCCATCTCTGAATTTTTCGTGGCCTGGTGGTATCTGATTTTCGGCGGCATTTTCGGCGGCATTTACTTCTTCCTGCAATCCTGGCAGCGTTCGCTGAAGATGCAGCGCTTCATGGACACGATCTTGCTGAGGGCGCCGATTTTTGGCGACGTGATCCGCAAGGCCACGATCGCGCGCTGGACGCGCACCCTGGCCACCATGTTTGCCGCCGGCGTACCCCTGGTCGAATCGCTCGACTCGGTCGGTGGCGCGGCCGGCAACGCCGTCTACCTGGATGCCACCCGGCGCATCCAGAACGAAGTGAGCACCGGCACCAGCCTGACGGTGGCCATGCAAAACGCCGACGTCTTCCCCAATCTGGTGACGCAAATGGTATCGATCGGCGAGGAATCCGGTTCGCTCGACGCCATGCTGGGCAAGGTCGCCGATTTCTACGAGGAAGAAGTGGACGAGGCGGTGGCTTCGCTGGCCTCGCTGATGGAGCCTTTGATCATGGTGATCCTGGGCGTGCTGATCGGCGGCCTGGTGATCGCCATGTACTTGCCCATCTTCAAGCTCGGCTCGGTGGTCTAAGCGCCCGGCGCCCGCCTTTCCCCTGGCGGAAAGGCGGGCGCCGCCCTTCGTTCACCAAGCGCCCCCTCGACGGCGCCGCCCCTCCAATGGTTTAATGTGGACGGGCATGCCCAACCCTCCACCCTCTGGGGAAAAAATACGATGCTGCAAGATACCCTGTTGTTTGCCGCCCCGGCGAATATGCTCGTCAGCCTGGTGGCCGGCCTCTTCGGCCTGCTGTTCGGCAGCTTCTTGAACGTGGTGATTTACCGCGTGCCAAAGATGATGCAACGCGAATCGGACAATTACGTGGCCGCCGAAAGCGGCCTGGAATTGCCGCACACAGACCACTTCAGCCTGGTGGCACCGCGTTCAAGCTGCCCCCATTGCGGACACCGGATCACGGCGCTGGAAAACATCCCCGTGCTCAGCTACCTGGTCTTGCGCGGCAAGTGCAGCGCCTGCAAAGCGCCCATCTCGGCCCGCTACCCGGC
>DMYQ01000078.1:54678-58084 GCA_003482555.1 Janthinobacterium sp. | reverse complement strand
CCGGCCTGTCCACCCTGTTCTTCCTGTATTGCCTGGTGGCGATGACCTTCATCGATGCCGACACCCAGTTACTGCCCGACGATCTCACCTATCCGCTGCTGTGGGCCGGCCTGCTGATCAACCTGAACGGCACCTTCGTGCCCCTGCACGACGCCGTCATCGGCGCCGCCGCCGGCTATCTGGCCCTGTGGAGCATCTATTGGGGGTTCAAGCTGGCGACAGGCAAGGAAGGAATGGGGTATGGTGACTTCAAATTACTGGCCGCGCTGGGTGCCTGGCTCGGTTGGACGATGTTGCCGACCATTATTTTGCTATCTTCCGTGGTCGGCGCCGTGGTCGGCATCAGCCTGATCGTATTCACCAAGCGGGGACGCGACAATCCCATCCCCTTTGGCCCGTATCTGGCGGCGGCGGGCTTGATCGCGCTGCTGTATGGGACGCCCATCGCGCACTTTACGCTGGACCTGCTGGAATAACATCGGGAGAACGATGGAACAGAGGCAATATTTCAGCGTCGGCTTGACCGGCGGCATAGGGTGCGGCAAGAGCACGGTGGCCGAGATGTTCGCCGCCCTGGGCGCCAGCATCGTCGACACCGACGCGATCGCGCACGAACTGACAGGACCCGGCGGCGCGGCGATGCCGGCCTTGCTGGACCGCTTCGGCGCCGGCTACGCCACGCCGGACGGCGCACTCGACCGCGCCCGCATGCGCTCCCTGGTCTTCCAGGACGCGGAAGCGAAGTGCGCCCTGGAAGCCATCCTGCATCCGCGCATACGCGCCGCCTCCCTGACGGCGGCCGCCGCCGCCACCGGATCCTACGTGCTGTTCGTGGTGCCGCTACTGATCGAGTCGGGCGGCTGGCGCGAACGGGTCGACCGCGTGCTGGCCATCGATTGCCCCGAAGAGTTGCAAGTGGCCCGCGTCATGGCCCGCAACGGCTTGCCGGAAACACAAATAAGAGCCATCATGGCGACCCAGATCACGCGCGCCGAACGCTTGGCGGCGGCCGACGACGTCATCGTCAACGATGCCGGCGTGGCCGCGCTGCACCCGCAAATCGCGGTCTTGCATGGGCATTATCTGGAATTTTCCGAAAGAATGCTAACAATACCATCGCAACGTTTGTAATTTGCCGACGCTTGGTTCAAAATCACGGAATTGCTTGCTGGTCCATATTTAAAGGGATGTCATTTTGATTGTCTACGAATACCCTTTCAACGAACGCATTCGAACCCTGTTGCGGCTGGAAGACCTGTACGACAAATTCAAGTTCTTTGTCCATCAAGAACATCCGATGCAGCACCACGTTGCCCTGTCGACCATTTTTGACATGCTGGAGGTGGCCGGTCGCGCCGACTTGAAGTCCGACTTGCTGCAAGAATTGGAGCGACAGCGCCAGAGCCTGCTCGGCTACCGTTCCAATCCGAACGTGGCGGCGGAAATGCTCGACGCCATCCTGGCCGAACTCGACGCCGTCAGCGCCGCCTTGGTGGCGACCCAGGGCAAGACCGGGCAAAACATCCGCGACAATGAATGGCTGATGAGCATACGGGGCCGCACCATCATCCCCGGCGGCGCCTGCGAATTCGACCTGCCCTCGTATTTCGCCTGGCAGCAGCGGGGCGCGCAGCAACGCTACGCCGACATCATCACCTGGTTCGGCCCGCTTGCGCCCCTGTTCGACGCCTTGGCCCTGGTGCTGCGCCTGTTGCGCGATTCCGGCGGTCCCGTCAAGATGATCGCCAACGCCGGCAGTTACCAGCAAATGCTGCAAGGCAAGGTGTACCAGATGTTGCGCCTGAGCCTGGACGAAAACCAGGGCGCCATCCCCGAAATTTCCGCGAACAAATACATGCTGTGGGTGCGTTTCACCAGCCAGGGCGGCGACATGAAGCCCAAGCCGCTGGAAGACGACGTCCCGTTCGAGCTCACGCTCTGTAATTTTTGAAGCTATTGCGCCATGACCGTCGTTAACTGCCCTACCTGCGCCAAAAAAGTCGAGTGGATCGAAAAGAACACCTTCCGCCCCTTTTGTTCCGAACGCTGCAAACAGATCGACCTGGGCGCCTGGGCCGAGGAAAAATACGCCATCCCCGTCGTCGACCCGCTGGCCGATCCTCTGGCCGAGCACGGCGTCGAGGAATAAGCGGCGCCGGCCGCTCCAGGGTGAATCATGGCGGCGCCCGAGTCCGGCGTCGGCGCCCTAGCCTAGCGCACCGGGGGCCCTGTCCGTTCAAGAGTGCCGCACTAGATCCATTGGTCGTTTTCAACACTACGCTCGTCGTGCGACAGGCTCCAGCGATCCCGGCCCGTCGCCGTTTCAAGTTGTTCCAGGGTGATGGCGCGCTCGAAATCCGCGTGCATGTATTCGCGCGCCCGCCGCGCCGCGACAAAGTCGCCCTTCGGGCGCCGCGCGGGCAGGCCGGCGGCGGCGGCAAGCACATGCGCCAATTCGCTCAGCGCTTCGCTCTGTTCAAGGGAGTCCAGGGCATCACTCACCGGCTGCAGCAAGGACGCGGTGGCCGCGGCGAGGCGCCGATCGGTCGTCACGCCGCCCTCGAGGAAAGGCAGCGCCTGCCCGCCCAGGACGTCTTGAATGAGTGAAGGCTGGACGTAGATCATCCGGTATTGAAAGCCGCCGTCGCCGCCCGCTTGCCCATCGTGGGCCTCGTCGGGATGCAAGACGATCGTGTTGCCAGGCAGGCTGTTTTGCTGGCTGCGTCGATAATTGAAACGCTGGACGCCGGCCAAGGTGCGGCCTATCGCATAGGTATCGTGGCGATGCACCGAATACGCGTTACCGTGAAACCACGCTTCGATACCCTCGACGCCATCGATCAGCTCGGCGCGCCTCACCCAGTCGTGACGTTTTTTAGTCGATGGTTCTTGCATGTTAACGCTCATGTCAGCCTTTTGGCGCCCCGACCGGGACATTCCCGCGCGGCGCGATCCCGGTTCGTGAAAACTTTTGCGACCCGTCAGAGCGTCTCGCCGCGCACCACGTCCAGCCATTCCAGCAGCGGAATGGTGGCTGGCAGCAGCGGCTCGACGCCGACTTCGCCCTGCCAGGCGAAGGCCTGGCCCTCCAGGCTTTGCGGCTCGCCCGTCCATTCCCGGCTGATATAGAAATGCAGGCGCACATGCGCGTGCGGATAGATGTATTCGACGCCGCACCAGGGCTCGGCGCTGACGATGCGCAAGCCGAGCTCCTCGACGAACTCGCGCTTCAGGGCGTCCAGGATCGCTTCGCCCGCCTCCACTTTTCCGCCCGGGAATTCCCAGTAGCCGTCGTAGGGTTTGCCGGGTGGACGCTGGCCCAGCAACACGTCGCCGTTCGGCTTCATCAAGATGCCCACGGCGACGTCGATGGGTGCGGCCGGCCGAGGTGTGGCCGGCTGAGGTG
>DMYQ01000078.1:52140-54541 GCA_003482555.1 Janthinobacterium sp. | reverse complement strand
GCGGCCGGCGCGTGCGGCGCGCTCATGCGGGCGGCAACTTGCCGGCGTGATCCTTGGCGAACTGCCAGGCCACGCGGCCGGAGCGCGAGCCGCGTTGCAGGGCCCAGCGCAGCGCGTCGCCTCTAGCCTCGGCGATCTGCGTCGCGTCGCAGCCGAACGAGGCCAGCCAATGCGCCACGATGGCCAGGTAATCATCCTGCTTGAACGGATAAAACGACAGCCACAGGCCGAAGCGCTCCGACAGCGAGATTTTCTCTTCCACCGTTTCGCCCGGATGCAGGTCGCCATCCTCGGCGCGGCTGTAGCCGCTGTTGTCCGACATCCGTTCCGGCATCAGGTGGCGCCGGTTCGAAGTCGCGTAAATGAGCACATTCTCCGATTGCGCGGCGATACTGCCGTCCAGCGCCACCTTCAAGGCCTTGTAGCCGCTCTCGCCCTCTTCAAACGACAGGTCGTCGCAGAAAATGACGAAGCGTTCGGGCCGCCCGGCGACCAGGTCGACGATGTCGGACAGCTCGGCCAGGTCGGCCTTGTCGACTTCGATCAGGCGCAGGCCGTCCTTGGCGAACTGGTTCAGGCAAGCCTTGATCAGGGACGACTTGCCGGTGCCACGCGCGCCCGTGAGCAGCACGTTATTGGCCGGCCGGCGGGCGACGAACTGGCGCGTGTTTTGCTCGATCTGCAGCTTTTGCGGGCCGATGTTATGCAAGTCCGACAGCGCGATGTCGGACACGTGGGCGACCGCCTGCAGATAGCTGTCGCCGCCGTGCCGCTTGCGCCAGCGGAAAGCGTGGCCCAGCTTCCAGTCCGGCTGGCGCGGCGCTTGCGGCAGGATCGCCTCGACCCGCTGCAACAGCGCCTCGGCGCGCAGCAGGAATTGGTCCAGCGGGCTCATGAACGGTAGTCGGCGTTGATGCTGACGTAGTCGTGCGACAGGTCGCAAGTCCAGACGGTGGCGGCGGCGGCGCCGCGGTCCAGCTTGACGCGGATGGTGATTTCGCTCT
Source organism: Janthinobacterium sp. (assembly GCA_003482555.1). Taxonomy (GTDB): domain Bacteria; phylum Pseudomonadota; class Gammaproteobacteria; order Burkholderiales; family Burkholderiaceae_D; genus Janthinobacterium. The sequence goes on along the minus strand of DMYQ01000078.1, from coordinate 53,537 downwards.
GCTGCATCACGCGCTGGCCGTCCTGCTCCTGATAATCAGGATTGCGGCCGCCGTTCTTGGCCACCCAGACGTCGTCCAGATAGAGGTTCAAGCGGCCGACGTCGAGGTCGTCCACGCCGGCGTAGCCGATCGCGCACAGGATGCGCCCCAGGTTCGGGTCGGAGGCGAAGAAAGCCGTCTTCACCAGCGGCGAGTGGGCGATCGAATAGGCGATCTTGCGGCATTCGGCGACGTCGCGGCCGTCTTCCACGGTAACCGTCATGAACTTGGTGGCGCCCTCGCCGTCGCGCACGATGGCTTGCGCCAGGAAGGTCGACAACTCGCCGACGGCGGCCGCCAGCGCCGCGTAGGCCGGACTGTCGACGGAATCGACGCGCAGCGTGCCGGCGCCGGTGGCGACCAGGATGAAGGAATCGTTGGTCGAGGTATCGCCGTCGATGCTGATGCAGTTGAAGGACTTGTCGGCGGCCTGTTTAACCAGCGTGTCGAGCACCGGCTGGGCAACGCTGGCGTCGAAGGCCAGGAAGCCGAGCATGGTCGCCATGTTCGGCTTGATCATGCCGGCGCCCTTGCTGATGCCCGTCAGGGTGACCGTGTGGCCGTCGATGACGACCTGGCGCGAAGCGGCCTTCGGCTGCGTGTCGGTGGTCATGATGGCTTCGGCGGCGCTGAACCAGTTATCCGCCGTCAGCGCGGCCACTGCTTGCGGCAGGCCGGCGACCAGGCGCGCCAGCGGCAGCGGTTCCAGGATCACGCCGGTGGAAAACGGCAGGATTTGCCCCGCTTCGCAGTCCAGCAACTCGGCCAGCGCGGCGCACGAGGCGTGCGCGTCGGCCAGGCCGGAAGCGCCAGTGCCGGCGTTGGCGTTGCCGGTGTTGATCAGCAGCGCGCGGATGGGCGCGGCGCCGGCCGCCACGGCGGCCAGATTGGCCTGGCATACCTGCACGGGGGCGGCGCAAAAGCGGTTCAGCGTGAAGACGCCGGACACCGACGCCGTCGGCGCCAGCCGCAACACCAGCAGATCCTTGCGGTTCGGTTTCTTGATACCGGCTTCGGCGACGCCGATGTCGATGCCGGCAACGGCGTTCAAATCGGCGGCGACGGGCTTGGGGGAATTGACGGCCATGGTGACTTTTCTGCTAAGGAAATGGAGCCGCTATTGTAATCCCTTGGCGCCCGGCGTCAATCCTCGCGCGCCCGCGCGGCGCGGCGCGGCCGGCAATAAATATCGCTGCTTCGATTGTTGCTAATCATGTAAAATATTTGCTTTATTGAAATTATAATATCCGCCATGCCACATCCATCTTTCGGTACTACGCGGCGGCGGAAAGATGCCGTGACAGGGTCGGCGCGTCTTATTGCGCAAGCCCGCCCGCAAGCCCGCTTGCTGGCCTGCC
>DMYQ01000078.1:44216-51975 GCA_003482555.1 Janthinobacterium sp. | reverse complement strand
GCTGGCCTGCCTGCTGGCCGCCCTGCCCTTGTGCGCGGCTGGCGCCGACGCCCCGGCCACGGACGACAAACTGAGCCTGAGCGGCTTCGCCACCCTGGGCCTGGCCCGCAGCAACACCGACGACGCCCAGTTCGTGCGCTACAACCAGGCCCGGGGTGTGACGCGCGACTATGGCAGCGGCACCGACAGCAACCTGGGCCTGCAGGCCGCCTACCGCCTGATGCCGGATACCTCCGCCATGGTGCAGATACTGACGCGCAAATACACCAGCGAGCACTACACCACCGAACTGGCCTGGGCCTTCGTCAAGCGCCGCCTGAACCCCGACTTCAGCCTGCGCCTGGGTCGCGTGGTGGTACCCAGCTTCATGATTTCCGACTATCAGAACGTCGGCTACGCCAACACCATGATGCGCCCGCCGGCCGAAATGTATTCGCTGGCGGCGATCGAAAACGTCGACGGTGCCGACCTCACCTTCCAGCACTCCTACGGCGACACCACCTACACGGCCCAGCTGGCTGGCGGCGTCAGCCACGGCAAGCTGTTCATGGCTGGCGGCGGCGGTTCCATCGCCACCTTCCGCGCGCCCCTGTACACGCTCAACCTGGCGCTGGAAAACGGCCCCTTCATGCTGCGCCTGAGCCACTTGCGGGCCGAGTTGACGAGCGCCGACATGGCGCCGCTGAACGCCATCGGCGCGCGCCTGCAGGCGGCCGGCTACGGCCAGCTGGCGCGCGACATGGGTGTGAGCGAGGGTAAAAAGATCGATTTCAACTCGTTCGGCCTGACCATGGACTGGCGTAACATCGTGTTGCAGTCGGAATACGGCATGCGCCGCGCCGTCGAACCGGTCTACATCCCCGACAACGAGGCCTGGTATCTGATGGCCGGCTATCGCTTCGGCGCCATCCTGCCCTACTATGCCCACGCCGCCGTCCGCCAGGCCGGCCGCTCGGTGAGCTTGCCGGCCGGTTTTCGCGTCGCCCGCCCGCTCGGGCGCGCCGTCGACATGGGCTTCCTGACCTCGGCCCGGCAGCATTCCGACCTGATCGGCGTGCGCTGGAACTTCGCCCCCTCGTGCGCGCTGAAGGTGCAGGTCGACCGCCTGCGCCCGACCGTGAAATCGGGCGCCATGATCTTCGGCCCGTCCGAGGGCTTGAAACACGCCGTCGTCGTGTCGGCGCTGGCCTTCGATTTCGTTTTTTAGGGGCCGCCATGCACATCCCCCGCCCCCGACCGCCGCTGGCCGCAATGATGTTGGCGGCGTCGCTGCTGGCGGCGCCGGCCGCGCGCGCGGCGACGGTCGTCATCGTCAACCCGAAAAACAATCTGCACCTGCCGGCCGCGCAAGCGGCCCAGATCTTCCTCGGCAAATCGACCCGGCTCACGCCCGTCGACCTGGCCGACAGTTCGCCCACGCGGGCCGAGTTTTACCAGAAAATCGCCGGCAAGGATCAAGATCAGATGAAGGCGATCTGGTCGAAGATCGTGTTCACCGGGCGCGGCTTTCCACCCAGGGAATACAATACCAATGCCGAGGTCAAGCGTGCCGTCGCGGCCGATGCCGGCGCCATCGGCTACATCGACAAGGCCGCCGTCGACGAAACGGTCAAAGTGATCCTGATCCTGCCCTAAACAAGGCCGCCTCCAGCGGGAGGCGATCGCTATGCCGGCCGCCGGCCGGCCAGTGGAGAATTCAATTGAATCTATCGCTACGGGCGAAATTCCTGATCTTGAGCGCCCTGGTGCAAGCCCTGGTGCTCGGCCTGCTCATCTGGAACAATATGCGCATCATGGATCAGGCGGTCAGCAACAACGCCGACCGCGTGGCCCACGAATACGCGGTGACCCTGAACCTGTCGCTGGGCAGTTACTCCAGCCGCGGCAGCCTGTCCGAACTGCATTCCTACCTGGGCGAGATGCTGTCCGACCCGGCCGACAGCTTCGTGCGCTACATCGTCGTCCTCGATGGCCAGCGGCGCCCCATCGTGGCGGCCGGCGCCGTCCCCGCCAATCTGGCGCGCCTGATGCAGGGCGGCGGCGTGCGCACCGACGGCGGCGTCAAAACCGTGCTGCTGGGCGACATGCTGCACGCGCGCGCGCCGCTGCTGCTCAATGACAACCAGGTCGGCTCGCTCAACTTCGGCCTCTCCACGGCCGACCTGGCGCGCGCCCGCAACGATGTGCTCAGTCAGGGCAGCGTGATTTCAATCGCCGGCTTCGGCCTCGGCCTGCTGCTGTTTTACGCCTTCACCCTGGGCATAGGGCGGCGCCTGGACGGCTTGAACGCGCAGTCGCAGCGCCTGGTGCGCGGCGACTATGCCACCCTGCTGCCGGAACACGGCGGCGATGAAATCGAAGTCGTCTCGCGCTCGCTCAACACCATGAGCCTGGCGCTGCGCGAACGCCTGGCGCAGCTGGAACGGGCCGAGCGGCGCCTGTCGGAATCGGAGGCGCGCTTCAAGATCCTGTTCGACGTGGCGCCGGTGCCGCTCAGCGTGACCGACCGCCAGGGCACCATCATCGCCGCCAACCTGGCGCTGGAACGCACCTTCAATGCCTCCGCCGGCGCCGTCATCGGCAAGCGCGCCAGCGACCTGGCGTTCTGGGACAGCGAAGACGAGCAGCGCCGCATCCTCGGCATCCATACCGCCAACGGCGCCGTGCTGGGCGACGTGGCGCGCGTGCGCCTGGCCGACGGCAGCGCCGGCAGCGTCGCCATCTGGTCGTCCTCGCTGTCGCTGGACGGCGAAAAGGCCGTCATCTGGGCCCTGCTCGACCTGACCGAGGAACTCAACGCCAAGGGTGCGCTGAAGGAGTTGAACACCTCGCTGGAGAGCCGGGTGCGGCAACGCTCGGCCGAGCTGGAACAGGCGAACAGCGACTTGAGCCTGGCGCTCGACACCTTGCAGCACACCCAGCACGATTTGCTGGCGGCCGAAAAAATGGCTTCGCTCGGCTCGCTGGTGGCCGGCATCGCGCACGAACTCAACACCCCGATCGGCAACAGCCTGCTGGCCTCGACGTCGCTGTCCGACCGGGTCGCCGACTTCGACCGGGTCGTCGCCGCCGGCGCGCTGCGGCGCTCGGCCCTGCTGGCCCACCTGGACGAAGTGCGCCAGGCGGCCGGCCTGATCTCGGGTTCCCTGCACAAGGCGGCCGACCTGATTTCCTCGTTCAAGCAAGTGGCGGTCGACCAGACCAGCGACCAGCGCCGCGACTTCGACTTGCTGCTGGTGCTGCAAGACACCCTGGCGACCTATTTGCCGCGCCTGCGCCGGGCCCGCTGCACGGCGGTCCTGGAAGTGCCGCCCGGCCTGATGATGGACTCCTACCCGGGCAGCCTGTACCAGGTGGTCAACAACCTGATCAACAACGCCCTGATCCACGCCTTCGACGACCGCAAGACGGGCGCCATCACCGTGCGCGGCGGCGACGCCGGCGACGGCATGCTGGCGCTGAGCTTCAGCGACGACGGCCGCGGCATGCCGGACGAGGTGCTGCGCCACGTCTTCGACCCCTTCTTCACCACCAAGATGGGCCAGGGCGGCACCGGCCTGGGCATGAACATCGTCTACAACATCGTGACCGGCGTGCTGGGCGGACGGATCAGCATCGCGACCGGGCTCGATGTCGGCACCACGATACGCATCCTGATCCCGCGTGTGGCGCCGCGCCACGAGGCCGGCAAAAAATCCCCGCCCGCCACCCCGCCCGCATAAGGCTCCGGGTCAGCGCCAGCGCGCACGCGACCCGCGACAGGCTCGCAAAAAAAGGGCGGAAAATTCGCATTCTCCGCCCTTCTGTACTATTCCTAGCCGGCCCGCTTAGGCCAGTTTACCGTGGCAAGCCTTGAACTTTTTACCGCTGCCGCAAGGGCAAGGGTCGTTGCGGCCAACCTTCACGCCCATCGTCATCAATTGCTCGCCGTTGTCGGCCGCCACCGCCGTCGGCGCCATCAACTCTTCCGGCGCCGCGTTCGGGTTGAAGTCGGCGTGCTCGTAGTGCACGTTTTCCACGTGCGACTGCTGCATCGCCGCCTCGGCCGCGTCGATTTCCTCGCGCGACTGGATGCGCACCGTCATGACCATCTTGACGACGTCGTTCTTGATCATGTCGAGCATCTGGCCGAACAGTTCAAACGCTTCGCGCTTGTATTCCTGCTTCGGATTCTTTTGCGCGTAACCGCGCAGATGGATACCCTGGCGCAGGTGATCGAGGGCCGCCAGATGTTCGCGCCAGTGGCTGTCCACGCTTTGCAGCATGACGTTGCGCTCGAAGCCGCCGAACGATTCCTTGCCGACCACGTCGATTTTCGCCTGGTACAGGGCGTCGGCCGCGGCCAGCACCCGTTCCAGCAAATCCTCGTCCGTCAGCGTCGGTTCCGCTTCCATCATGGCGCGCAAGGACAATTCGATCTGCCATTCCGCGTCCAGCGTTGCTTCCAGCGCCTTCACGTCCCACTGTTCCTCGACCGATTCGGCCGGCACGTTCACGCGCACCAGATCGGTGAACACGCCGCGGCGCAGGGAAGCGATCAACTCTGAAATGTCGGTCGTTTCCAGCAGCTCGTTGCGCTGCTGGTAAATCACCTTGCGCTGATCGTTGGCGACATCGTCGTATTCCAGCAATTGCTTGCGGATGTCGAAGTTGCGCGCCTCGACCTTGCGCTGCGCCGATTCGATCGAACGCGAGACGATGCCAGCCTCGATCGGCTCGCCTTCCGGCATTTTCAGGCGATCCATGATGGCGCGCACGCGGTCGCCGGCGAAGATGCGCAGCAGCGCGTCGTCCAGCGACAGGTAAAAGCGCGAGGAACCGGGATCGCCCTGGCGTCCGGCGCGACCGCGCAACTGATTGTCGACGCGGCGCGATTCGTGGCGCTCGGTGCCGATGATGTGCAAGCCGCCCGCGTTGACCACGTGGTCGTGCAGCGACTGCCATTCATCGCGCAGCTTTTGCGCCTGGGCCGCCTTGTCGGCGTCGCTCAACTCGGGATTCGCTTCGATGAACTTGATCTGGTTCTCGACGTTGCCGCCGAGGACGATATCGGTGCCGCGACCGGCCATATTGGTGGCGATGGTGATCGCCTTCGGACTGCCGGCCTGGGCGATGATTTCCGCCTCGCGCGCATGCTGCTTCGCATTCAGCACATTGTGCGGCAGCTTGGCATTTTCCAGGATGCCCGACAAGAGTTCGGAATTCTCGATCGAGGTGGTGCCGACCAGGACCGGCTGGCCCCGTTCGTAGCAGTCGCGGATATCGTTGAGCATCGCGCCATACTTTTCGTCCGACGATTTGTAGACTTGATCTTGGCGATCCTTGCGTTGCAGGGGACGGTTTTGCGGAATGACGACCGTTTCCAGGCCGTAAATTTCCTGNNGTGATCGAGGCCAGGGTCTGGTTCTCGTTCTGGATACGCACGCCTTCCTTGGCCTCGACGGCTTGATGCAAGCCGTCCGACCAGCGCCGGCCCGTCATCATGCGGCCGGTGAATTCATCGACGATCACCACTTCATTGTTTTGCACCACGTAGTGCTGGTCTTTGAAGTAGAGCGCGTGCGCGCGCAGGGCCGCGTACAGATGGTGCACCAGGGTGATGTTGGCCGAGTCGTACAGGGAAGCGCCTTCAGGCAGCAAACCCATCTGCGTCAAGATCGCTTCCGCCTTTTCGTGACCGGCTTCGGTCAGCAAGACTTGATGCGCCTTTTCATCCTTGGTGTAATCGCCGGGAACTTCGATGTGACCCTTGCCATCCGGCGTTTCTTCGCCGATTTGCATGGTCAGCATGCCGGGCAATTCATTGATCTTGTGATACAGATCGGTGTGATTTTCAGCCTGGCCGGAAATGATCAGCGGCGTGCGCGCCTCATCGATCAGGATCGAGTCGACTTCATCGACGATACCGAAATTGAGCAGGCGCTGAACCCGGTCGCGCGCCTCGAACACCATATTGTCGCGCAGGTAATCGAAGCCGAACTCGTTATTCGTGCCGTAGGTGATATCGGACGCGTAAGCGACTTGCTTGGCGTCGTGTTCCATCTGCGACAGGTTGACGCCGGTCGACAGGCCGAGCCAGGCGTACAAACGGCCCATGGTCTCGGCGTCGCGTTGCGCCAGGTAATCATTGACGGTGACGATGTGCACGCCCTTGCCCGACAGGGCGTTCAGGTAGGCGGCCAGGGTCGCCATCAGGGTTTTACCCTCGCCGGTACCCATCTCGGCGATTTTGCCGTAATGGAGCACCATGCCGCCGATCAGCTGAACGTCGAAGTGGCGCATGCGCAGCACGCGCCGGCTCGCTTCGCGGCAAACGGCGAAGGCTTCCACCAGCAAGACGTCGAGCGTCTCGCCGGCGGCGATGCGTTCCTTGAAGGCAGGTGTTTTTGCCTGCAGCTCCGCATCCGACAGCTTTTCGATGGACGGCTCGAGCGCATTGATCTCGCGTACCGTTTTTTGGTATTGCTTGAGCAGCCGCTGGTTGCGGCTGCCGAAAATCTGGGTCAGTAATGACATGCTTGAATTCTTAAAAAACGCCGTTAAAAAAAGCTCGGTGGGTGACGAAGGCGTGACCGCGCGGAGTTCGCTATGGCAAAAGACGGTGATTTTATCATGCGTCCCGACCAAGGTTGGGTTATTGGCCTATATAACAATAGGCATTCATAAACAAAGAGGGCAAAAAACCGGACGCTTGCTTCAAATTTCGAAAATATTTGCCGCCGCGAGCAAGCTGGGCTCCATGCGGCGTCCAGCTGTGATATGTTGCCGAAATGCGATCCAACTCCCCCTATCAGGCGCCGCGCCGCAAGTTCGGCCAGGGCGCCAGCGGCGCCACCGACTTCCTGCGCGGCAACGCCACGATGGCGGCGCTGATGCCCACCGTCAAGCGCCTGGCCTCGCTGCAACACGATTGCGCGGCCGCCCTGCCCGCCATGTTTCAGCATTGCGACATCCTGCAGTTCGAAGGCGGGCAATTGGTGCTGGCCACGCCGAATTCGGCGGTGGCGGCGAAACTCAAGCAACAGTTGCCGAAGTTGCAAGCGGAACTGGAAAAACGGGGCTGGCAAATCGGCGGCATCAAGCTCAAGGTGCAAGTGATACGCAGCGTGGCGCCCATCGTCCACACGCACGCGCTGGTACTGCCGGGCAAGGCGATGGCGGCGCTGGCCGAACTGGGCGACGCCCTGCCCGCCTCGCCGCAAAACCAGACCCTGATCGCCGCCCTGCGCGCGATGGTGCAAAGGCACCGCGAACCGCAAGACTGAGGCGCCGCGGCCGGGGTACTAGTTCAGCGCCCACTCCCGTTCCATCTGGCGCAGATAGGACGGCGGCGCCGCCTCATTGGTATCGAAGGACACGATTTCGTAGGCGTCCGGCCGGGCCAGCAGGGCCAGCAGCAACTGATTGTTGAGCGCGTGGCCCGACTTGTGGGCCGTGTAACAGGCCAGCAAGGGATGGCCGACCAGATACAGGTCGCCGATCGCGTCGAGGATCTTGTGGCGCACGAATTCATCTTCGTAACGCAAGCCGTCCGAATTGAGGATGCGGTATTCATCCATCACGATCGCGTTTTCCAGCGAACCGCCGCGCGCCAGGCCCATGCCGCGCAAGCTTTCCACATCTTGCATGAAGCCGAAGGTGCGCGCGCGCGCCACGTCGTGCACATACGACACGTGGCCGAAATCCACCAGCGCGCGCTGGGTGGTGCCGTCGACGGCAGGGTGATTGAATTCGATGAAGAAATCGAGCTTGAAACCGT
>DMYQ01000078.1:42427-44040 GCA_003482555.1 Janthinobacterium sp. | reverse complement strand
GATGACGCGGATAAATTTCTTCGCCCCGCCCTGCTCTTGCACGCCGGCCTGTTGCAGCAGGTAAACAAAGGACGCGGCCGAGCCGTCCATGATGGGGATTTCCTCGGCGCTCACGTCGACATACATATTGTCGATGCCCAGGCCGGCGGCGGCCGACATCAAGTGTTCGACGGTCGACACGCGCACGCCATCCTTGACCAGCACCGACGCCATGCGCGTGTCGCCGACGGCCATGGCGCTGGCGCGGAACTCGACCGCCGGGATCAGGTCGACGCGGCGGAAGACGATGCCGACGTCGATGTCGGCCGGGCGCAGTGTCAGTTCGACCTTGGTGCCCGAGTGCAAACCGACGCCGACCGTGCGGACCAGTTGTTTGATGGTGCGTTGTTTTAACATCCGGCGATTATAGCAACTTGGCGTGCCCGCGTTGCGCGAAGTCAAGCTTCGAAGTCAAGCTTCGAAGTCAAGCTTTGTGGTGGCGCGCGGCGCTTCAGGGATGCTCGCTTTCCACATGCACCGCCTCGCGCCGTATCAGATACACGCCGCTGGCGATGATGATGGCCGCACCCAGCAAGGTGTATCTGTCCGGCAGGGTGTGCCACAGCAGCCAGTCCAGCCCCACGCCCCAGGCCAGGGCCGAATACTCGAACGGCGCCACGCTCGAGGCCTTGCCGTTGCGGAAGGCCTCGGTGATCCCCAACTGCCCCAGGAAGCCGCTCAGCGCCAGTCCCGCCAACACCCACCAATCCTCGGCGCGGATGGCCACCCACGCGGGCGCGGACAGGGCCACGCCAACGATGGCCATCATTAGCATCAACCACAAGATCATGCTTTCACTGCTGTCGGTGCGGCTGAGCACGCGCCCCACGATGGCCGAGACCGCGTAACAGGCGGCCGCGGCCAGCACGGCCAGTCCACCCAGCGACAGGAAGTTGCCGGCCTCGGGGCGCAGCACCACCAGCACGCCGCCCATGCCGACGGCGATCGCGCACCAGCGCGCCGCGTCCACTCTTTCCTTCAAGATGAAGACCGACAGGGCCGTGATCAGGGTCGGCGCGATGAAGAAGATCGAATACGCCTCGGCCAGGGAGAGCAGTTTGAGCGCGTAGGCGAACAGGGAAATCATGCTGATGCCCAGGGCGCAGCGCAAGAGGTGCAGCGACCAGCGCACCTTCAGCACCGTCTTGTAGGCGCCGCGCCAAGCCACGTACAGGCAGACCAGCGGCAAGGATGAGAGCGCGCGCAAGGCCGTCACCTGCAGCGCCGGGTAGTGGAAGGAGAGCAGCTTGAGCGCGCTGTCCATCAACGAAAACATGGCGACGGCGAACAGCATCGCGTAGATGCTGCGCAGGTTTTGGGATCGGACTGTCAGAAAATCTCCTTGCGGGTGGGGCTGGCACGCCACGGCGCACGCAACATTATGGTGCAAGGATTATATCAAGGCGGGGTCAATCTTGCTTTTTTACAATCAGCCGCCGGGCGGGAAAGTGCAGCTTTCGCAACGCCGGCCCGGGCTTGACGAATCGCCCACATGAGGGTGCCCGTGAATATCAGCGGATGCGAGCGGGCCTTGCGCCATCCATGGCGCATGCAATGAATAACGGCGCCGCGGC
>DMYQ01000078.1:21186-42253 GCA_003482555.1 Janthinobacterium sp. | reverse complement strand
TATTCATTGCCAATACCGCGGCAACTTACGCCAGTTGGCCCAGCAAGGTTTCCGCGTTCGACACTTCAAACTTGCCGCCCTGCTCGACGTTCAGTTGCGTGACGACACCGTTGTCGACCAGCAGCGAGTAACGCTGCGAGCGCGTGCCCATGCCGAACTTGCTGAAGTCGGCGTCCAGGCCCAGCAGTTTGCTGTAGGCGGCGTTGCCGTCGGCCATCATGCGCACGATGCCGGTGGCTTTTTGATCGCGGCCCCAGGCGCCCATCACGAAGGCGTCGTTGACCGAGATGCACCAGATTTCATCGACGCCCTTGGCTTTCAAGTCCGCGGCGTGCTTGACGTAACCGGGCACGTGTTGCGCCGAGCAAGTCGGGGTGTAGGCGCCCGGCAAGCCGAAGATGGCGATCTTCTTGCCCTTGACCAGATCTTCCACCTTGAACGTGTTCGGGCCCAGGGCGCAGCCTTCGGTTTCCGATTCGATGAATTCGGACAGGGTGCCTTCTGGCAGGGTATCGCCGATTTTAATGGTCATGTGTGTCTCCTTGATGATGATTGATGGATATTCGGATATTCGCGGCGCTTCGCGGCGCGCGGCGCGAATGCCGCCGCACAGGGCGAAGCCGCATAAAAAATGCCGCGCTGGGCGCGGCATCTCCAGGCAAGCAGTAGTATGCCTGACTCTTTTCGTTCCTGCAGGGCGCCGGCCAAGCTGGCCGCGGCGCCCCGGCTGGAATCCTCAGTCCGCCTGCTTGCGCAGGAAAGCCGGGATATCGTAGGTTTCCATGCCATTCTTTTCCATCGCCCGCACTTGCTCGGACGCGGATTCGCGACGCCATACGGCCGGCGCCTTCATGCCGTCGAAGGCTTGCGCCGGCACCGACATGCCGACCGAGACGCTGCCGCCACCCAGGCCGCCGCCCATCGACGCCGACGGCGTCAAGGGGCCATTGTGGGTACCGGTGCGCAGCATTTGCTGCGGCACCAGCTGGATCGCCTTCTTGGCGCGACCCAGGCCCGTCGCCACCACGGTGACGCGGATATCGTCGCCCATGCTGTCGTCGTAAGCGATACCCTGGGCGATCGAGGCGTCCGGCGCGGCAAACGCGCGCACGGCGGCCATGACTTCCTTGATTTCCTTACCTTTCAAGCCACGGCTGGCCGTGACGTTGACCAGCACGCCGCGCGCGCCGGAAAGGTCGATGCCGTCCAGCAGCGGCGAGGCCACGGCCTGCTCGGCGGCGATGCGGGCCCGGTCCACGCCGGAAGCGGTGGCGGTGCCCATCATGGCCTTGCCCTGCTCGCCCATGATGGTTTTCACGTCGTTGAAGTCGACGTTGATATGGCCCGGCACGTTGATGATCTCGGCGATACCGGCAACCGCGTTGTTGAGCACATCGTCGGCGTGCTGCATCCACTCCAGCATGCTTTCATCTTCGTAGATCTCTTCCAGTTTTTCATTCAGGATGATGATCAGGGAATCGACGTGCAGGGACAACTGCTCCAGACCTTCGTCGGCGATGTCCATGCACTTCTGGCCTTCGTAGGAAAACGGCTTCGACACCACGGCCACCGTCAGCGCGCCCAGCGACTTGGCGATTTCCGCGACGATGGGCGCCGCGCCCGTGCCGGTACCGCCACCCATGCCGGCCGCGATGAAGACCATGTGCGCGCCGCGCAAGGCGTCTTCGATGCGGGCCCGCGATTCCTCGGCCAGTTGACGGCCCACTTGCGGCTTCATTCCCGCGCCCAGGCCGGTCTCGCCGATCTGGATGATGTTGTCGGCTCTCGAAGTCGACAGCGCCTGCGCGTCCGTGTTGGCGGCGATGAATTCCACGCCGACCATGCCCTTGTTGATCATGTGCTGTACCGCGTTGCCACCTGCTCCGCCGACGCCGACGACCTTGATGACCGTGCCTAAAGCTGCGTTATCGACCATATCGAACTCCATGATGTGCTCCTGTCAGAATGCGGTTTCCAAGCGCCAATCCTCATATAGTTAGAAGAACTGGGGATTGAAAACTGCTGTTAAAGTTTAAAAAACGAGTAAGTATGTGTGTTCAAATCGTGCTGCCAGACCGTCAAAACGCGGCCTTAAAAATTCCCCAAAAACCATTCCTTCATGCGCTGCCAGACCGCTTTCACCGACCCGTCCTGACGCGTCACGATGTGCCCGCGCAGGTATTGTTTTTTCGCTTCCAGCAGCAGTCCCAGCACCGTCGCGTAGCGCGGACTGCGCACCACGTCGGCCAGCTGGCCGCGGTAATCCGGCGTGCCCAGACGGGCCGGCTTGAGGAAGATATCCTCCGCCATTTCCACCATGCCGGGCATGATCGAGGTGCCGCCCGTGAGCACGATGCCCGACGACAGCACGCCCTCGTAACCCGATTCGCGCACCACCTGGTGCACCATCGCGAACAATTCCTCCACCCGCGGCTCGATCACCGCCGCCAGCGCCTGGCGGGACAGATTGCGCGGTCCGCGGTCGCCCAGGCCCGGCACTTCCAGCGACTCGCCCGGATCGGCCAGCACCTGCTTGGCCACCCCATAGCGGATCTTGATCTCTTCGGCTTCCGAAGTCGGCGTGCGCAGCGCCATCGCGATATCGTTGGTGATCTGGTCGCCGGCGATCGGGATCACCGCCGTGTGGCGGATGGCGCCGTCCGAAAACACCGCCACGTCGGTGGTGCCGCCGCCGATGTCGATCAAGACCACGCCCAGCTCTTTTTCGTCGGCGGTCAGCACCGCGTCGGCCGAGGCCATCGGCTGCAAGATCAGGTCCGACACTTCCAGGCCGCAGCGGCGCACGCACTTGACGATGTTCTGCACCGCCGACACGGCGCCGGTGACGATGTGCACCTTGACCTCCAGGCGGATGCCGCTCATGCCGATCGGCTCGCGCACGTCTTCCTGGCTGTCGACGATGAATTCCTGCGGCACCGTGTGCAATAACTGCTGGTCGGTCGGAATATTAACCGCCTTCGCCGTCTCGATGACGCGCGCCACGTCGGTGGCCGTCACTTCCTTGTCCTTGATGGCCACCATGCCGCTCGAATTGAAGCTGCGGATATGGCTGCCGGCGATGCCGGCGTAGACATTGCGGATCTTGCAGTCGGCCATCAGCTCGGCTTCTTCGAGCGCGCGCTGGATCGACTCGACGGTCGCCTCGATATTCACGACGACGCCCTTCTTCAATCCCTTTGATTCGTGCTGACCCAGCCCGATCACTTCGTGGCGCCCGTCGGGCATCACCTCGGCCACGACCGCCACCACCTTCGAGGTGCCGATGTCGAGTCCGACGATCAGGTTTTTCGCGTCTTTTGTCATTTCTGTCGCCTACTATGTGTGCTTGCGGATTGGCTTTAAATTATTCGGTTTTCTTCTTGCCGCCGGCGCCGGCTTCTGTCCATCGGCCGGAATCACCAGCCCCGACGAACTCAGGGCCAGGCCGTTCGGATAGCGCATATCGATGGTGTCGATATTTTGCAGGCGACTGAGCAACTGCGGATAAATCGAGGTCAGTCGATCCACCCTTTCCTTCAATGTGGTCCGGCTCTGCTCGCGGCCCAGGGCCACGCTCATGCCGTTGTCGAGCTTTACCGTCCAGGCGTAACGGCTCGACAGGGACAGTGCTTCCGGCACCAGCTTGAGCGGCGCGAACCAGCCGCGCAATTCGCCGAAGCGGGCCAGCACTTCCTTCTCGCTGCCTTCCGGTCCGGAAAACTCGGGCAGCGCGTGGTCTTCTTCCGCCTCGGCCAGGTTCGCCGTGAAGACGTCGCCCTTGACCGACAGCAGGCGACCGTCCTCGCCCCAGGTGCCGAGCGCCTCGTGCTCTTCGATCGCCACGATCAACTGGTTCGGCCACTCGCGCCGCACGGTGGCGCGGCGCACCCAGGGCGCCGACTCGAACGCCAGGCGCACCGTATCCAGGTTGGCCGTGAAAAAATTCCCCTTGATGCGGCCCAGGGTGCCGCTGCGTAGCGTCACCGTGTTCACATGCTTCAATTCGGTCTGCTCCAGGCTCTCGATGCGGATCACGCGCAGGGTGAACATGGGCCGCTGCGCGACCCACCAGACGCCCGCCGCCAGGCACACGATCAGCACCAGGGCAAAGATGCCGTTGGCGCTCGCGTTCAGGCTTTTAGCGTCTTGCCACATCGTGTCAGCCCCGCCCTTTGCTCATCTTCAGAGACGCCGACGCCAGGATTTCCACGCACAGGTCTTCATAAGCCAGGCCCACCGCGCGCGCCGCCATCGGCACCAGCGAGTGACCGGTCATGCCGGGCGAGGTGTTCACCTCCAGCAGGAACTGCTTGTTGTCGGAGGCCCGCAACAGCACGTCGACGCGGCCCCAGCCCTCGCAGCCGATGGCGCGGTAGGCGGCCAGCGCGATGCGCTCCATCTCGGCGCTGGTGGCCGGGTCCAGGACGGCCGGGCAAAAATACCGGGTGTCGTCGGTGAAGTACTTGTTTTGATAATCGTAGTTGCCGGCCGGGGCCACGATCTCCACCACCGGCAAGGCCCGCGCCGACGCGCCCTGACCGAGCACGGCGACGGTGAATTCCCGGCCCGTGATGAATTCCTCGGCCATCACCGAATCGTCCAGGCCGGCGGCGATGTCGTACGCGGCGCGGAAGGCGGACGCCTCGCCGACCTTGGTGATGCCGATGGTCGAGCCCTCGTGCGGCGGCTTGACGATGAGCGGCAAGCCCAGTTCGGCCGCCACCAGGTCGAGGTCGGAAGCCCCGTCCAGCACCGCGTATTTCGGCGTCGGCAAACCCTTCATCAGCCAGATCAACTTGGTGTAAACCTTGTCCATGCCGAGCGCGCAAGCCATCACGCCGCTGCCGGTGTAGGGAATGCCGAGCTGCTCGAGCGCGCCCTGCATGCTGCCGTCTTCGCCGAAGCGGCCGTGCAGGGCGACGAAGACGCGGTCGAATTTTTCCGCCGCCAGTTCGGCCAGGCTGCGCTGCCCCGGATCGAAGGGGTGGGCGTCGACACCGCGGCTGCGCAGGGCCGCCAGCACGCCGCTGCCGGACATCAGCGACACTTCGCGCTCGGCCGAACGGCCGCCGAAAAGCACGCCGACCTTGCCGAAGGATTTCACGTCGATGTTGGAAGTCGTGTTCATGTCAAAGCCTTTGCATAACCGGTCAGTTTGTTCGGTACGCCGCTGATGGAACCGGCGCCCATGGTGACGACGACGTCACCGTCGCGCACCACACTCATGATGGTGTCGGGCATGTCGCCCATGTTCTCGACGAAGATCGGTTCGACCTTGCCGCGCGCGCGCAAGGCGTGCGCCAGGGCGCGCCCGTCGGCCGCCACGATGGGCGCTTCGCCGGCGGCGTAGACTTCGGCCAGCAGCAGCGTGTCGACGCCGCCGAGCACCTTGACGAAGTCCTCGAACAGGTCGCGGGTGCGGCTGTAGCGGTGCGGCTGGAAGGCCAGCACCAGGCGCCGGCCCGGATAGGCGGCGCGCGCGGCCGCCACCGTGACGTCGATTTCGACCGGGTGGTGGCCGAAATCGTCGACCAGCGAAAAGCTGCCGCCGGCCGCGATGGCGACTTCGCCGTAGCGGGTGAAGCGGCGCCCGACGCCGGCGAATTCGGCCAGGCCCTGCTGGGTGGCCGTGTCGGCGATGCCGATTTCACGCGCGATGGCGATCGCCGAACAGGCGTTTTGCACATTGTGCATACCGGGCTGGTTGAGCACCACGTCGAGGTCGGGATAGCCTTCCTGGATCACGCTGAAATGCATCTGCAGGCCGAGCGCGCGCGCGTTCACGGCGCGCACGTCGGCGTCCAGGTGGAAGCCGTAGGTGGTGATCGGCTTCGAAATCATGGGGATGATGTCGCGCACGTGCGGGTCGTCGATGCACAGCATGGCGCGGCCGTAGAAGGGCAGGCGCTGGGTGAACTGGACGAAGGCTTGCTTGAGCTTTTCGAAGTCGTGCTCGTAGGTATCCATGTGGTCGGCGTCGATGTTGGTGATCACCTCGATCATCGGCGACAGGTTCAGGAAGGAAGCGTCCGATTCGTCCGCTTCCGCCACCAGGTAATCGCCCGCGCCCAATTTGGCGTTCGCGCCGGCGCTGGTCAGGCGCCCGCCGATGACGAAGGTGGGGTCCATGCCGCCCTGCGCCAGCACCGACGCCACCAGGCTGGTGGTGGTGGTCTTGCCGTGCGTGCCGGCGATGGCGATGCCGCGCTTGAGGCGCATCAGTTCGCCCAGCATGACGGCGCGCGGCACCACCGGGATCTTGCGGGCGCGCGCTTGCGCGACTTCCGGATTATCCAGGGGCACCGCGCCCGAGGTGACGACGGCGTCGGCCTGGCCCACGTTCTCGGCCGCGTGGCCCAGGGCGACCGTGGCGCCCAGGCTTTGCAG
Organism: Janthinobacterium sp.; assembly: GCA_003482555.1. GTDB lineage: Bacteria > Pseudomonadota > Gammaproteobacteria > Burkholderiales > Burkholderiaceae_D > Janthinobacterium. The sequence goes on along the minus strand of DMYQ01000078.1, from coordinate 35,866 downwards.
GCGCTGGGTGGCGGCGCTGCTGCCCAGGTCGGAACCCGAGACGCAATAGCCGAGGTTGAGCAGCACTTCGGCGATGCCGCTCATGCCGCTGCCGCCGATGCCGACGAAATGAATGTTTTTGACTTTATGTTTCACGGGTGGGATCTCATGCTAATTGTTCCAGTACATTGGCGATCGCGTCGTTCGCGTCGCGCTTGCCGACCGCGCGCGCCGCCAATGCCATGCTCTGGCAAGCGTCGCGGCTCAGCGTTTCCAGCAGGGTCGCCAGGCTTCTTGCGTTCATTTCCGTCTGCGGCAGGTGGATCGCCGCGTGTTGTTGCGCCATCCACTGCGCGTTGTCGCGCTGGTGGCTGGTGGTCGACGCCACCAGCGGCACCAGCACGCTGGCCACGCCGGCCGCCGTCAATTCCGACAGGGTGATGGCGCCGGCGCGGCAAATCACCAGGTCGGCCTCGGCGTAGGCGCGCGCCATGTCGTCGATGAAGTCGACCACGGTGGCCGCCACGCCGGCCTGGGCGTAAGCCGCGCGCAAGGCCTCGATATTTTTCTTGCCGGACTGGTGAGTCACCAGCGGGCGCGTCGCGGCCGGCATCAGGGCCAGGGCCGGCGCCAGGTTGTCGTTCAGCGCCTTCGCGCCCAGGCTGCCGCCCACCACCAGGATGCGCAGCGGGCCGCCGCGGCCGGCGAAGCGCGACTCCGGGCCTGCCATGTCGAGGATTTCGCGCCGCACCGGGTTGCCGGTGACGGTGGCCTTGGCGGCCGCGCGGCCGAATCCGGCAGCGGCCGGAAAGCCGAAGCAGACCCGCTGCGCCAGCGGCAGCAGCGCCTTGTTCGACAACAGCAGCGCGGCGTCGGCGTTGACCAGCACCAGCGGCACGCCGCGCAGGCGCGCCATCAGGCCGCCCGGCACCGTCACGTAACCGCCCATGCCCAGCACCACGTTCGGCTGGCGGCGCTTGACGAAGCGCAGGCAGTCGACGAAGCTGGCCAGCAGCTTGAAGGCGCCGGCCACCGTGTGGCGCAAGCCCTTGCCGCGCATGCCGGAAAATTCGATGGCGTCCATGGCGATGCCCTGCCGCGGCACCAGTTCCTGCTCCATGCCGTGCGACGTGCCCAGCCAGCTCACTTCCCAGCCGCGCGCGCGCATGGTTTGCGCGATCGCCAAGCCGGGGAAAATATGGCCGCCGGTGCCGGCCGCCATGATCATCAATCGTTTCATAGTCTGCCACCCCGCATCAGCACCCGGTTCTCGTAATCGATACGCAGCAGTATCGCGAGGCCGACGCAATTGATCAAAATCCCCGAACCGCCGTAACTCATCAGCGGCAAGGTCAGGCCCTTGGTCGGCAGCAGGCCAAGGTTGACGCCCATGTTGATAAAAGTCTGTACCCCGATCCAGATGCCGATGCCCTTGGCGGTCAGGCCGGCGAAAGTCTGGTCGATGGCGATCGCCTGGCGGCCGATGTCGAAGGCGCGCTTGATGATCCAGTAAAACAGGGCGATCACCACCAGGACGCCGGCCAGGCCCAGCTCTTCGCCGATCACGGCCAGCAGGAAGTCGGTGTGCGCCTCCGGCAGGTAGTGCAGCTTTTCCACGCTGCCGCCCAGGCCGACGCCGAATAATTCGCCGCGCCCGAAGGCGATCAGCGAATGCGTCAATTGATAGGCCTTGTTCAGCGCATTGTCTTCCTGCCACGGGTCGAGGTAGGCGAAATAGCGCTCGCGGCGGAATTTCGAGAGCGCGATGATGGCCACGAAAATGGCCACCAGCATGGCGCCGATGCCGCCGAACCAGATCGCGTTGACCCCGCCCAGGAACAGGATGCCCATGGCGATGCAGACGATCACGCCAAAGGCGCCCAGGTCGGGTTCCAGCAACAGCAGCAGGCCGACCAGGCCGACCGCCAGCGCCATCGGCATGAAGCCCTTGGTCAGCTTGTGCATGTATTCCTGCTTGCGCACCGTGTAGTCGGCCGCGTACAGCACGGCGACGATCTTCATCAGCTCGGACGGCTGCAGGTTGAACAGGCGCAGCGACAGCCAGCGCCGGCCGCCCTTGACCACCACGCCCAGGCCCGGCACCAGCACCAGCACCAGCAGCACCAGGGTGGCGCCGAACAGATAGGGCGCCGCCTTTTGCCAGGTGGCGATGCGGATGCGGAACACGAACAGGCCGGCCAGCAGCGAAACGCAGATGAAGATCGCCTGCCGCACCAGGAAGTAATTGTTTTTGTAATTGGCGAACTTGGGCGAGTCCGGCAGCGAAATCGAGGCCGAATACACCATCACCATGCCGAACAACATCAGCAGGAAGGTGACCCACACCAGCGGCTGGTCGTACTCCATCATCTTCGACTGCCGCGCGTGACTGTCCATCGGCGCACTGGCCGACGCTGCGGAAAAGCGGAACGGCAGTTGAAAGGCCATCAGATGTCCTGTCCCTTGGCCAAGGCGATGTCGCGCACCGCGCCGACGAACACTTGCGCCCGTTCGACGTAGTTCTTGAACATGTCGAAACTGGCGCAGGCCGGCGACAGCAGCACGGCGTCGCCGGCTTGCGCCAGTTCGCTGGCGCGTTGGGTCGCCTCCTGCAAGGTAGCGCAGGCGATCAGGTCGACGCCGGACGCTTCCAGCGCGGCGCGCATCATCTGCGCGTCGCGGCCGATCAGCAGCACGGCGCGCACAAAGCGCGCAGCCGGCTCGGCCAGCGGCGCGAAGTCCTGGCCTTTGCCTTCGCCGCCGGCGATCAAGAGCAGGCGCTGGTCGGCGCCGGCGAAGCTTTTGCCCAGGCCGTTCAGGGCGGCCACGGTGGCGCCCACATTCGTGCCCTTGCTGTCGTCGTAGTATTCGACGCCGTCGATGGCGGCCACCAGTTCGACCCGGTGCGGCTCGCCGTGGTATTCGCGCAGGCCGTACAGCAGGGGCGCGAACGGCAGGCCGATGGCGCGGCACAGGGCCAGCGCCGCCAGCGCGTTGGCGGCATTGTGCTGGCCGCGGATTTTCAGCGCGTCGGCCGGCATCATGTGCTTGGCGATGAAGGGAATCGGCGCCGGCGCCTCGTTTTTCTTGCGCTTGCGCTCGGGCAGATCCTCGGCCGGGGCGGCGGCCGTCAACCAGAAGATGCCGCGCGCGTTTTCCAGGCCGAAGCTGTCGACTTCGGTCGGCTCGTCGGTGCCGAAGGTGACCACGGTGGCGGCCGGATCGGCCATGCGCATCACGGCTTCGTCGTCGCGGTTCAGCACGCGCACCGTCCCGGCGCCGAAGATGCGCTCCTTGTCGCGCGCGTAGGAAGCCATGTCGCCATGCCAGTCGAGGTGATCCTGGGACAGGTTCAGCACCGTCGCCACGTCCGCCCGCAAGCTGAAGGTGGTGTGCAACTGAAAGCTGGACAGTTCCAGCACCCACGCTTGCGGCAATGTATCGGCTTCCAGCGCTTCGCGCAGCACGTCCAGCGCGGCCGGACTGATATTGCCGGCCACGCGCACCGTCAAGCCGGCGCGCTGGCACAGCAGGCCGACCAGGCTGGTGACCGTGGTCTTGCCGTTGGTGCCGGTGATGGCGATCACTTTCGGCGCGTAAGCCCGCTCTTCCTTGAGCGCCGCCAGCGCTTGCGCGAACAGCTCGATCTCGCCCCACACGGGGATGTTTTTCGCGGCCGCGGCAGGGATGATGTCGGCCAGTTCCAGGCCGGGCGCCAGGCCCGGGCTGACGGCGATGAAGTCGGCGCCCTCGACCAGTTCGGCGCCGAAAGGGCCGCTGACGAAGTCGACGTCGGGCAGCGCGCGCCGCAGGGCGATCAGGCGCGCGGGCGCCGCGCGCGTGTCGGCCACGCGCACCGAGGCGCCGCCGCGCGCCAGCCACAAGGCCATCGCCAGCCCGGACTCTCCGAGGCCCAGAACCACTGCATGTTTGCCGGTATAAGTCATTAGAGTAACTTGGTCATTAGAGTAACTTGCTCATTAGCGTAATTTCAAGGTGGAAAGGCCGAGCAGGACCAGCATCATCGTGATGATCCAGAAACGCACCACGACTTGCGTTTCTTTCCAGCCTTTTTGTTCAAAATGGTGGTGCAGGGGCGCCATCAGGAAAATCCGGCGCCCGGTGCCGTAACGTTTTTTGGTGAACTTGAACCAGAACACCTGGGCGATCACCGACAGGGTCTCGACGACGAAGACGCCGCCCATGATGAACAGCACCACTTCCTGGCGCACGATGACGGCCAGGGTGCCGAGCGCGCCGCCCAGCGCCAGCGCGCCGACGTCGCCCATGAACACTTGCGCCGGGTGGGTGTTAAACCACAGGAAGGCCAGGCCGGCGCCGGCCATGGCGCCGCAAAAGATGATCAGTTCGCCGGCCCCGGGGATGTGCGGGATGAACAGGTATTTCGAATAATTGGCGCTGCCGGTCAGGTAGGCGAACAGGCCCAGGGCGGTGCCCACCATCACGGTCGGCATGATCGCCAGGCCATCCAGGCCGTCGGTCAGATTGACCGCGTTGCTGGTGCCGACGATGACGCAATACGTCAGTGCGATGAAGCCCCACACGCCCAGCGGATAGCTGATGGTTTTGAAGAAGGGCACGATCAAGTCGGCCTTGGGCGGCAGATCCATCGAAAAGCCCGACTGCACCCAGGCGTAGATCAAGTCCCACACCCTGGCCGCGTTTGGTTCGGAAACCGAGACTGAAAACGCCAGGTAAAAGGCGGCGGCCAGGCCGATCAGCGACTGCCAAAAGTATTTTTCGGCCGAGCGCATGCCGTTCGGATCTTGCCGCACCACCTTGCGATAATCGTCGACCCAGCCGATGGCGCCGAAACCGAGCGTCACCACCAGCACCGGATAGATGAAACGGTTCGACAGGTCGCACCACAGCAGGGTCGAGACGCCGATGGAAATGAGGATCAGCAGGCCGCCCATGGTCGGGGTGCCGTGCTTGATCAAATGCGTTTGCGGGCCGTCGCTGCGCACGGCCTGGCCGACCTTCATGCGGGTCAGCATGCGGATCACGGCCGGACCGGCGCCCAGGCCGATCACCAGCGAGGTGATGGTGGCGAACACGGCGCGAAAGGTGATGAAGTTGAAGACCCGCAGCGGGCCGACATCTTGCTGGAAATAGTGGGCGAGCCAGAGCAGCATGTTAGTGGGTTTCCTTATTATTATTGTTTTGTGGGCCGAGCAGGTGCTGGACGGCGCGTTCCATCTTCATGAAGCGTGAGCCCTTGATCAATACCGTCGCTTGCGGACGGCCGGCCAGTTGCGCGTCCAGCGCGGCCAGCAAGTCTTCGAAGCGTTCGAAATGGGCCACGTTGGCGGCGCGCAGGTGGCGCGCCAGCTCGCCCGTCGCCAGCACCTGTTCGATGCCCTTGGCCAGCGCGTAGGCGGCGATCTCTTCGTGGAACTGGCGGCCCTGGGTGCCGACTTCGCCCATGTCGCCCAGCACCAGGATGCGCGGCGACTGCGCCTGCGCCAGCACGTCGATGGCGGCCCGCACCGAATCCGGATTGGCGTTATAGCTGTCGTCGATGACGGTGGCGCCGTTCGCCGCCAGCTTCTTTTGCAAGCGGCCGCTGACCGGCGCGAACGCTTCCAGGCCGCGCTTGATGGCGTCGGCGTCGATGCCGGCGCCGTGGGCGCAAGCCGCCGCCGCCAGCGCGTTGCGCACATTGTGTTCGCCGGCCGCGCGCAAGGCGACGAAGAATTGCAGCGGCGCGCCGTCCGGCTGGCGCACGCTGACGAACATGTCGCTGCCGAAGTCTTCGGCGGCGCGGTGGGTGCAACTGATGTCGGCGTCCTTGCTCAAGCCGAAAGTGAGCGTGCGGCGGGCGCCGCTGAGCTCGCGCCACAGCGGAGAAAACTCATCGTCGTGCGGGAACACGGCGACGCCGTCGGCCGGCAGGGCCGCCAGCACGGCGCCGTTTTCGCGCGCCACCGCTGCCACCGTGTGCATGAATTCCTGGTGCTCGCGCTGGGCATTGTTCACCAGCGCCAGGGTGGGCTCGGCGATGGCGGCCAGGCGCGCGATTTCGCCGGGATGGTTCATGCCCAGCTCGATCACGGCGGCCCGCTGCGTCCCGTTCAGGCGGAACAGGGTCAGCGGCACGCCGATTTCATTATTCAAATTGCCGCGCGTGGCCAGGCTGCCCTCGTCGCCGAAAGCGGCAACCAGGATGGCGGCCAGCATTTCCTTGACCGTGGTCTTGCCGTTGCTGCCGGTGACGCCGATCAGGGGCAGCGCGAACTGGCGCCGCCAGGCGTTGGCCAGCCGGCCCAGCGCGACCAGGGTGTCGGGCACGACGATGGCGGGCAGGGTCCAGCCGGGCGGCAGCGCTTCCACCAGAACGGCGGCGGCGCCCCGCCCCTCCACCTGGGCCAGGAAGGCGTGGGCGTCGAAGCGCTCGCCGCGCAGGGCGACGAAGAGCGCGCCCGGCGCCACGTCGCGGCTGTCGGTCGAAACGCCGTCGAAGGCGGCATCGGCCGTCAGGCGGGCGCCGGCCAGGGCCGGGATCAGATGGGCCAGGGTGCCGCGCATCAGTTCGTCCTCATCATCGTCATACGGGCCGACAGCGCCAGTTGCGCGTGCTCGGTGTCGGAAAACGGCAGCTTCTTGCCCTTGATTTCCTGGTAAGCCTCGTGACCCTTGCCGGCCAGCAGAATCACGTCCGCCTTGGCGGCGTGCTTGACGGCCGACAGGATGGCGGCGGCGCGGTCTTCGATGGCTTGCGCCACCCCACCCGCGCCGCTGCGATCCATGCCGGCCAAAATCTGTTCGATGATCGCCTGCGGCTCTTCGCCGCGCGGGTTGTCGCTGGTGACCAGGGCGTGGTCGGCCATTTGCGCGATGGCGCCCATTTGCGGCCGCTTGCCCGGATCGCGGTCGCCGCCGCAACCGAACACGCACCACAGCTGGCCGCCCCGTTCCTGCGCCACCTGGCGCAGCGCCAGCAGGGTTTTTTCCAGCGCGTCCGGGGTGTGGGCATAGTCGACCACCACCATCGGCGCGTCCTGGCCGCCGACCTGCTGCATGCGGCCCGGCGCCGGCGTCAGGGCTTCGATCGCCTCCAGCGCCGCGCGCAGGGGCACGCCCTTGGCAAGCAGCGCGCCCAGCACGGCGAGCGCGTTGCTGATGTTGAAATGGCCGACCAGGCGCGTCTTCACCAGGGCCGCGCCGAGCGCGCACTCGAGGTGAAAATCGGTGCCGGCGTGGCGGCTGCGGAACTGGCTGGCGCGCAGCAGCATGACGCCGGCGATCTCCGGCTGCTGCGCGGCGTCGCGCAGGGTGTAGCCGATCAGCGGCACGGCGCCGGCCGGCTTGCCGTTCGCCAGCAGGCGGGCGAGCAGGCGCCGCCCCATCGCGTCGTCCAGGTTGAGCACCGCCGTTTGCAGGCCGGGCCAGTCGAACAGCACGTTCTTGGCCGCCTCGTAGGCGTCCATGTCGCCGTGGTAGTCGAGATGGTCGCGCGTCAGATTGGTAAACAGGGCGACGTCGAAATGCATGCCGGCCGCGCGGCCCTGCGCCAGGCCGATCGAGGACGCTTCGATCGCCACCGCGGCGGCGCCGGCGGCGCGCATCTCGGCCAGCTTGCGCGCCAGCAGGACCGCGTCCGGGGTGGTGTAACCGGTGACGTCGAATTCGATGTCGGCGCGGCCCTTGCACAGGCCGACGCCCAGGGTGCCGATGACGGCGGTGGGCTCGCCCACGCGCGCCAGAGCCTGGCCCAGCCAGAGCGCGCACGAAGTCTTGCCGTTGGTGCCGGTGACGCCGACGCTGAACATGGCGGCGTCCGGCATGCCGTAAAAGGCGTGCGCGATCGGGCCGGCCTTGCGCTTCAGGTCGGAGCACGCCAGGCGCGCCACCGTCCAGGCGGGATTCCAGTCGAAATCGCCTTCCTCGTAGACCACGGCGGCGGCGCCGCGCTCGATGGCGCCGGCGATGAAGGAGCGGCCGTCGCCGGCGTCGCCCGGATAGGCGAAGAAGACGTCGCCAGGGGCGATGCGGCGCGAATCGGAGGCCAGTTGGCCGGTGGGCGCCGCGGCGGCGATCCACAAACTGATGTCGTGTATGGTCATGGAAGTAGTGGTGGAGGTCATTACATGCCCTCCGGGCCGGCGCTGGTCGGCACGATGATTTGGGTAATGGACGAATCGGGCGGCACGTTCATGGCGCGCAGCGCGTTGGCGGCAAGGGCGGCGAAGGTCGGCGCGGCGACCTGGCCGCCGAAGTGGGCGGCCGTGGTCGGCTCGTCGATCATGACGGCGATGACGAAGCGCGGCGCCGACATCGGCACGATACCGACGAAATCGGCGACGTATTTGCGCGGCATCGCGTATTTGCCGTTTTCAACCTTGTAGGCGGTGCCGGTCTTGCCGCCGACGCGGTAGCCGGCCACCTGGGCTTGCGGCGCCGTGCCTTGCGGCGACACCACCAGCTCCAGCATGTCGCGCATCTGCTGCGCGGTCTTGGCCTTGATGATTTGCTGCCCCTGGGGCGCCTCGCTCAGCTTCTGGAACGACAGCGGAATGATGTCGCCGTTGCGGGCGAACATGGTGTAGGCGCGCGCCAACTGGATCAGGGAGACGGAAATGCCGTTGCCGTAACTCATGGTGGCCTGCTCGATCGGGCGCCACGATTTATACGGCCGCACGCGGCCGGCGACGGCGCCGGGGAAGCCGAACTTGGGTTGCTGGCCGAAGCCGACCTTGGTGAACATTTCCCACATTTCCTGGGCCGGCATGCCGAGCGCGATTTTCGAGGTGCCGATGTTGGACGAATGCTCGATCACCTCCGCCACCGAGATCACGCCGTGCGCGCTGGTGTCGGAAATGGTGCGGTCGGCGATGGTAAAGTGGCCGTTGCCGGTGTCGATGCGGGTGGTCGGTGTGACGCGGCCGGTGTCCAGCGCCAGCGCCACCGTGAACGGCTTCAGGGTCGAGCCGGGCTCGAAAGTGTCGGTCATGACGCGGTTGCGCAACTGCTGGCCGGTCAGCTTGCGGCGGTCGTTCGGGTCGTAACTGGGATAGTTCGCCAGCGCCAGCACTTCGCCGGTGCGGATGTCGAGCACCACGGCGGCGCCGGCCTTGGCCTTGAATTTCTCCACCGCTTCCTTCAACTGGGTATAGGCGATGTACTGGATCTTGCTGTCGACCGACAGCACCAGGTCCTTGCCGTCGTGCGGTTCGTGGATGGAGCCGACGTCTTCGACGATGTGGCCGAGACGGTCCTTGATCACGCGCCGGCTGCCGACGCTGCCGACCAGGCTCTTTTGCTGCGCCAGTTCCATGCTTTCCTGGCCCACGTCCTCGACGTTGGTGAAGCCGACCACGTGGGTCATCACTTCGCCCTGCGGATAAAAACGCTTGTATTCCTTGCGCGCGTCGATGCCGTTGATGTTCAGCTTGGCGATCTTGTCGGCCGTGTCCATCTCCACCTGCCGCTTCAGGTAAACGAAGCTGCGGTCGGAATCGAGCTTGTGGCGCAGGTCGGCCTCGCTCATGTCGAGCAGGACGCTGAGGGCGCGGATCTTGGCCGGCGGCGCCAACAGCACGTCTTCGGGGATGGCCCAGATGGCCTTGACTGGCATCGACGACGCCAGCACCTGGCCATTTCGATCGGTGATCTTGCCGCGCGTGGCCGGCAATTCCAGGGTGCGCTCGTAGCGGATGGCGCCCTGCTTTTGCAGAAATTGGGTCGACACGCCCTGCAACCAGAGCGCGCGCCCGGCCAGCAGGACGAAGGCGGCGAACAGCACGAACAGCACCACGCGCGAACGCCACACCGGCAGACTGACCGCCAGCACGGGGTTCTTGGAGAATGGCACGCCTTTCGACGCCGCCACGCGCGAGCCGCTGGCACCGCCCCGTATCATGGTTCGCCCTGACTCAGGTATTGGGTGCGGGCCGCCGTCAGCGGCGTCATGCCCAGGTCGCGCCGGGCGATCGTCTCGATGCGCTCATGCTTGCCCAGGGTCGACTGGTCGAGTTGCAACTGGGCCCAGTCGATGTCGAGCTGGCGCGCGGCCGACTGGGCCCGCTCGAGTTCATTGAACAGGTGGCGCGCCTGATACTGGGCGTTCACCAGCGACAGGGCGCAGCCCACCAGCAAGCCGGCCAAGACCAGATTGAGCTTGCCGCTCATCGCGCCGTCCCGCTCGCGGGCAGGCGCTGCGCCACCCGCATCACGGCCGAGCGCGCACGGGGATTGGCCTCCACCTCGGCATCGGACGGCTTCATCTTGGCGATCAGCTTCATCTCCGGCTGCGGCAGGTCGACGGCGCGGATCGGCAAGCGCCGCTCCGGCTGCGGCACGTTCGCCTTGGAGGCGAAGAAGCGCTTGACCATGCGGTCTTCCAGCGAATGAAAGCTGATGACGACCATGCGCGCGCCGGGCGCGAGGCAGGCGTAGGCCTGGTTCAGCCCGATTTCCAGGTCTTCCAGTTCCTTGTTGATGAAGATGCGGATAGCCTGAAAAGTGCGGGTCGCGGGGTCCTTGCCCTTTTCGCGGGTTTTGACGGCGCCCGCCACGAGACTGGCAAGCTGTCGTGTGCTTGAAAGCGGCTCGACTGAGCGGCGAGCAACAATCGCCTTTGCAATCTGAAAAGCAAACCGTTCTTCCCCATATTCGCGTATCACCTTTTCCAGTGTCTGCTCGGTTTCAGTGGCCAGCCACTGCGCCGCCGAGATGCCGCGCGTGGTATCCATGCGCATGTCGAGCGGCCCGTCGTTACGGAAGCTGAAGCCGCGCGCGGCGTCGTCCACCTGCGGCGACGAGATGCCCAGGTCGAGCAAAACGCCGTCGACCCGTTCGAGGCCGCGCGCGGCCAGGCTTTCGCCCATGCTGGCGAAGCTGTCGTGGACGATCTGAAAGCGCGGGTCGGCGATCTGTTCGGCCGTGGCGATGGCTTGCAAGTCCTTGTCGAAGCCGACCAGGCGGGCGTCAAAGGCCAGGCGCGACAGGATCAGGCGGCTGTGCCCGCCGCGCCCGAAGGTGCCGTCGACATAGATGCCGTGCGCGCGCGGACCGGCCAGGTCGAGGGCGTCGACCGCCTCGTCCAGCAGCACCGTGCGATGCTGAAATTCCGGCACCGATAAAATAGTCATCAAGGCCTTAGAATGAAAAATTGGTGAGGACATCGGGGGCGCCGGCGGCAATCGCCTGCTGTTCTTTTTCGGCCAGTTGCGCCGCGTCCCAGATTTCAAAATGGCTGCCCATGCCGATCATCATCACTTCGCGCGCCAGGCCGACGGCACCGCGCAGTTCGGGCGAAATGAGGACGCGGCCGGCCGAGTCGAGTTCGACGTCGCAGGCGTTACCGAGAAAGATGCGCTGCCAGGCGCGCGCGGCCATCGGCCAGGCGGCGATTTGCTGGCGGTGGTTTTCCCACACCGGGCGCGGAAAGAAAAGCAGGCAACCGTCGGGATGCCGGGTCAAGGTCAGGCGGCCTTCGCATTGAATGGCGAGCGCGTCACGGTGCTTGGCGGGGATGGACATCCTGCCTTTTGCATCGAGACTGATTGCGGATGCGCCTTGAAACACGAATTACCTTTGACCTCGGGATGAATAGTAAGCGGGTGAGCGCGGCGCTGGGAGCGGTGAAATTTCCCACAAAAACACACTTTTTCACACACCCGCCCACTTTAGAGGATGGCTTGATCGTGGTCAAGCGCTTTCCTTCTATCGAAACAGTGATTTTATTAATGAAATGAAGGACTTAGCGGATATCCTTGAAGAAGTCCCGTATTAAAATATATCGAAAAATTAGATACTTATGACGGATAGTGAATGTGCTACCTCATCTGCGCACATGTGTTTGCCCCGCCCGGACGCCAAAAAATCGTTCAAACAAAAGATTAAAATAATTACACATAGTTGACCAGGAACAATAAGGACTCAATTGGAGGACAAGGCCCGGGCCGGCGCGAAAAACGCCACGCGCGGGCCCGGGTTTTTGGCGGGAGTCGGCCAATAGTCGGCTTTCCAGGACTGTTTTGCCGCGCATCGCTGGCCCGCGCAAGTAATTTATTGCAGGCAACTGAAAGCGCGATTCGAGATGAGTTGTATATACAAATTAAATAAAAATGTTTTTAATTAAATAACAATGACCCCTCCCGCCGGAACTGGAAGCGGGCTGCGAATTCGCCTTATCGCGCTTGAAAGAAATTCATTTAAACAATATTTTAGCCATGTTTCAGGCCTCAAGGGGAAGCGGCGGCGCGGGAACGGGCGCGCACGCCAAAGCGGGCCCGCGACGGGGCCCGCTTGGATACCCGGCGGCCGGATCGGGGGCCGCGGGTCGAAATCAGTTGAAGCAAGCCGATAGGCCGGATTTTGTTACGGCGCTCGTCCTTGCGGATTCGCGCTATGACAGCCATTCCTCTAGGCGCCGAATTACTCCGGCGCTCAAGCTTTCTACCCGCACGCTCCGCGAGCAGCATCATCGCGTGCCTATTTGAAATTGCACCAGGTGGAGGTTACCGCGTTTCACCGTAACTTAATACGCTCGTCTCTGTGGCCCTATTCCTCGCCTTATACCCCGCGACTTGCGCCGCAAGGCTTTCGGCGGACGGCCGTTAACCGTCACCCCGCTCTATGGAGTCCGGACCTTCCTCCCGTCGACGCATTGCTGCGCCAACCAGCGACTGTCTGGCCTGCTTCACCCGCATTGTACCGCGTCGCGGCCCATATCTGCAAAAACGGCGCGCGCCGCGCGGTCAAATCTGAAATTGCGTGTCGCCATTTGAAAAGCCGGGCAAAATCGGCTCGCTTAGAATGGCGCATGCTGGCGCGCATCCCGTACGCCGATCATCGACAAAGAGCCGACCATGACGCAACCATCCCGCAGCGGCGGCCAGATTCTGGTCGACGCCCTGAAAATCCACGGCGTCGACACCTGCTTCGGCGTGCCCGGCGAGAGCTACCTCGACGTGCTCGACGCGCTGCACGATTCCGACATCCGCTTCATCATCAACCGCCAGGAAGGCGGCGCCGCCTTCATGGCCGAAGCCCACGGCAAGCTGACCGGCCGGCCCGGCATCTGCTTCGTCACGCGCGGCCCGGGCGCCACCAATGCCTCGATCGGTGTGCACACGGCTTACCAGGATTCGACGCCGATGATCCTCTTCATCGGCCAGGTCGGCAACGACTTCAGCGACCGCGAAGCCTTCCAGGAAATCGATTACCGCCGCATGTACGGGCAGATGGCGAAATGGGTGGCGCAGATCGACCGCGCCGAGCGCATCCCCGAATACCTCGCGCGCGCCTTCCAGGTCGCCACCAGCGGCCGCCCCGGCCCCGTCGTCCTGGCGCTGCCGGAAGACATGCTGATCTCGCTGGCCGCCGTGGCCGACACGCGCCGCTATCAGCCGGTGCAAGCGTCGCCGGCCGCGGCCCAGATCGCGCAATTGCGCGCCATGCTGGCCGAAGCCAGGCGCCCGCTGCTGCTGCTGGGCGGCGCCACCTGGAATGAAGCCGCCTGCGCCGATGTGCGCCGCTTCGCCGAAGCGAACGCGCTGCCGGTGGCGTGCGCCTTCCGCTTCCAGGACTTGCTCGACAACGCGCACCCGAACTATGTCGGCGACGTCGGCATCGGCATCAATCCAAAACTGGCCGCGCGCGTGCGCGAGGCCGACCTGATCCTGGCGCTCGGCCCGCGCCTGGGCGAAATGACGACCGGCGGCTACGCCCTGATCGCCGCGCCGGTGCCGCGCCAGCGCCTGGTGCATTTCCACGCCGACGCCGAAGAACTGGGTAGCGTCTACCAGGCCGAGTTGATGATCAACAGCGGCATGCCGCAGGCCGCCGCGATGCTGGCCGCGATGGAGCCGGTCGACGCCGGCGCCTGGCGCCACACGGTGGCCGAAGCCAAGGCGGAACTGGCCGCTTACCAGGTGCGCCCGCCCATCTTCGCCGACGGCAAGGCGCCGCTCGACCTGTGGCAAGTGGTGCAAGAGATCATGGCGCAAGCGCCGGCCGACACCATCATCACCAACGGCGCCGGCAATTACGCCTCCTGGGCGCACCGCTTTTACCGCTACGGCGGCATGCGCACGCAACTGGCGCCGACCAGCGGCGCCATGGGTTATGGCGTGCCGGCCGGGGTCGCCGCCAAGATCGTCGCGCCCGAACGCACCGTGATCACCTTCGCCGGCGACGGCGAATACATGATGAACGGCCAGGAACTGGCCACCGCCGTCCAGTACAAGGCGGGCGTGGTCGTCATCGTGTTCAACAATCAGATGTTCGGCACCATCCGCATGCACCAGGAACGCGACTATCCGGGCCGCGTCTCGGGCACCGGCTTGCACAATCCGGATTTCGCGGCCCTGGCCCGGGCCTATGGCGCGCATGGCGAAGTGGTCGAGGCGACCGAGGAGTTTGGCGCGGCGCTGCGGCGCGCACTGGCGCACACGGCGGCCACGCGCTTGCCGGCGCTGATAGAGTTGCGCTACGACGGCAATCTGATCACGCCAAACGCCACCCTGGCGACGATACGCGAAAACGCCGAGGCGGCGCGCGCGGCGAAGTAGACGCGCGCCGGATGGCAAGGCCTGCCTAGATGAAATAGTAGGATAGGGCCGGGCTGGCGAACTACATATATATAGCAGGAATCCGTGCCGCATATATATAGCAGGAAATTCCAGGGCCCGCCGCAAACGGGCCCTGGCCGCATCCGCGCCGCCTGTGCGGG
>DMYQ01000078.1:7421-21020 GCA_003482555.1 Janthinobacterium sp. | reverse complement strand
TCCGCCGGCACCTCCGCCGGCACGTCCGCCGGCATCTCCGCCGGCGCCGCTTGCGGCGTTTCCGTCGGGACTGGCGCGGCCGGCGCCGATGGGACTGGCGCGGCCGGCGCCGATGGGACTGCAGGGCACGGCTTGCAAGCGCCAAGCTTGCGGCCGAAATCGATCACCCTCGACAGGCGCATCGGCATATTGACGGCGCCGCCGCAATAACTGCCATCCAGGGTCAGGCTGGAACCGTCGGGCGAAAACTTGCCGCTGATGGTGCGCTGCTCATTGTCGGCCCCGGTCACCGTGAAGTCGATGGCGCCGCTCTTGCTGTCCAGATTGACTTCGCTCGACACCAGCGGCCAGCTCAGCGAACCGGCCGTGAATTCATACACCACGGTGTCCGCTTCGGCATAGCGGTGCAAGGTGACGCGCTGCCCGCCAAAGTCGCCATTGTCGCTCTGCACGCACAGATCCGAATACACGACCACGCCGTAGCGCGGTAAGCCGCGCGGCTTGTCCTTGCCGGCCGCCAGGGTCAAGCCGGCCGCGGTTAGCAGCAGCGCGGCCGCCAGCGCCGAGCCGCCGATGTGACGATAATTGTTCATAGATGGATGACCTGAATTGGGAAATGCCTCATTCTACCTTGCGAAAATGCAAAACGCGCCGCCAGGACTGAGCCTGACAGCGCGTTGCGTGCGGCCCCGCGAACGGAGCCGCCTATTCGAATACCGGTTGCCCGACTATTAGAACGAGTGGTTCATACCGATGTTGAACGCTTTGTCGCCGGAACCGGCTTCAGTTGCGTTACCGACGGTGTAACCGGCGTTGTTGGTGTTTTTGATTTTAGCCAACGAAGCATAAGCGCTGGTGCGCTTGGACAAAGCGTACGAGTAACCCAGAGCGAATTGGGTAGCGTCGTAGTTGGTCGCGTCGGTATCGTTTTTACGGATGTACGAAGCCATCACGGTGCCGGCTGGGCCGACTGGCGCGCTGACGCCGACCAGCAGGTCGGTGCTGTTCATGGTGCCACGACCCAGGGTCGCTGGAACAGCCATGCCATTGGTGTCGACGGCGGCGCTGTTCATGCCTTTGTCTTTACCGTAAGCAAAGAATGCCTTGGCGACGGTGAAGTCGTAGTTGACGGCGAACAGAGCGTTGCGAGCCAGCGTGTTGCTGATTGCGCCGGCGGCGTTGTCGTTGTTGGTGGTGTTGTACACCAGGCTGGCTTTCAGAGGACCGTTGGCGTAGTTCACGCCGGCGCCGATTTCGCGACCCGACTTGTTGCTACCGGCTTGTTCGCCGACGCTATAGTTGACTTCGCCGGTGAAGCCGCTGAACGCTGGCGACACGTAGACGATCGAGTTTTTCGCGCGTTGGTTCGATGGCAGCAGGTTCGTTGCGGTACCAGCATAACCAGCGCCGAAAGGATCGGCGATTTCGCTCAGCGCTTTGTAGTAAGCGGTGTATTGGTTACCCAGAGTAACGGTACCGGCGGTGGCGCTTTTCAGGCCGACGTAAGCTTGACGACCGAACAAGGTGCCGCCTTCGGTGGAGGCACCGGTGTCGACGCCGAAACCGGCTTCCAGACCAAACACGGCAGCCAGGCCATTGCCCAGATCTTCATTGCCGCGGAAACCCAGACGCGAAGCCGAAGCGACGCCGCTGGTGACTTTGGTGGTCGAACCGGCGGCGGCGCCACGTTCGCTGACGATACCAGCATCAACGGTACCGTAGATCGTGACGTTCGATTGGGCGAAAGCGACATTGCTTGCGGCAGCCAGAACAGCCAGGGAGATGATCGATTTTTTCATTGCGTGTTTCCTTTATTATTGAAGCAAAATTAATACTGAACATGCATCTCGAGATACGCTTTTTATGAGCGTTTTTTATGAGTGAGGGCAAGGTCTCCACCCGCCATTTGCATTGCCCCCGATTACGGGAGCAAGTTCACATTCTTCGCTGCGCGCGGGGACACGATCGATGCGTGTCACGCCCGGGTTTCGCCCGTGGGCCGCACCGCTACGGTGCGCAGAGCGCAGGAGGCGCACTATAACTGAGCCATTCGCCGCGCGCCAAGCCCGAAAATGTTACGAGATGTAGCAGACGGCGCGCCGCTGCTTCATTTCGCCCCATCGCCACCCGGGTCGTCCGGCAAGCCGCCGAAACGCTCCATCGACTTACTTTCCGTCGCCGCGGGCGCCGGTCGGGCGCCGGCGGCACGGGCTGGATTTCGTGTGCGGGACGAAGCATACACCGCATCGAAAATTCGTGCTCGAGCTCGCTTTTCCTTATGAACGGGCAATTTTTGCGGCCGCTTGCGGCGCGCCAGGCGCGCCGTTGGCAAACGATTATCGAACGGCGCAGCGGACAAATGACTGGCGCCCGACGGCGCCGCGGCACGCTCTGGTAAAATAGCCGGGATCGAATTCCTCGTGTCCGGCGCTGCCGGGCATATGCTTGAAGCGCCCTCCACCACATTCCCATGTTTAGTTTCTTCAAGAAAAAAACCACCGCCCCCCAAGTCACCGCGCACGGCGCCGCCAGCGTCCCGGCCGCGCCCCCCCTCCAAGCCCCCGCCGCGCTGGCGCCGACGCCGGCCGCGCCGCCGCCGGCGAACGACGCCGACAAGAAACGCTCGTGGATGGCGCGCCTGAAAGCGGGTCTGTCGAAGACCTCGTCGTCCCTCAGCGTGCTGTTCGTGGGCGCCAAGATCGACGACGATTTGTACGAGGAACTGGAAGCGGCGCTGCTGATGTCGGACGCCGGCATCGACGCCACCGCCTTCCTGCTGGGCGCGCTCAAGAAGCGCGTCAAGGACGATAAATTGCTCGACGCGGCGCAGGTCAAGGCGGCCCTCAAGGCCCTGCTGCTCGACTTGCTCACGCCACTGCAAAAACCCTTCGAACTGGGCCGCGAGCAACCGCTGGTGATGATGATTTCCGGCGTCAACGGCGCCGGCAAGACCACCAGCATCGGCAAGCTGGCCAAGCATTTGCAGGCGCACGGGCAGTCGGTCTTGCTGGCCGCTGGCGACACCTTCCGCGCCGCCGCGCGCGAGCAATTGATGGTGTGGGGCGAGCGCAATAACGTCACCGTGATTTCCCAGGAATCGGGCGATCCGGCCGCCGTCGCCTACGACGCGGTACAGTCGGCGAAGGCGAAAAAGATCGACGTGGTCATGGTCGACACGGCCGGTCGCCTGCCGACCCAGTTGCACTTGATGGAAGAATTGAAAAAGATCAAACGCGTCATCGGCAAGGGCCTGGAAGGGGCGCCGCATGAAATTTTGCTTGTCATCGACGGCAACACGGGACAGAACGCGCTGACCCAGGTCAAGGCCTTCGACGACGCCCTCGGCCTGACCGGCATCGTGATCACCAAGCTGGACGGCACCGCCAAGGGTGGCGTCCTGGCGGCCATCGCGCGCGCCCGTCCGGTGCCCGTGTATTTCATCGGCATCGGCGAAAAAATCGAAGACTTGCAGCCCTTCGTGGCGGCCGAATTCGTCGACGCCCTGCTCGGATAGGATGGCCATGATCGAGTTTCAGCATGTCAGCAAGAAGTATTCCCCCGACGCCGTGGCCCTGAGCGACATTTCACTGACGCTGTCGAAAGGCGAGCTGGTGTTTTTGGCCGGCCCTTCCGGCGCCGGCAAGTCGACCCTGCTCAAGATGATCGCCGCGATGGAGCGGCCGACATCGGGCCGGGTGCTGGTCAACGGCCAGGACATCGGCAAGATCAAGACGGCCGGCGTGCCCTTTCTGCGCCGCAACCTGGGCCTGATTTTCCAGCAGCAACGCCTGCTGACCGACCGCTCGGTGCTGGCCAACGTCATGCTGCCCCTGCTCGTCATCGGCGCCTCGAAGGCCGAGGCCGACGGCCGCGCGCGTGCCGCGCTCGACAAGGTGGGCTTGCTGGAACGGGCGCTGGCGCGGCCGCTGGCCCTGTCCGGCGGCGAACAGCAGCGCGTGGCGATCGCCCGCGCCATCGTCAACCGGCCGCAAATCATCCTGGCCGACGAGCCGACCGCCAACCTCGACCGCGCCAGCGCGAACCAGGTGCTGGACGCCTTGAAAGCCTTCCATTCGGTGGGCGTGACTTGCCTCATCTCGAGCCACGACGAACAGATGCTGGACGCGGCCGCCCGCGTGATTCACTTGCAGCACGGCCAGATGGTGGGAGAAGAAGCATGAAAAGCTGGTTCAGACAACACGGTTACGCCCTCGGTTCGGCCCTGGTGCACATCCGCAAGGCGCCCGGCAGCTTCCTGTTCAACATCGTCGTCGTCGCCCTGGCCCTGGCCCTGCCCTTCGCCGGCCTGACCCTGCTCGACAATGTGCACCCCATGTCGGAGCAATTATCGGTCGACCCGGAACTGAGCCTGTTCCTCAAGCCGGGCACGCCGCGCGAGCAGGCGCTGGCGCTGGAACCGGCCCTGCGCGCCATCCTCAAGGGGCACCCGGCGAAGATTTCCTTTTTGCCCCGCGAGCAGGCCTTGGCCGCGCTGAAAAGCAAGAGCGGCTTGAGCGACGTCCTCGCCACCTTGGGCGACAACCCCCTGCCCGACAGTTACGTGCTCAAGCTCGATGCCTTCAAGAACGCCGCCGAGGCCGCCAACATCGATCCGCTGGGCGAGCAGATGCGGGCACTGCCCGGCGTCGATTCCGTGCAAGTCGATTCAGCCTGGGTCAAGCGCCTGGCGGCCCTGCTGGGCGTGTTGCGCCTGGCGCTGCTGATACTGGCCATCACCCTGGGCACGGTGGTGATCGCTGTTGTCTTCAACACCATCCGCCTGCAAGTGATGACACAGGGCGACGAAATCAGCGTCTCCAAGCTGATCGGCGCCACCGACACCTTCATCCACCGCCCGTTTTATTACACCGGCGCCCTGCTCGGCCTGTGCGCCGGCGCGGCTTCCCTGAGCGCGGTGGCCTTGGTCTTGCGCCCGCTCAACACGGCCATCGCCGAATTCGCCCGCCTGTACGCTTCGGAATTCCAGCTGACGCCCCTGGCGCCCCTGCCGATGGCAGGCTTGCTGGCCCTGAGCGCCGGGCTGGGCCTGATTGGCGCCGTGTTGTCGGTACAACGCCACCTGGCGCGCCTGAACTAGCTTGCCGCATGGGCCCGTCGCGCCCATGCCGTCCGGCCATCGCGCCCGTGCATCAAGCCATGGGCGGCCCGGGCTCGGGCGCGGCCGCCACTTAAGCGTGACTTCAGGAAGCCGGTCCATACTCCAGTGGGTTTTAGCGCCAAGCTGCGTTGCCCGGCGCACATTTCCGTGCGGCCAATGTTTATTTGATGTAGCGCAAAAAATGCTCAGATAGCGCTTTTTCTCTGATTTTTTTCTAGTCCCTTAGGTATGATTAGTTCATAGTATTTATGCTATCAATCCGATTGTGGGAGACGATTGGCACTCGTTACAGGAGAGTGCTAATATACTGGTCATCAAACGGTCGAGTGTGCTTTTACGCAAGATGTCAAAGCTCCCGCCGTCAGCCAGACGCGTCAGGTAACAAACCGTAACAGTCCGTGTCCGCACCGGTTCCGCATGGCACATTGGAATAAAGCAATACTATTAGAGCGAGGAAGAATATGACTATGATGTCCGCACCGTCCGCCTTGGTTCCCACCAAGAGTAACGCGCTGGGCCTCGGGTTCACCGGCAACCTGGGTAATCTGGACGCGTATATCTCGGCCGTGAACCGCTTGCCGATGCTGTCGCACGATGAAGAAATCTCGCTGGCAACGCGTTTGCGCGAAAGCAACGACCTGGCCGCCGCGCAAGAGCTGGTGCTGTCCCATCTGCGTCTGGTGGTGTCGATCGCCCGCGGCTACCTCGGTTACGGCTTGCCGCACGCCGACCTTATCCAGGAAGGCAATATCGGCCTGATGAAAGCCGTCAAGCGTTTCGACCCGGATCAGGGCGTGCGCCTCGTATCGTACGCGATGCACTGGATCAAGGCCGAGATGCATGAATACATCTTGAAAAACTGGCGCCTCGTGAAAGTGGCGACGACGAAGGCGCAGCGCAAGCTGTTCTTCAACTTGCGCAGCCACAAGACGGGTCTGGACGCCATGACGCCGACGCAGATCGACGCGCTGGCGAAATTGCTGGACGTTAAGCGCGAAGAAGTGATCGAGATGGAAACCCGCTTGAGCGGGCGCGACATTGCGCTGGAATCGCCGACCGACGATGAAGACGACAAGTTTTCACCGATCGCCTATCTGTCGTCCGAGCACAGCGAACCGACCAAGGTGCTGGAAGCGGAGCAAGTGACGCGCCTGCAATCGGAAGGTCTGGACACGGCGCTGGGCAAGCTCGACGCCCGTTCGCGCCGCATCGTCGAAGCCCGCTGGCTGGCCAACGACGACGGCTCCGGCGCCACCCTGCACACGCTGGCCAACGAGTTTGGCGTCTCGGCCGAGCGCATCCGCCAGATCGAATCGGCGGCGCTGAAAAAAATGAAGGGCGCGCTGGCCGCCTTCGTGTAAGGGGCGGGACGCGTTGCACGCGTGCCCCGCTCAAGGCAAAAAAGCGCCCGTGAGCTGAGCCGCTTTCTTAATCAGTTGAAATTCGACGCTTAGCCGTGCTCGAGTATCAGGCCTCTTCGGATGCCTGAACTTTTTTAAGGCGGCGTGGACGGGCGCCGCGGCATGCCGCCAGGCCAGGCCCATCAGCCCGGTCAAGGCCGACGCGCCGTCACGAGCGTTGATGCGAGTCCTTGTTGATGAATTTTCGCATTCCAATGTGCGGCCTAGAACTTCGCGGTCTCTTTGGCGCCATGCCTCACCAGTAGCCTCAGCACATCTTCTTTGGTATACGGCGGCGCGGCCAAATCATTAATGGTTTTCAACAGCGCATTCTCCACCTTGGCAGGCGCGGCCGCGTTCAACTTGTTGATGAAGTCCCCAGGAGAAACAACGCCAATCCCGATCGAGGCCATTTCCTCGACGGCGAGATGCGTCAAGTTGTTGGATACGATGAACACATTGTCGGCAGAACCCTCCTCCCGAGCGAGAGTGCGCAAGACAAGCGCCGCCGAGGCCACGTGAATGTCGCCAATGTGCACATTGGGCGGCACCTTGCCTTCGTAGGCGGGCTTGTCATACAGGAGCACCTCATATTCCGGCCCCACCGCCGAGCGAAAACGCATTAGCCGGCTGTTGGCTTTGGCAATGTGCTCAGGTTTGGCCGGGGTGGCTTTGATCGCTTTTCTTTCCTTCTTGTCTTTCGCCAAGACAACTGTTCCGAAGTTCTTGATGCATTCATCCTCGATCGTCCGTGTCCAGCAAGGGTGGTACAGGCCAATCATAAACATGTCAAAAAGAAGATCGGATAGTCGCGGTGGAAGAAGCACGTTGGCGTCCAGGACGGCGAGCGTGCTCCGTCCCGGAGACAACGGGTGCTCAGTCGGCACTCCGGCGGCCCCTCTTGGCAGCCTTCACGTAAACCTCGTCGGGAATGGAGTACATCCCAGCGTCCGCAGCGGCCTTTCGGTAGTCCTTGTCGCCAGCCCAGACTTCTTTGCCTACCTTCATGGCGGCGATCCATTGCAAAACCGACGATTTTGGAACTTTGCGATGGCCGCCTTTGGATGTCACTCCGCCGGCCAATTTATCAGCGTCGATCAGCATCGCCACATAAGGTCGGCTGCAATCCATGAGTTGCGCCGCCTCTTCCGTGCTGAGCATCTCCTCATTTTTGCCATCGGCGGTCGTGTCGGTGGCGGCGCTCCCATTCGACACTATGGCCAAGTGGCTCTGAATGGCCGCCCGTAATTTCTTGGTGGATTTATCTTGCCCGTCGAGCAAATCGTGCAAGGCTCGCGCAATCGGGCCTGGCCTAGCCGGCTGGCCCCAGCCCTCCAATTTCTTGGCCAAGCTCGACGCCATCATCTCCCATGTGTCCGATGCCAGCCGGGTACGTTTGAGTGTCGTGGTCACAATGCCTGCGTTTCGATTTTAAAGATTCATCGAAAAACGAAATCAGGGCAAGGTGATTGGGCAGAATTTGCAGGCATAAACTGGGGATGTATTGGACGACTCTGAAAAAGAAATTTTTCCCCAGAGTAGTCGCCTACGAAATGGGGTTGACGCTCTTGATTTTAGAGCATCAACCCCATTTTTCAACTGACTAAGAAAACGGCTCGCCCGTGAGTGGCCTTTTAAAGTCAGGCGGAACGCGCTTATTTCGCGGCCAGGCCCTTGTTCAGCAGTTCGGCGACCACTTCGTTCAAATCGACGGCGCGCTCTTTCGCCAGCGCTTGCAGTTTCAGCACCAGGTCACTATTCAGCTTGACCGCGAACGGTACCAGACCCAGCGACTGATCCAGCTTGCGCTGTTCGCGACGATCCAGCACGGCCACGTCTTCTTTACCGAAAACGGCCGCGCCAGGGGCAACCATTTTCCCCATCAATTTTTTGGCATCGCTCTTCGCCATTCCCGTCTTTTTCATTGTTTCTGTCCTCGTTATTTCAAAAGAGCCATTTTACGCAGTATCCGACGCGGCATCGATTTTGTTTGCTGCGCCCCCACAATGGTAAATTTGATATGCTTGACCGTTCATCAGCGCGATTCCATCCTTGAACGCCCCGCGCTTACCAAAAGGAAGCATATGAAGCGATATACATGGTCACAGCATTGCTCAGTGCGCCGGCCACACTGGCTGAGCACGGTTTCCCTGCTGGCCGGTCTGGCCACCTTGAGCGCCTGCGGCGTCGCCAGCAACGCCGCCACCATGGCGGCGCCGCCCGCCAGCGCTACCCATGTGATGGCCGTCGGTCAAAGCGTGCCGATCACAGAATCGGAAAACCTGACGCTCGAGCGCGTCAATGACAGCCGCTGCAAGACCGGCGCCGTGTGCGTGTGGGCCGGTTATGTCAGCTACAGCTTCACGCTCAGCGGCAAGAATGGCTCGTCTAGCTTCGTGCTGTCGGACGCCATGCCCGGCGGCCCCAAGGAAGTGACCCAGGACAAGCTGACCTTTGCGCTGGTGGCGGCCGAACCGGCGGCGGCGCCCGCGCTGAACGGCCCCGCACCCGACTATCGGGTGACGGTCAAAGTAAGCGAAAACTAAGGCTTTTCCGCGTGCCGGGCGCGGCTGTCCTCGGGCGCCCCTTCCCGTTCCGCGAGGCCATAGTCGCGCACGACGGCGGCGACGCGCAGGCGGTAATCGCGAAAAATCCCTTCCCGCCCCGCCCCCTGCGCCGAACGGTGCGCTTCCAGGCCGCGCCATTGCGCGACGGCTTGCTCGTCGCGGAAAAACGACAGCGACAGGAGCTTGTCCGGCTCGCTCAAGCTCTGGAAGCGTTCGACCGAGATGAAGCCGTCGACCTGTTCGAGCAGGGGCTTGAGCGTGGCGGCGATGTCCAGGTAAGCCTGTTTGCTGCGCGCATGCGGCCAGACTTCAAAAATGACGGCGATCATATTGCCTCCCGTGGATGGAAAAAATGGGGAATGCGGGCGTTCACGGAAGCCCGGTAAGTCCACGCCAGTGAGCCCGGCAGCGGCGGGCCGGACGCGCCCAGCAAGGCGTCGAGCGCGCCCGCCGCCAAGGCGCACGCCAGGGCCTGCCCGGGACAGGCGTGGGCCCCGTGGCCGAAGCCGAAGCTGCGCGGCGCCGGCCGTTCCAGCAAAAACGCATGCGGATCGGCATACAGCGCCGGGTCGCGGGCGGCCCCCGCCAGCAGCAGCAAGATCGTTTGCCCGGCCGCGACGTCGACGCCGGCCACGCGCGCGGCGCGCGCCACGAAACGACGCGTGTTTTGTACCGGGGGATCGTAGCGGCTCACTTCCCGCACCAGCGCCAGCGTCCGGCCGGGCGCGGCGCCCATGATCCCGGCCAGGCCCTGCACGCTCAGCATGGCCGTCACGCTGTTGCCGATCAAACCGGCCGTCGCCTCGTAAGTCTGCGACAGCAGGCCGACCAGATTGGCCAGCACGGCCCGCGCATCGTCCCAGCCGGCGGCGGCCGCCTGCTCGACGACGCCGGCCAGCAGACTGCCGGGAAGGGGCGGCCCCGCGTCCAGCAAGTCTTGAAAACCGCGCAGCAAATCGGCCGCCGCGACGTCGGCGCGGCCCAGTTGCGCGCCGTCGCTCAAGGGCGACAGGCAGGCCACGAAGTCGGCCACCGAGGCCGTCAGCGTCGCCCATTGCTCTTGCGGAAAGCCGAGCAGACTGGCGAGCGCGGCCAGCGGCGCCTCATACATCCAGGCCGACAAGACCTCGGCCCGGCGCACATCCCGTCCCGCCGCCAGCCCGGCGGCAATGCCGGCGGCCCGCTCGCGCGCCTGGGCCGGGGCGATGCCGGCCAGCGCTTGCCGTAGCGCCAGCTTGGGCCGGACGTGGGCGGCGCCCTCGTTCATGCGCACCAGGGCGCCGAAAACCGCGCCCGCGTCACCGCCCGCGAGGGCGGCCGGCACCGGCTCGGCCAGCGGCCGCACGCGGCAGTCGGGATGGCACAGCACCTCTTCCACGGCCGCCGCGTTGACGGCCAGCCACAGGCCGAGGCGGGCGTCGAATCGCAGCGGCCGGCCGGCCGCCAACGCCGCGTAATAGGGATAGGGGTAGGCGTGCCTCAGCGCCTCGATTGGATCGACAGGGTTCATTGCCACCTCGCATTTCCTTGTATAGGGACGCCCGCGCTTTGCGCCTTGTCATTGCGCGGGCCTGTGAGCTGCAGTATCCTGCAAGGCTTACGAGAACAATTCGATGATGGACGAACCATGGCTGCAAAGAATGCGGATCTCTACCTGTCCGGCATTGCCGGCGCCATCGCCGAACCGGCGCGGGCGCGCATGCTGTGCTGCCTGCTCGACGGACGCGCCCGCACCAGCACGGAACTGTCGGTGGTGGCGCAAGTGAGCCCGTCGACGGCCAGCGCCCACCTGGCCCGGCTGAAAGAAACGCAGCTGATCCACGTGGTGGCGCAAGGCAAGCACCGCTATTATCAGTTGGCCGGGCAAGACGTCGCCAAGGCGCTCGAGGCCCTGCTGATCGTCGCCGGTTTGCCGCGCCCCGAGTTCAAGCCGAACACGCCGGATCGGCTGCGCCACGCGCGCACCTGCTACGACCACATGGCCGGCTCGGTTGCCGTGGCCCTGCACGATCACGTCAAAGCCCAGGGATGGCTGCTGGCCGATGGACCCGACAATGCCGACTACCAGTTGTCGGGTGCCGGCGTGGCCGGCTGCGCCCGCCTCGGCCTCGACCTGGCGGCGCTGCGCGGGCTGCGGCGCCGCTTCGCCTGCCCCTGCCTGGACTGGAGCGAACGGCGCCCGCACATCGGCGGCGCCCTCGGCGCGGCCCTGCTGCAACTGGCTCTGCGACGGGGCTGGGTCGAAGCAGACCTCGACAGCCGCGCGCTGGCCGTATCCGAGCAAAATCAAGGGCGCATGCTGGCCGCGTTCACCAACTCTTGAACGCGGCTTCGGTATATCCCGGCGCCGCGCCTACGCGAGCGTGAGCGCCGCCGGCGCCATGCGCATGCTGACGCCGAAGCGGTTGAAGGCGCTCATCAGGGAGATCAGCACGGTCAGATCGGCCAATTCCTTGTCGCTGAAGACGGCGGCCGCTTTCTCGTAATCGGCATCCGGCGCCCTGGTTTCGGCGATGCGGGTCACCGTTTCCGCCCAAGCCAGCGCGGCGCGTTCCTTGTCGCTGAACAGGGCGGCCGCTTCTTCCCACACGGCTAGCAGCGCCAGCTTGTCGGCCTTGACGCCGCGCTTGAGCAGATCGCGCGTGTGCATGTCGATGCAGTACGCGCAGCCATTGAGCAGCGATACCCGCAAATTGACCAATTCCACCAGCTCCCCGGGCAAGCCGCAGGTGGCGACATAGGCTTTGACGGCGGCGAAACCTTGGTAGGCTTGCGGTGCGAGTTTGAATACTTCGAGGCGCTTGCTCATGAATTTCCCTTCTGATTAAAGTAGGGGCATCTTGCGACGCCATGGCTCAATTAAAAAGAGCCATGAATGGAGAACTTGATTGAGCCATGCGCTTCACAGCAAGCGCAAGATGCGCTGTCCGAGCGCCCGCGCCATCGCCGGCGTATCGATATTCGTAAAGCCCAGCAGCAGCGCGGAGGCGGTTTGCGGCAACACGCTGCGCTCCGACAGGGCATGCGCCGCCATGCCATCGCGCCGCATGCGCGCCGCCAGCGCGCGGTCGCTGCGCCCCGTCATCCGCAGCACCATATGCATCCCGCCCGGTTGCGGCTCGATGTGCAAATGCCCGCCCAGCACCTGTTCCAGTTCCGTGGCAACCATCCGCCGGCGTTCGCCGTACAGGCCGCGCATGCGTTGAATGTGGCGCGCGAAATGGCCTTCGTTCATGAATCCGGCGACCATGGCTTGCATCAGCATCGGGCCGCCGCTGGAAAAAGTCTCGCAGACTTGTTCGAAGCGGGACACTTGCGCTTCCGGCACCACCAGATAGGCGAGGCGGATGGCGGGAAACAGCACCTTGCTGAAGGTCCCCGCATACAGCACGCGACCTTCGCGATCCAGGCTTTGCAGCGCCGGCAGCGGCCGGCCGACATGGCGAAATTCGCCATCGTAATCATCTTCCACGATCCAGGCCCTGGCCTGCGCCGCCCAGTCCAGCAGCGCCAGGCGGCGCGCCAGCGACAGCGATACGCAGAGCGGGCTTTGATGGGCCGGCGTGACGATGGCCGCCCGGGCGCCGGGCGCCGCCGCCATGCCTTGCGCCACCCGCAAGCCTTCCCCGTCCACGGCCACCGGGATCGGCTTCATGCCGGCCTGCTCGAGCAGCGCGCCGGTGGGTGGATAGCCGGGATCTTCGACCCAGACCCCGTCGCCCGGCCGCAGCAGGGCGCGCGCCACCAGTTCCAGGCTGTTGCGGTAGCCGGAGGTGATGAATACCTGCGCCGGCGCGCAGTCTATGCCGCGCGCAAGCCGCAGGTAGGTGGCGATGGCGATGCGCAAGGCTTGCGCCCCGCAGTAAGGCGGATAGGCCATGTCCTCGGCCAGGGTGGCGCGGATGACGCGCGCGCCAAGGGCGGCCCAGATCTTGCGCGGAAAGGCATCCAGCGCCGGCACGCCCATCTGGAAGGGGCGCTTGAATGGCGAGGGCGAGTCCGGCGGGGAAAGCGCATGCCCGGCCGGCCGGGCCGCCGGCGCCACCGGGACGTGGCGCGCCAGCGCCGACGCGACCCTGGTGCCCGCCTGAGCATGGGCTTCCACATAGCCTTCGGCGCTCAGCAGCGAATAAGCCGCGTCCACCGTGCCCCGGGCCAGGCCGAGTTCCAGCGCCAAGGCGCGGGCGGAGGGAATGCGCGCGCCCGGCAGTAGCAATCCCTGCGCGATGGCGTGGCGGAAGCGGACATAGATTTGCCGATACAGGGGTTCCGCGGCGCCGAGATCGAGGTGTGGAAAGTCGGGGGATTTTGTCATGATGGTTCAGCCGCATCCATGTATATGCCTGAGGCTGATTATGCCATCGAAGTGAAAAACCACCAGGCGCCGCCGCGCTTCTCCAGACATGCAGAACCGGCGGCGGTTACGCGGCGCGCCCGCCTGCCTCATCGCGTGCCGCAAAGCCTGCAATTCGTCGGCGCACCTCGCCGGCCGCACCTCGCCGGTCGCACCTCG